>JAJRZP010000011.1 GCA_024275195.1 Chloroflexota bacterium | reverse complement strand
TTGGTTGATCGAGACCAAATCGCTTCTGATACGACTTCGCCATCGCATCAAGACCTGTCTGCATTGCGCCGCCACGCTGGGCCTCAAGAAGAAGTTTTTCTTTCACTGGGTCCTGACCAGAAAGCCGCGGAATTATGAAGATGATTGTGCTCGCCAGCCAAACCACAAAAATGAAAAACAAGAACCGCTTCACTACAAAGTGTCCGAGTATTCCCATCAATATGCGGTAAATCGAGGTGAGTTTCGATGGTGAAGAGTTATCTACAGCATGCGTTTGTTCTGTCACGGACTAAAACTCGCTTCGTTTCTATCGGCTCACGGCGAAATCTACCGGCTTTTGCGTACCACAGGCATATCTAGACTTGTGGCGACCAAAGATAGCAAGTGTTTACGTTAATGGCTATGTTGGATTCGGGTCGGTCTAATGTACAACCTAAAACGTCTGGTGGATCAACAAAAGGCACCGTTATCCTTCCGCCTACTGTAGAAGTCACAATCCGGCGCGATTACGTACAAAGCCTCAATAAGGATGTCTGTCAGGGTATTTTCGGTGTGTGATTCGTACAAGTGAATGTTGACTCACAAGTTGGATTCAGATATAAATTCTTGCCACAGGTTAAAGCTGCCGTTTGGCGGCTAATCTAAGTTCGCGTCTGACATTTTTTTCGGAGGTCAGCATGACATTTAATGAGAGGTGGAGAATTCTCTTCCTCGCCATGCTTTCAATCGCCCTACTTGCGGCGATTGCTTGTGGTGGTGGAGACGATGAAGACTCTGGTGATGGCGGAGGCTCTCAGCCTGTCGCTACTTCTGCACCTGCCGCAACAGCAACTACGGCTCCGGTTGAAGAGCCTGCAGGCAGCGTCGAGATTGCAGACATCGCTCGTGATGACACGTTCATCGGCTACCTGGGTGGAGCCGAGGGGCGTTTCGTAGATCACGAGCTGTGGAACCCCTACGCAATCGGCGCAAACCACCAGTCTGGTCCAAACATAATCTTCGAGCCACTCGCCTTCTACAGTGCGTTTGACGACAAGACTATCCCATGGCTCGCTGAGAGTTGGGACTGGAATGACGACTTCACTGAGTTGGTTATCAACCTTCGGTCCGGTATCAACTGGTCCGACGGCGAAGAGTTCAACGCAGACGATGTTGTCTACACGTTGAACACCCTTAAAGACCTCAAGGAAGAGGTTCGCTGGGGTACCGACATCGACAACGCAATGAACCGAGCCGAGAAAGTCGACAACCTGACCGTCAAGGTAATTTTGGACCGACCAGACCCTCGATTCATGTTCCTCCTTACGTACAAGTACGACATCGGCGTGTACATGGTGCCCGAGCACATATACAAAGACAAAGACTGGACTACGTACAAGGACTACGACCCCGCCAACGGATTCCCGCTAACCACGGGTCCCTGGAGAGTAGTGTCAGGAACTCCAGAACAGAAAATTATTGACCGACGCGACTCGTGGTGGGGTGAAGGCGTAGCTGACCTCGGTCAGTTCGGCAAACTCCCCGGACCGAAGCGTGTCATCTACCTGCCGACCCCAGACCAAACGGTTCGGTCGCAGTCTCTGATCTCAGACGTTGTTGACTACTCGGCAATGACGACACCTGCCGTCATCGTCGAGACGATGGGCAAGAACTCTGATCTAGTGACCCACACCGGAACCGAGTCGCCTTATGGCTACGTCGACTGGTGGCCAGTGTCACTTGCATTCAACAACTCTGGTAAGTTTGGTCCTTACGATGACAAGAACGTCCGATGGGCATTCAGCTACTTCCTCGACAGGGAAGAATTGAGCGATGTGGCCTACGATGGTGCTGCGGCGTTGAACCCACTGACCATGCCTGGCTACCCCGGACTGAAAAAGTACTTCGATTCCGTCGCAGACCTGCTCGCAGTGAACGACACGACTGAGTACAACCCTGGGAAGGCAGCCGGTCTGCTTGAGGGTGCTGGCTACTCGAAGGATGGAGATGGCAACTGGGTTGATGCTCAAGGCAATGGCATTAACTGTGCAATTATCGGATTCAGCCCGTGGGTGGACCTCGGTCCGATCACAGCTGAGCAGCTGCGACGACAGGGCATCAATGCCACTTACTCACAGCCGCCTGATGCTTCCTCACGAATGGCTGAAGGTAACTTCGAATGCCTGATGTTCGGACACGGCGGATCAGTCCGCGACCCGTACTTCACCATGAAGCTCTACCAGTCATCGTCGGTAAACATCCCCGGTGGTCACCAGGTAAACTGCTACAACTGGGAGAACGCCGAGTGGGATCGACTGACTGACGAAGTCGCACGGACTCACCCCGACGACGTAGACAAGATGCAGGAACTGTGGCGTGAGGCCATGACGATCTGGCTTGAAGAACTGCCAGACGTTCCAATCCTTGAGTTCTACCACCGCATCATCATGAGTGAGAAGCGATGGACGAACTGGCCGCTGGGTGGCGAGGTCACTGGTTACGTGAACGAGGCCTCATGGCACCTCACGTGGTCATTGGTTCTACACGCTCTGGAAGCCAAGTAGAAAATCTCTTGTAGTTACTACTACTTGAGAACATAGACACAAATAGAAGCACCCCCACCGAGTTCGGTGGGGGTGCTTCTATTTAACTGCCGGGAAGAGATCGATGTATCGCTATTGTTTCGACTACGTAATAGAGATATTCGGAGACAACAAATGAGAAGCAAGCGATTTGTCATTTCGGCTCACGACACGCCGTTGTTACTTCTTTGTCTGATTCTCATATCCATATTTACGGTCGCTGGTTGCGGGACTGCGACGACATCTGAGGATACAACTCTGGGATCGACTGATTATTTGAGACTGATTACCCAGCCCGAGGCTATATACACGATTGACGATCTCACGAATGTCGGCTTCAAGAAGAACAAACAGTTTGATGTCGAGACCGTTCCAGGTGCAGTAGACATCTGGTATGGATTCTTCCAACAATGGGACTTCGAAGTACGTTTCTACGAATCACACGCTCAGGCTCTGGATCTGGGAGTCGTTTCAGCCGAAGCAGTAATAGCTCGGATTGCGGGGCAGCGGGACCCTCTCATACCTGTTGTCAATCTATAACCCGGCATACGCCGTAGTTGGCAACATGGTGATGCTGTGCGAGCGTCAATTGTCATCCTGCGCAGCAATGATCGAACAACTCAAGTAACCGAGAAAGTTCTCTGCAACGTCGCCAACGAGAAAGACCGAAAGTTCTTCAATCAGTCTTCTCGTTTCGTGACTGTGAGACTATGTAGCCTCGGTGAGAGCCATAAACTTCTCGCAGTTGGCGAGCGCCTCGGATGGTTCGTTGCCCTCACAGAAAAGAATCATGTTCCCTCGAATAACGTATTCGAGATAGCGAGCGGAATAAGTGCAACTGGAGTGTGGAGTAGAAGCCGCGCGACTACATTTGCGTCGGTCGCGTTCGCCTTCTTCCCACATCACGTCGTCACCGGTGACGATAGCATCTTCACCAGTGACAGATTCTGCGTAGATCGTTCCCTGGGCTACCGCAGCTTCGTGCGTCTCGTAGAACCGAGCTTCGTAATCGAGTTTATTGAACACTGCCTTCCACACACTGACAGCCCCCGGCAGATCTTCCACGTCGTAGTCTTTTACGAGTTTTGCTCCAACTGCCACAAGATCGTCACTCGTGTAGATACGGTCGCTCGCAACAATTCTGGCAACATCAGCTTCAGCGCTTTCGCCCGAGTCAGTACCGCACGCTGCGGCAACCACGGCAAAAAGTACCGCAATACCCACCAGAGTCAGGAAGTTTTTGTTCAGTGATCTCATTGTCTATTTCACTACCGACATCAGCTCTGCACATGCTTCCAGTGCCTCTGCGGAGTCTCTGCCTGAACACATCAGAATCATGTTGCCGACCACAATGTAGTCAGGATACTTTGCATTCGCACACGTACCCACCTGATGCCCACCGCCGCCAGCACAGGCCCTTCGTTCCCGAAGACCCTCGTCCCAGCGCTGGGTGTCTTTTAGCAACACCGCATCCGGTCCGGTCGCTTCTTTTACATAGTCGACACCAACCGCAAGTGCCTCGTCATGGGATGAGAAAAACCGAGCTTCATATTCGTTCTTGTTGTTTGGGTCGGCACCATATAGTCCGTAATTGGCGCTGATGGCACCCGGTAACTCCTCGACATCGTAGGATTTTAGGCTCTTAAACCCGGCATCAAGTAGGTCCTGAATTTCATATATGCGATCAGTTGGATTGTCTTTCGCGATCGGACCGTCCGGCTCCGAACCTGCGGAATTGTCGCTTCCACAGGCGACTGCAACAATCGATATCGCTGCCGTGACCAGTAACAAAATAAGCAATTTTTTGCTGTGGAGAGTATTTTGTTTCATTCTTCAGCTTCCCTGCTTTACCCGAACCCAACGGCTCTGGGCTGGCGAGCATAGGTCTCCGTTAAATGAGAGCCAAGAGCCGGGCATCTCTTGAATCGATCTCGTGATCAATTCACCAACTATAACTCTGAATCAAATCAATGAGTCATGTCTGGTGTAATTATGCACCCTCTCCACGGATCAATGTCACCAATGGGGCGCATTGTGCGAGCGAGTGATCCGGTGTTCGACCTTCGCACAGAATCACGAGATTACCGAGAATGACAAAATTGCCATATCGGGGGTTTTGACTCCCCCGTGACCCACCTCCGACTATCACCCTCCGATCACGAACCCCCTCGGCCCACATCGAGTCCTCAACGCTGAGCGCGGCGCCCTCTCCGGTCGCATCCTCAGCGAAGGGTGTCCCTTTCTCCACCGCTATCTGATGTGTTGGGTAGACGCGAATCTCGTAGTTGAGCGACCCGAGACCGGGTGGTGTCCAGAACCCAACGTAGGCAGCATCGGCTCCTTCAAGCCCTTCAACATCGTATGTTTTGCCTTTTTTCCAACCGACCGCCTCAACATCGGCGATTGTGAGGATACGATCGAAATCGGCAACTTTTTCGACTGTAGAGCCGGACGAAGGACTATCGGACCCCGACCCGCAGCTGATTGCAACGACAGCTACCGCGATCATAGTCAACGTGAGTAATATGAACCTACTTGAAACCGTTTGTTTACTCACGAGGCGCCAACGTATTCGCTAGTAAACCGCACCGCTCGATAGAAGTCTCTGCGTCCGATCCCTGACATAGCATTACGATGTTCCCGAAAACTGCATAGCTGGCAAACTTGGGCCCGATACCGCTTCGTGCGCCTCCACCCGTTCCACCGCCGATTATGGTTCGGCGGTTCTTAACTCCCTCTTTGTATTTCGCATCATCTGCGCTCAGGACGGCATTTGCTCCGGTTCCTTCGATGGCAAACGGGATTCCCTGATCTATTGCGACCTGATGAGATTCATAGAATCTAACTTCGTAGTCGTATGGATCACGATCGCCGACTCTGAGGAACCCATAACTGACATCGGTGGCACCTGGGAGGCCTTCAGTCGAGTAATTGCTCGATTGCTTGAACGACGTGGCAAGCAGATCATCAAGGGTGAAAATTTTCCCCGGATCGCTAATCTGCGCAAACGCTACGTCAGTGCTTTCTTCAGAGCCACAAGCCATGGCGGCGACCATGAGCACCACTGCAAATGCGATGAAAACCGGAGTTATTCGTTTTCTGGGCAACATTTTAACAATCGTATCCAATCAACTAACTCCATGGAACCATCGGTACAACTGCCAGATGATATCGGATTGTCTGAACGGATCAATCGCATCCGAATGCAGGTGCCTGCTGCTATTTTGCACTTGAGTCAGGGTAAGTCAGTCCGGGAATTCTAAATTCGCTCGGTTCGCCGCGCTGGAATGCCTGCCAGCCACGCCACAGGCAGCCACTTTCATTTTCTTGTGCCGCTGCAACCCTGAACAGGAACCATCCGACATGCTGGCCGTCCTGACTCCACGACAATGCCAGACCCTCGCGAATCAACTGCTCTTCGATCGATCGGCCATCGCTATCGAAAATGTAGTAGTGGTTACGAGCCTGCCGAATCGTATCAACCGGCCCGGGTTCAATTCGCACCTGACCACCGGCAAGCACGCGCAGACGTTCTTGGGCTTGACTGGCACAGTCAGCAGGCTGGTCGAGAACATATGCTCCGTATAACCGTATATCTCCTATCGACGTGCTCAAAGTGTTCGCATCGACAACTTCGATGACATCGATAAGTTCGCACTCGACGCATGTAAGCGTTTCTGGAACGGGTATTTCGTCGACCACGACTTGTGCTTTTGTGCATGCTGCGAGAACTACAAGCAACAAAATCGCAAATGCCCCGGTGAAGAGAATTCGGTTAATTACAGCGGGCAAACGGAACCCATGCGTCTTCATAGCGTTAGTATCTACGAATCCAACCCGGAGTCGGGTTGGGTGGAACTAATCCCAGCGAATGGAGTTGAATGTTGAACCTGCTGATAACTTCGGCTGTGTCTGATACTGCAAAGCTTATCGCCAATGGCTTGAGTGGAAAGCACAACCTCCGGCTGACCGACCTCCCCGAGAGTGCGACCGCCGGCATCCTGGCGAACAAGTTGGATCATGAGGCCGAGACCGACCGACTGGTTGCTGATATCGAAGCGATCGTAAATATCGGATTTCAAGGGCAAACCGGGTCGGCAACTCACATCATGGACTACCACACGCGTCGAATGTACAACCTGTTACAGGCAGCATCTGATGCCGGGGTACGCAGGTTCATAAACATCAGCACGCTTCGACTGTTCGAAGATCACGAAGAGAACCTTGCCGTAACCGAACGCTGGCGAACCGATCCTTCTGCGGAAGACACCGAACTACTGGGTGCGCACATGGCAGAGTATGTGTGCAAAGAGTTTGCTCGCGATCGATTGATTCAGGTAGTGAACCTGCGACTCGGCTGGCCGTTCGATGGAAGTGAGTCTGACGAAACGGCAACTATTTCGAGTGAACTGATCGTTGCCGCAGTAGAGGAATCACTTGTGAGCGATGAACTGGCGGAATGGCAGGATATACACATTCAGTCGGCGGTCGAGAATCAACGGTTTATAACCAGCACCGCGGCAAAGTTGTTGCCGGGGCTGGCAGAGAGGTTGGCGCGATGAAGGTCCTGATACTTGGTGGAAATGGAATGCTGGGACCGTGGGCCGTCAAGGCAATGAAGAGTCGCCACGATATTCTCTTGACCGACATCAACGAACCTCGACCGGGTTACGCGGGTGACTACCTCAAACTGTCAGCGGACGACGTCGATGGAGTTGTGGATGCGGCAGAGGGAATGGACGTGATAGTGAACCTGTCGGTTCTAAGACCCCATCGTCAGCTTGCTTTTGACGTGAACACGATGGGCAACTACGCAATGATGGTTGCCGCCCGCGAGCACCGCATTAATCGCGTGATAACTTCTGGTCCGCATTATCAGATGGCAGGCCAGCAGTATGAGGAGTGGGATTTCGACCTAAATCCTGATATGCCGCCTGCTCCCGGAACACGGTTGTACGCCCACACAAAAGCGCTGGGACAGGAGATTTGCCGGGTATTTAGCGAGCGACATGGAATTCAGGTCATTACCTTGCTGTACTACAACATGAAGCATTCGTGGGATCTCAGCGGTATGGAGCCGGGTGGCCCCGAGTACCATCAGGATATGACGCCATACTCGACTGCATGGCAGGACTGTGGGACGGCAGTACAGGCGGCGGTAGAAGTTCCTGCTGAGCGTCTCGCCACGCGCTGCGAAACATTTTTTGTCTTCCCTGACCTGCCACATCGCAAGTTCAATAACGAGAAGATTAAACGAGTTCTGGGCTGGTCGCCTCGCTACCATGTCGAAGGGCTGTGGAACAAAGAGTTCCGCACACCACCGAGTAATCTACATGAGGCGTTCTGAACCACTGATCGAGCCGACTCAGACGTAAAAGCTGGTGCCTGACTTTGGTCGAAAACCTCAAGGGCTACCGAACCGAAGCGTGATTAAAACGAAAAGCCCGGAGAGGTTGAGCTTCTCCGGGCTTTTTCTTGTCTGATTCGTTCCTATCGGTCTACAGGTCTTTTACTTCGGCGATTATCTTCTCGACGGAGTCTTTTGCATCGCCGAACAGCATCATCGTTTTGCTGAGGAAGAACAGTTCGTTCTGAACCCCGGCGAATCCAGATGACATCGATCGCTTCATCATGATGACCGAGTTCGCCTGATCGACGTTCAGGATTGGCATGCCATAGATCGGGCTTGCCTTGTCCGTCCGGGCTGATGGGTTGGTCACATCGTTCGCACCGATCACTACCGCTACGTCCGTACGTTGGAACTCGTTGTTTATTTCATCCAGGTCTTTCAACTCGTCGTAAGGCACGTTTGCTTCAGCGAGAAGCACGTTCATGTGCCCCGGCATTCGGCCTGCGACCGGGTGAATTGCGTATCGAACGCTGATCCCTTTGTCCTTGAGCAGATCGGCAAGCTCACGAACCTGGTGTTGTGCTTGAGCAACAGCAAGCCCATAGCCCGGGACGAAGATCACCGACTGCGCGTAAGCAAGCATTGTCGCTGCATCGTCTGCCTGAATCGAAATTACAGGTCTGGTTTCTTCTTCGCCCCCTGCTGCCGCACCGTCCTCGACACCGAACCCACCGAGCATCACATTCGCCAGTGATCGGTTCATCGCTTTCGTCATAATTCTGGTGAGAATCAATCCAGATGCTCCAACCAGCGAACCGGCGATGATTAGCATGTTGTTGCCGAGTACGAATCCAGTGGCTGCACCGGCGATACCCGAATAAGAGTTCAACAGCGCGATTACTACCGGCATGTCGGCACCACCGATAGGAATCACTACGAGAATTCCCAGCGCCAGTGCAATTCCCGCGGCAATCAGGAACGCGGTGATCGACGGATCTACTATCAGCCAGACCGTCGCAGCAATCATCCCGATCAGCAAAGCGACGTTGATCACATTTCGAATCGGTAACAGCAGAGGTCGTGTTGGAACCAGTCCTTGCAACTTGCCAAACGCGATGAAGCTGCCTGTGAGAGTTACACCACCAACGATGACTGAGGCCATTATCGTGATCGATACGTCCTCAGCGATAACTCCGCCGTCATCAATCAGGCGTATGAGTTCGCCAGCGGCAATCACCGCTGATGCGGCACCACCGAATCCGTTGAAAACGGCCACCAACTGTGGCATCGACGTCATCTCGATCTTTCGCGCTGAAATGGCTCCGATGGTGGAACCCACGATGATCCCACCGATGATCCATTCCCACGATGCAATATCGTTGCCGACTATCGTGGCAACAACGGCAATCAGCATGGCGAGAGACGACATTCTGTTGCCGTTTCGCGCTGTCGCAGGTGAACCAAGTTGTTTCAGTCCAACAATGAAAAGAATCGCAGCGATGATGTACGCCACGTTCGTGATGTTCAGATGGACGAGTGCATCCGTGCTCATTATTTCTGGCCCGACCTTTTGAACATCTTCAACATTCTGTCGGTAACCATGAACCCGCCAACCACGTTGATCATCGCCAGCCCGACGGCGATGGCTCCGAGTATCTGCCCCGTTATCCCATCAGCACGCCCGGCAACAAGCAGCGCACCAACGATCACGATGCCCGAGATCGCGTTGGATCCCGACATCAGTGGCGTATGCAGTGTTGGCGGAACTTTCGTGATCACTTCGTACCCGATGAAAATCGCCAGTACGAACACTGTTAGCGCAATAATCAGCGCTTCGGCGTCAAACATTTATTCACCTAATCCGTGTCGAGCTTCACCTTTGTGAGCAACACACATGGTGTCGATCACTTCATCTTCAAAATCGAGGTTCAGCGTTCCTTCTTTCCGATCGATGATCAAATCGAACAACGCCATGACATTTCTTGAGTAGAGCTGGCTTGCATGAAAGGGCATCGAACTCGGAACGTTTATCGGACCGTTGATCGCCACCCCATTCTTATCGACGATCTCGCCGACAACAGTGCCAGCGACGTTTCCACCCGACTCTGCGGCGAGATCGATCACAACACTGCCGGGTCGCATCACATCTACCATGTCCTCGGTCACGAGAAGCGGGGCAGGGCGCCCCGGAATAGCAGCCGTAGTAATTACGGCATCCGCTTCGGCGATGTGCCCTTTCAAGAACTCACGCTGTGCTGCCTGTTCTTCTTCGGTCTGCTCTCTCGCATACCCGCCCGCACCTTCCGCGTCTTCCGCCGCGGGAGGTTGGATAAATTTTGCGCCGAGGCTCTCGACCTGTTCTCCGGCAGCCGCACGAACGTCGAATGCTTCAACGACAGCACCAAGGCGCCGCGCCGTAGCGATCGCCTGTAGGCCAGCCACGCCTGCACCGAGAACGAGAACCTTCGCCGGTGGGATTGTTCCTGCGGCGGTCATCATCATGGGAAGGTACTTGCCAAGCGAGTTTGCAGCGAGGAGCGCAGCCTTGTACCCCGCGATAGACGCCTGAGACGACAGCACGTCCATCCGTTGGGCTCGGGCTATTCGTGGCACGAGTTCCATCGCCAGCGCCGTGGCTCCTGCGGACGCAAGTGCCGAAACATCTGGCGCGTTCGTCCGGGCATTCAAGGTACTCACGACGATGCTGCCCTTCTTGAGGGCTGCAACCTCTTCCGACGTTGGCGGTTGAACATGGACAAATATGTCGACCGTCCCCGCAATGTCTGTCGCCGAGGCGGTTTTGGCACCTACCTCGCTGTAGGCAGAATCGGGGAAGCCGGCTGCAGTGCCCGCACCTCCCTCTATTAATACCTCGTGGCCTGCCTTGACGAGGCGCTCAACCGTCTCGGGCACCAGGGCCACACGATTCTCATTGGGATCTGACTCCCTGGGGGCGCCGATCTTCATCCATTGCTCCTGTCGAACGAACTAACCGCACGTCCTGAACTATTTTGGCGACAACCCGCTAATGATATCTCCGATTCTCACAGAGTCGACGTGAAAATACAGTGAAACCGGTTGATGAGCATTTACTGACAGTTGGTTCAGGATGTACTTTGTGCAGGCTTGATCTCGAACTATCTGACCGATATCGGTATTTTTCGAGATAATTTCCCAGCTTTCTAAAGAATCCCAACCAGATTTGGAGCCATTGATGTACGTGATAAGACGTATCTACGAAGTTAAACCGGGAACTGCCCGAAAAGTCGCGACGTTGGTTCAGCAACAGGGAGATGCATTTCATCGTGCAGGTCAACGCTCCGAGGTCAGGGTCTACTTCAACGGCGGGACCCTGCCGGGTGAGAGCAATCGCGTATACATGGAGTGGGTCGATGAAACCATCGACTCTCCTTACCGGGAGGGCCTGACACTGGCGCCGGAGGCCATGGAAATCGGTGCGAAGATTCGAGAACATATTGTCAGCCAGCACATCGAGTTCTACGAGATGATGATTCCCGCGAAAATGCAGTTCGACTAACGTGCTTTCGATCAATTTTGGACTAGCTCGAAAGGCGTTTGTTTGATTTGAAAATTAAAGAGATAACTGCCTTTCCAATTCGGATCACCCGTGAGGATGAAGCCGAAGGTAAAGACCGCCCACCCGTGATCGATTTCGGAGACTACTTCGTCGATCAGGAATCGTTTACCTCAATCTACTCGAAGCACCACGAAACCACCGTCATCAAGATCGAAACCGATACGGGAATCATCGGATGGGGTGAGGCACAGTCACCAGTCTCGCCTCGAACCACGCAGGTGATAATCGAAGATCTTGTTCGCCCCTTGATTATTGGAAGAGACCCGTTCGACATCGAAGCGATCTGGACGCGTAACTTCGGAGCAATGCGTGAACGTGGACACCCGACGGGATTTTATATCGATGCGATCGGCGGCACTGATATTGCACTCTGGGACATTGTCGGAAAGGCAACGGGTAAGCCGGTTCACAAACTGGCTGGCGGACGCTACCGCGACAGGGTGGCGTTGTATGCCGGTATGGGCGGAACCGAGCCTGAGAAAGTAGCTGATCTGGCAGAAGAACACGTTGGCTACGGCTACAACGCCCTGAAACTCCACCTATTGCTCGATGCCGACGGAGTTGCCGAGATCGCCAGTGCAGTTCGGAATCGGGTGGGTGGAGATATCAGGCTCATGTGCGACGTCCATATGCGTCACTCGGTTCCCAGTGCCATCAAGCTTGGTCGCGCCCTTGAGAAGCTCGATTTCACCTGGCTTGAGTCACCTCTGGTCCCGGACGACATACCGGGTGCAGTCGCACTCTCAAACGCCCTGAACATGGCTGTCGCCATTGGAGAATGGAGCCGGACACGTTACGAGATGCGGGAAGCATTTGAGCGTCGTGCATACGATATCGTGATGCACGACATAGCACGCACCGGGATAACCGAAGGCCACCGGATCGGAACGATTGCTGATACTTACAACATTCCAGTGGCACCGCACGTCGGTGGAGGCGGAATCCTATCGGTTGCCGCCACCGTGGAGTACTCGGCCTCTTGCTCAAACTTCATGATTATGGAACACAGCCACCACGCAAACGAGTTCAAAAATGCGATCACTGCTGAGCACTATGCCCCAGACAACGGGTACTTCGAGGTTACTGATAAGCCTGGGCTTGGAATCGAGATCGATCAATCACTGGTCGAGAAATACGTGATTTCCTGAGATTGCTTCGTCGAAAGAGAGCGGTGCATTGAGTGATTACGAGTCGCCATACGTACTCGCTGTGGATATCGGCAGCTCTTCCGTGAAGGCAGGGTTATTCGACTCACATGCCCGCAGCATCACTGGTGTAGAGGCAACCATTCCGCACAGCCAGACAATTGCTTCTGACGGCACGTCTGAGGAGGGTGCGAATCAGATTCAGCGCGCGGTGGAAGATGCGATCGACGCGGTGCTGGTCAACGCTGGAGATCGCTCAAAGGCGATCATTGGAGTTGGTTTCGACTGTATGGCAAGCACCGTTGTCGGTGTGGATGCCGCCGGCGATGCCATCACACCCGTATACACGTATGCAGACACTCGATCGGCAGCGGATGTAGATCGCCTGAAAGATGAACTCAACGTTCCACTCGTCTATGACCGAACCGGGGTGATGCAACACACGTCATATCTGCCGGGACGTATCCGTTGGCTCCGTCGAACTCAACCGGATATCGCAGATCGGATTGATCGTTACGTTGATGTTTCGACATACATATTCTCGAAGTGGTTCGGTCGCCGAGATGTGAAGGCAAGCTATTGCGTCTCATCCTGGAGTGGATTGCTCAACCGCCATGAACTGGTGTGGGATCACGGGCTGCTGGGGCGTCTTGGCATTGGAGAAGAAAATCTACCCGAGTTGGGGGCGTGGAGTGAACCTGAACGTGGCCTCGCTCCAGATATGGCACGACGCTGGCCAGTTCTTGCCGATCTCCCATTTTTTCTTGCTGTAGGTGATGGTGCAGCAGTGAACGTCGGCACAGGCTGTGTTGATGAATCGAAGGTGGCCCTGACGATTGGTACAACCGGTGCGATGCGGGTGCTGAGCGATGTTGCTGCACCGGACGTACCGACGGGCCTCTGGGCGTATCGCCTCGGCAGAGAAAGAACACTGCTCGGGGGATCGTTCTCTGAGGGCGGGAATGTGGTGCAATGGGCACTCGAAAATCTAAATCTCCCTCCCATCGAGCACCTCAACGCGGAACTTCAAAAACTCCCTCCGGCGCAGCACGGCATCAATGTCTTGCCGTTCATCGCGGGAGAAAGAGCGACGGGTTGGTCAACTTCCGCGACCGGGGTCATCGAAGGAATAAGGGTCTCGACCAAACCGGTCGATATCCTTCAGGCGATGCTTGAATCGGTAACTTATCGGTTCGCTATGGTCGCTGAGCTGCTGTTGCCGGGTGTGAAATCCGGCTACCAGATGATCGCAAGCGGTGGCGCAATTCAGAATTCGCCGTGGTGGCTCCAGACGATGGCCGACGTTCTGAGCGTTCCTGTCGGCGTTTCGGCCGAAGATCAGGATACAAGTCGAGGGACGGCGATTCTGGCACTGAACGCGCTCGGCATATGGAACAGCCTCGACACGTATCCTGCTCACATTGCCGAGACCTACGAGCCTCACAAGGCGAACACCGATGTCTACACCGCGGCGCGGGAACGGCAGGGCGAACTCTACTCACGGCTGCTCGAATAGGGCGGAGCTATTTGGCTATTTGGCTATTCGGCACTTCGACCGATCTCTTCGGAGTGTCTCTCGACCCGTTCTTCGATGATCTTGCCCATCTGCTGCCGGATTTCCTGAATCAAATTGTCAGACGGTGCAATGTCTTCATGAGCCATTTCGGCTTCGTGTACCCAGTCCCAGAGATCTTCCAGAGTTTCGCGTAGTTCTCTGGCGGACATCATTTGTGTGTTGATGAACGGATAGTGAGGTGGTGGTGGGTAACTCTTCTTCGACACGATGCCCCCCGATCAGTCTGACGCTTTTTTTACAGCATGACCGCCGAAACCGTTTCGCATTGCTGCCAGCATTTTGCCACCAATCGGGTCGGTCTGTCTCGACCGGAAACGCATCTGTAGGGCCGCCGTGATAACCGGAGCCGGGATTCCAAGTTCGACCGACGCGTCGACCGTCCACCGACCTTCGCCCGAATCTTCTACATACGAACTCAGAGCATCCAGCCGAGGATCCTTCTCGAGTTCATCGACCGTGAGCTCCAGCAACCACGATCGAATGACGCTGCCACGTGTCCAATTCTCGGCGATTGCGCCAAGATCGAGATTGAAATCCTCTTTTGCAGCGAGTAGCTCGAACCCCTCTGCGTAGGCCTGCATGAGACCGTATTCGATGCCGTTGTGAATCATCTTCACGTAGTGCCCGGAACCGCTGGGGCCAACATAAAGATTGCCATCCGATTCAGCCGGGGCAAGCGTCTTGAATATCGGTCGGTTGCGATCATATGCCTTACGACTTCCTCCAACAGTCAGGCAGTAGCCATTGGCAAGCCCCCAGACACCACCGCTGGTTCCAGAGTCCAGGAAATCGATACCGTACGTAGCGGCTTGCTCGGCGCGTCGCTGCGACTCTTTGTAGTTCGAGTTGCCACCATCGATCAACGTGTCGCCATCATCAAGCAAACCAGTTAGATCGATTACGGTCTGCTCAGTGATATCCCCGGCCGGAACCATGACCCAAACGGTTCGAGGAGATTCGAGGCGATTAACCAGATCGTTAAGAGAACTTCCACCCGTCGCTCCTTTTGCGACAAGAGCCTCGACAGCCGAACTGTCCGGATCGAACACAACCACTTGATGCCCGTCGTTCAGCAGCCGCTCCGCCATGTTGCCGCCCATGCGACCGAGCCCAACCATCCCGAGTTTCATACAAATGCTCCACAACCCATGCTATATTTTGCGGTCGATCAGATCTGATCTATCGAATTGAGCCTGCGCTCCACAGTTTCAGTGAGTCTATCTGGATCGTGCACGACCCACACAGGATCGAGCCACGACGCAGCTTCAATCGCCTGCCTTGAGAATGGAGTGCTGACGCAGATCCAGGAGGCGCCCGAAGCTATTGCCGCCTTCGTACCAATCGGAGAATCTTCGATGATTACCACTTCATCCGGTTCGACACCCAGACGTTCCATCGCAAGAATATAAATCTCTGGATCTGGCTTGGGATTCGTTACCGACTCCCTTCCAACGATATCGTCGAGCAGTGCGTCCAGCCCGAGTGCTTTGAGGACTCGATTCGCTTCGTCACTGAAAGACGATGTTGCAACCGAAACCGTTCTGCCAGTTCGTTTCTGTTCTTTCAGCAGGTCGATATTGTGCTGGTAGGCATTTGCAACAAGATGCTTCGGCGCACCGTCGGTAACCCGATATTCGCCCATGCGAATCTCGTGCAGATGTTTCCAGAGTTCACCGTCGAAGGATTCGAGTGATTCGGCAATGTCGAACTCGGAGATCATCTGTCGGCAGACCATCTCATCAGTTGAGCCAACTATGCGCTCATACAGCTCGATAGCGCGGTGATCAGGGAAGCCCGCGCCGGTGAGATCGCCGACAACTTTTGCGTACGATCTCGCCTTTAGCTGCTCGGTCTCAACCAGCGTTCCGTCAAGATCGAAAACGAACGCGCGAATCCGGCTGTGTTTCGCTATCGTGTCGGACATCCGCTGTGCCTACACAACCTCTGAGGTAGTTCGGGACCGTTCAAACACTTCAGCTATCTCAACAAGGCGAGTTGCAATCACTCCAACAGCCTCGTCTCGTTCGATGACTCCCTCGTTGAGTTGCACAAGGTGTCGGTAGTACGCTCCCGGACCGATCAACATGCCGACAGTCCCGTGCATCCGCGCTGCGAGCCGTACCACTCGTTTTTCGCTATCTGAAAGCCCGTTGCCAATTTGGCCGACTGAAAGTTCTCCTGCGACAACCAGAAGAACGCTGCTCTGGCGATCATCAAGATTCGCCTGAGCAGCAATCGCCTCGGTGAACGTATCGTCATAGGTCGGCTCGAATGCCCATATAGCGGGATTCACACCCGCATCCTGGAGTTGTTGAACTGCCATCAGCAATAGCATGGCGCGAGCGTCGCACTGGCTGCCGTACATATCAATTTGTGTGGCTGTTGGAACGGTATCCAACTCGACCAACAAAGGTACCGATTCATCACGAGCCTTATCTGACACGATTTTCAGTCGTTGCAGCAATTCATTCCGCGCCTCTTCTGGCCCATCAGGGTTAAACGTTAGTTGAACCGCCGTGTAGTCGACATTAAGTCGTTGAATGGCGTGAGTTCCACCGCCGGGAGAAGATGCAGTGGTCATCGACATCGCTTTGGCGCGAAGTAGAACGGACTCACCCAGATCGCTGTCGGCCCAAAGTCCTACGCTCGACTTTTGGAGTCCATTTTCGATTGCAGTGGTGACGCCATCGAATACGACGCGCTTCAGATTTGCGGCTTGCTCTCGGTCGGCTGCCGTCGGTTTACCTGTTGTAGCGAGAAAGTCAGTAAACAGGTCGACCCGGTCGTCGAGGGCTACAAAGTATTTTGAATTCGAATCGCCTGTTGAGCCAGTCATATGAAGCTCTCCGTTAGAAGTATTGGGGGACCGATCTATCCGATTATTCCCTGCGTGGCAGTTGATAATTCTCCGACTGTGTCGTCACCGAGCTTGATCGGTAGAACCATCTGTCCACCTTCCGACATAACCATAAAATCTCCGCTAGCCTGAGCCTCGATCAATTCACCAAACGTATAAGACTCACCCGGCACGGCAAGATGATCGTGTTTCCCTGAAACGAAACCCAGAACTATCGCGCTCTGAGGGCCGCCTTTGTACAACTGTCCAGTGGAGTGGAGATAGCGGGGACCGTAACCAAAGGTAGTTGCCATTCCAGTTTTTTGTGAAATGGCTCCACGCAGTTTCGAGAATGCTTCTGTCAGCCCTTGTGACTCTGGGAGAAATGCCGTGATCGCCACGTATCTTGGAGCCGTCTCACGAGAAACCCGCAGCAAAGATTCCGCAAGCGGCACGTCGTCGATATTCGCAGTTCGATTCGACAATAGCTCTCTGGATTTCACCTTTGCCGACTCAACATCGGGTTGATCGAACGGGTAGATATCCATGATCGTCGATGCCCCCGCGGTTGCGAACTGCCACCTGAAGAATTCGCCAGCAATTTCGTATCCGTCGTGGCTTGCAGGTTTCAAAACCAAAACCGGTCGTCCGGCGGTCTGCAGTGCCGTCGTACTGTCGATAGCCGCCGAGGAGAGGTCGCCGGTATCGAACACAATGAACTGTCGATCTCTGCCGTACTGTTCGGGTTTCAGCAGTGGTTCACCGGTTATCGGAATCAAGCCCTTGCCATTTTTTCCGGTCGACTCAGCAAGCAGTTGATCGACCCACATCCCGAACGCCGCGTAGCGCGAACTGGTCAACACTGTGACCTTGTCGCGACCGGCGAGGGCGTTCGCTGCCAGAAAGGCCGCGAGTTCAAGACCAGGGTTGTCTCGTGAATCGGACTGACAACTATTTGCCATCTGGACGGCGGATTCGGCGAATCTAACAATATCTATCCCGACCGCGGCGGCAGGCATCATCCCGAACGCGCTAAGTGCAGAAAATCTCCCACCCACATCCATGGGAGTAGAGACCCATGTGCCAAACTCTCCAGCGCGGGCTCGTTCGGATAGCGGTGTGCCGGGATCGCTCAGAGCTACAAAATTTCGTCGAATTTCCTTCGGGTTCATCTGGCTCGACATTGCGAACCGGAAGTGCGCTTCGAGGCTCAACGGCTCGACGGTCGTTCCTGATTTGCTCGATACGAAAAACAGCGTTCTACTCAGATCGAGACTATTGGTGATGCTCTTGATGACTGCCGGATCGACCGTGTCCAGCGCGTGTAGTCGCATCTGGGAACTATGCTCGTCTTCCGTACTGGCGAAAAGACCGCTGAGCGTCAGTGGAGTCATGCTGCTGCCACCCATTCCCAGAACCACCACATCGGTAAAGCCATCAACCCGAAGCTGTTTAGATAATCCTGCAAACTGCCGACCGAGCTTCAGCAATCCCGCAGGAAGGTCAAGCCAACCAAGCGTCTGACTGGCCGGGTCTCCGCCGGGTGATGGTTCAGGCCACAAAGTTGAGTCGCGCTGCCACAGTCGTGAGGAAAACGAATCAGACACAAGAAGATCGAGAGTCTCATCTACCGAAACGCTCTGGTTGTGTGCCATCTGTTCGTTTCTCCGAAAACTTGATTACGTCAACTAAGTTGGCGCAACACGACCTGATCAGACGTTCAAGGACTGCAGTTTCGACTCTATTCGTCCGAGCAAAGATTCGTACGAGTCTGCAAATGCCTTTACACCGGCAGCGAGAAGATCGTCGGTTATCGAATCGAGAGACACTCCAGCCTCCGCCAGTGCATCGACCTGTGAGCGTGCATCATCGAGGCCGACGGTAAGATCGATACCCGGATTGCCGTGGTCGATGAACGCCGACATAGTTGCTTCCGGCACGGTATCGACTGTGTCCGGCCCCATCAGGCCATCAACGTACATCGTGTCCGAGTAGTCTGGATTTTTTACGCCGGTCGATGCCCAGAGTGGACGTTGCACCTGAGCCCCGGTCGTGTGAAGTGGGAAGAACAATCCGCCGCCACCGAGCTTGCGATCAAATAGCTCATTGAATTTTGCGTATGCAAGCTTGGCGTTGGCGATGCCGATTTTTCCGCGAAGTGCGTGGCCCGCAGGGAGGGCGGCGTCAACTGAGCTATCGACCCTGCTTACGAAGAACGATGCTACGGAAGCAACCGTCGACGGCAGGCCGCGGGCATTCCGGGCAAAATCGGATAAGCCTTCGATGTAGGCATTCGCTGCTGCTATGTACGCATCGAGTGAAAAAAGAAGAGTGACGTTTACGTTGATGCCTTCCGAGATGAGCGTCTTGATTGCCGGGACACCTGCAGGAGTGCCGGGAACCTTGATCAGCACGTTGGGTCGGTCGATCGCCTGCCACAGGCGACGGGCTTCGACCGTCGTGCCCTCAGTGTCGTTGGCAAGCGTTGGTGAAACTTCGATGCTGACATAGCCATCGCATCGGTCGGCCTCGTCGTACACGGGTCGTAGAACGTCAGCCGCATCACGAATATCGTCAACGGCGAGTCGCTCGAACACGGTTTGACGATCCGCACCGTCACTTGCGTATTCTCTGAGCGATTCGTCGTAAATATCACTTTCAGCTATCGCCTTGTCGAATATCGACGGATTCGAAGTCACGCCGGTCACTCCGAGATCGACGAACTTTTGCAGTTCACCAGACCGGAGCATCTCCCGGCTAATCGAATCGAGCCAGATCGACTGACCGTATTCGAGGGCTTTTTGGATGTTGTTCATGAATTTCCTGTACGACGTTAAATGCAGTGCGATTGTGGTGTTGCTAACTCTTTGATATTTGGTCGTTTTCGATGGCGGTGACCTTGTCGAGTCTGCGTTGGAATCTTGGCTCATGTGCCTCGAGTTCGGCAGACATGAACGATTTGACGAGATCCTCGGCCAGCGCAACACCCACGACTCGGGCACCCAAACATAGAACGTTCATGTCGTCGTGTCGGACTCCCTGTGCAGCGGAATATGTGTCGTGACACAGCCCGGCACGTACTCCGGGGTACTTGTTTGCGGCTATCGTTGCACCAACTCCACTACCGCAGATAACAATTCCACGCTGGACTTCACCTGCCTGAACGGACGCGGCGACCGGCGCTGCAAAATCAGGGAAGTCGTCCTCGTGGTCAAACTTGTATGCACCCTTGTCCAGCACCACATGGCCGAGAGATTCGAGCACCTTCACCATGTCAGATTTCAGCTCGTAGCCGCCGTGGTCGGCACCGATCGCCACTTTCATTTCAAGCCAGCCTGTCCCGATATCTCATAGTCGCTAAATCACAAGGGTGATCCACATAGTTCATTCTCAGTGTAGTTCAGCGAAATTTCCACCGAGTCATCTTCTATGTTGGCATTTTTCCGATTTTCTGGATAACTTCGCTCTACCAGTAACGATGCGCTCCGGCGACCCTGACTCGAACCGAGTAGAGAGAAGTGTCGCCGCAGATGTAAATGCGTTTGCCATCCTCATCGCCGAACACCAGATTGGCTGTCGCCTGCTCGGGGATGAGGATCTTTCCGAGCAATATGCCGTCCTGCGAATAGCACTGTACGCCGTCCCGAGCACTGGTCCAGATGTTGCCCAGCTCGTCGATCCGAAAGCCGTCTGCCGCTCCCGGGCGAACTTCAGCGAACAGGCGACGATTCGAAAGTGTCTTCCCATCGTCTTCAACATCGAAGACGGTAATATCTCGTGGCTCGCCGGTATCTGCCAGGTAGAACAGTTTTTCATCTGGAGAGAAAGCCAGGCCGTTCGGGCGATCGCCGATATCGTCAACGACCGAAAGATCGTCTGTTTCTGGATCGTAGCGATACGTGAAATTCCCATCGAGTTCCGAAGCTCGCTGGTTACCCTCGCGGTCTGAAAGGATGCCGTATGGGGGGTCGGTGAACCAGATCGTACCGTCTGATTTCACAACGAGATCATTGGGCGAGTTCAATCGTTTGCCTTCGAAGTTGTCGACGAGAGTGGTTAC
Organism: Chloroflexota bacterium; assembly: GCA_024275195.1. Taxonomy (GTDB): domain Bacteria; phylum Chloroflexota; class Dehalococcoidia; order Lucifugimonadales; family Lucifugimonadaceae; genus Lucifugimonas. Next base: position 8,723 of record JAJRZP010000011.1, on the reverse strand, counting down.
AGTGCCATCAGATTCCGTTCGAGAAATTCGGTTCTCGGCGTGCTCGCACGAGACAAGCCGACCCTGCTGATCTCGGAAATGACCGTTCGTGTTGTTGCACGGCTCACGAAACACGGTCGTATCGCCCGTCCCTGCGTCGAATCTGAGCATGCGGTTGTTCGGGATGTCGGACCACAGAACATAATCGCCTTCGGGGAAGTAGACGGGGCCTTCAGCCCACTCACAACCGGTCCAGTGCTTCGATATTTCAGCGTTGGCATCGATCAGTTCGAGAAAGCGATCATGGATGACCTCGATGCCTTCACGAAGCTCTTCTTGCGGAATATCCGAGCGGTGATTCGGAAATGTCTTTGGTTCTGCAATCATGTAGGTTCGTTCTTTTCTGGAAAGGTCGGGTTGAATACGGATCGTCAAGAAATACTGTCAGAACCGGATTGTTAGATTGAGGGACGCACGGCTCCGGCGACATTAAGCTCAATGCTCCAGATCGAGCTTGTTGCACCGATGAACAGTGTTTGATTGTCAGACATACCGAATGACAGGTTGGCGGCAACTTCTGGAGTGTGAATCTTACCCATCATGCGACCAGCCGGGTTGAATACCTGAACACCGTCTCCGGTCGTTACCCATATGTTTCCGTCGACGTCGGACCGGAATCCGTCTGGCACATAAGGCTCAATTTCGACGAAAAGCCTCGGGTTGCTGAGACGGTCGTCAGTCACTTCGAATGCCATCAAGCTGTGTGGTCGAAACTCACCGTGGGTTCTGCCGGTATCGCCTACATAAAGGATCGATTCATCGGCAGAGAACGCAATTCCGTTTGGCTTGTCGAAATCCTCACTCACCATCGATACATCGAGAGTTTCTCCATCGACCCGAAATACACGGTTTCTGTCCTGTTCAGGGATATCGCCGTGTCCCAGTTCCGGGTGAAGAAATCCGTAGTCAGGATCAGTAAACCAGATAGAGCCATCAGACTTCACGGTAACGTCGTTCGGAGAGGTCAGTCTGCCACCGGCGTAGGTGTCGGCAATGGTGGTGAAGGTTCCATCGTGTTCTTCGCGGACAACCGCTCGACCCCGCGTCAGGCACGAAATGATGCGCCCCTCGCGATCAACCGTATTTCCGTTTGAGCATTGTGATGGCTCTCGATATACACCGAATCCATCGGACTCGCTCCAACTCACTATCCGATTGTTTGGGATGTCGCTGGCTATAACCATGTGCTGGTCTGGAACCCAGCAAACACCTTCGGCAAATGCCAGCCCGCTGGCACGCTCGACCAGCTTCGGAGTTGGGCCGAGTGCTCTCTGGAACTCGTCATCATAAATTTCAAACAGGTCACTGCTACCCATCTTCAGGCAACTCCCAAGAACATTGTGGGTTGATGAGAACGGCGCGGAGCGTATCATCCCGCCGTGGGATTCGCACCCGCTGACTCAAAGCGAACCGCTAGTATCGTTAACTGAATATATGGTTTGATCGCCCTTTGTAATCTGCGACAGGATGTTGAATGGTTCTCGAAATGGCTGGTAAAACCGAACCCGGTTTGTTCAGGGCCGGTGTCGGCAAAGCCGTTATCACACCACCTGTCGGCTTTGTCATTGATGGACCCGAGCATGGTGTTCGTGAATCGACAGGAATTCTGGATGATCTGCTTGCGCGCGTGATCGTCATTGAATCAAATGGAACACGCGCTGTCCTTATAAGTCTTGATGTTTGGGGAGTGACACCGAACCTTGCCAGCACCATAAAATCTGCGGCCGCAAGCGCTTCGGGCGTGGGTGAATCTTCCGTATGGCTAACGGTGACCGGCAATGCGACAAGCCCGCCACTGTGGCGAGACGATCCGCAGTATGTGAATTACACCGCTTACCTTCCTGAGCAGATAGGCGGTGCAGCGCGTGTTGCAGTCGATACGTTGGAGCCAGCTTCGTTAGGATCGACAGGAACATTGCTACCGGACGTTTCAACTTTTACGGCTGGGCCGGGTCGCCCCGGTAATGCCGCACTATTCGTTCTGGCGATAAATCGTGCCGATGGTAGTGGGATCGCACGGCTGATTAATTTCGCCTGCCCTGCATCGATTACCGGGGCCTCGACGCAATGGACTGCAGACTATCCCGGCTATGCTTCGTGGGCTGTCGAGCAGAACGGTGGCGGCCTAACGCTTTTTTCACAGGCTCCGTCACACGACATTCGCCCCTACGACTGGTGGGATGGGAATCCCAATCCGTCGCACCCCGAGCGTACGGCGCAGGACGTTCATGCGTTGGGACTTCTACTTGCAACTCAGGCGGCCAATGCCGCTGCCGACACGACCCAGCGCCGCAACGTCGAAATCGACATCCGTTTCGATGAACAGGCCGAAGTCCAGGTGATGCGGATTGGCGATGCTTTCTTCGTTTCAACAGTCAGGCCGCAGCCGAATAAATTCGCACGCCGATTCAGACGTGAGCTACCGCATTCGAACACCTTCGTATCAGCAAATCATTCTGGCGAAATGTTCAGCGCAAAGGCCACATTCGATGCTCGGGCAATTCGTCGGGCCGGTGCAATTCTCAGAGAGCTTGGTGCGAGCTAGGTCTGGTCGGGTATCTGTTCTTGTGCTAGCTTGCCGTAGCGGCCGCCCTACTTCACTTTTCGAAAGCGCAAGGATCAAATATCTTGGCAAAGATCTCTTTAATCGGTGCTGGAAGCGTGGTTTTTGCACGCCGGTTGCTACAGGACATCGTGTGCGTGCCAGAGCTATCTGACGCTACGGTGTCGCTGATGGATACTGATCCTGAACGACTCGCTCTAATGAGCAAATTCGCGAACAAGCTTGTGCGAGATACCGGCACCAGTATAGAAATTGAGACTACCGCCGAACGTCGAGAGGCACTCGCCGATTCTGACTACGTGTTGACGACAATTCGCGTTGGCGACAGCTTCGAACGTGATATCGCGATTCCACTCAAATATGGTGTCGATCAATCAGTTGGCGATACGGTCGGTCCCGGTGGAGTTTTCAAAGCGCTTCGAACCGCACCAGTCCTCATGGATATCTGTGAAGACATCGAAGATGTGGCTCCGAACGCTACTCTGCTGAACTACACCAACCCGATGGCAATAGCCTGCTGGGCGATTGCCGAAGCGACCGATGTTCCGACTATCGGTCTGTGCCACAGCGTTCAGCACACCACCGCCGATCTTGCCGACTACATCGGTGTGCCGAAAGATCGAGTGAAAGGCTGGGTGGCAGGAATCAACCACCTCGCATGGTTCCTACGATTTGAAGTCGACGGCGAGGACGCATACCCGCGCCTGTTCGAGGCAATGGAAAACCCGGAGATATTCTCACGCGATACTGTCCGGTTCGAGATCATGAAACAGTTCGGATACTTCGTGACTGAATCGACCCGCCATATGTCGGAGTACACACCATATTTCCGCACGGACAAGAATGTCATCGAGGAGTTCAACCTGAACCAGATCAGACAGGATCTGCAACGTCGAACCACCCGCGTTGACGATCACTACACGCAGCTTGTCGAAGATGCGAACTCTGACAAGCCTTTGATCACCGAGCGTTCTGAGGAGTACGCCTGCCGCATCATCGAGGCGATGGAATCCGATCGTCCAACTGTGATCAACGGAAACGTACCAAACGAGGGATTGATCGACAACCTTCTTGACCTGAGTTCAGTCGAGGTTCCAATTCTTATCGACAAACTTGGCTTCCACCCGATGGCTGTCGGTGAACTCCCCGGGCAGTTGGCCGCGCTGAGTCGGTCTAATCAGGCAGTGCAACAGATGGCGACACAGGCCATTCTCGACGGAGACCGCGAGGCAGCCTTTCATGCAATCGCACTCGATCCACTTACATCGGCCGTTCTCTCTCTCGACGAAATCCGTGAGATGTTCGATGAAATGTGGCTGGCGCACGGCAGCGAACTGGCTGCTTACTCCTGATGACCGAGTTAATGCGGGCTGCGATTGCTGTCGAGCGCGGGGTAGTCAGGTGCGAAGAAGTCGGCATACCGCAGCTTCAAGATGGAGAGCTACTGGTGCGTACACTGGCGGCATCGATCTGTGGCAGCGATCTCCACATGGTAAATACCGGGTGGGCGATACACGACTTCCCTGCCATGCCCGGTCATCCCGGCCACGAGGCCGCCGGTGTGGTTGTTGAGTCTCGCTCCGAGCGTTTCAGCGAGGGCGATATGGTCCTCACGACACCTCATATATGGAATTCCCGTTGCTTTGCAGACTATCAGGCAGTCGACGACGCACACGTACTCAGGCTTGAGCCAGCAGTAGACCTCGATATGGTCACTCTGGCCCAGCAGTTGGGGACCGTTATTTACGCGACGAAACGCCTGCCGGTCTCTCTGGTAGGTCAGACATGTCTCGTGGTCGGGCAGGGGAGCGCCGGTCTATTCTGGGATTTTGCCCTGCGACAGCTTGGCGCCGGTCAGATCATTTCGATAGAGCCCCTGCCGTGGCGGCGAGAACTCGGGGAATCGTACGGAGTTGATCACTCGATCGATGTCATGGGTGACGCGGCGGTCGAGGCTGTCAGAGATCTTACGGGTGGGTTGGGCGCCGATCTTGTGATCGAGGCAGTAGGCTCAACTTCGACGTTGTCACAGGCGTTTCACCTTGTTCGGGATGAAGGGCAAGTCGTTCTGTTTGGGCTGCCGGAATCGGAGAACCCGGTTCCGTTCGACTACTCCCAGATGTTCAAGAGTCGAGCCGACGCCTTCACGGTGCTTGGTTCGCAGGACGAGCCCGGACTGACGAGTTACACCGAAGCCGTACGGCTGATTACCTCGGGTGAAATTGATGTCGAGCCGATCATTTCACATCGCGTGAATATCGCCGATATCGACACTGCATTCGATCTCGCAGGCAACCGCACAGATGGTGCAGTCAAGATCGGAATTACCTTCGATTGACGGGCAGTTTGTTCGCATTCGAGAAGTTTCACGTGATACCAGGCAGGTGATGCTGAACAACCAGCCCCTGATGTTCTACGTTGCTGGGTTGAACTGATCGCAACTTGATCGTCTTCAACCGGATACGAGGATTTTCGCTCGTTGACATCTAAATTCATGCTGTCAGAATTTGGCGACACCAATCCCTCAGTAGCCAGAAGTGTTTCCACATGATCATCTCGAAACTAAAGATAACTCCGGTTGCAACTCACGATCAACCGCTACTCAACAGCACCGGAGTTCACGAATCGTATCGAATCCGATCGATAGTCCAGATCGAAACACCCGACGGTTGCACGGGCGCTGGCGAGACCTACGGAGATGCAACTGCTGAAATAGAGGCAAACCGTAGTTGGATCGTCGGCCATGATCTCCAGCAGATAACGCATGCGCGGCTGCTCTGGAAAGGTTCCCCCGGTGCGTGGGCTGCTGTGGAAACAGCAATGCTCGATGCCGCCGCCCGGCAAGCCGGATTGCCGGTCTGTGATTACATCGGCGGTCGTGCTCGCGACAGAGTCGAATGGGCGGCTTACCTGTTCTACAAGTTCGCTGATGAAAACGGCCAGGGCGAGGTCGCCACTGGTGAGACCCTCGATCCTGAAGGATTCGTTCGTCAGGCAGAAGAGTTCGTCGAGAGATATGGATTCAAAGCCCTCAAGATAAAAGGGGGCTTCTTTCATCCTGATGTCGATATCGAGACTTTCAGGCTGCTGCGAAAACGCTTCCCAAAGAAAGACGGATATGAAATTCGAATCGACCCGAACGCCGTCTGGTCGATCGAGACTTCGATTCGAGTTGCCAGAGCGATAGAAGAGTATGAGCCGCAGTATCTCGAAGATCCAACCGATTCCATAGTGGATCATTTGGAGGTGAAGAAGCACACCGATATTCCCATGGCATCGAACATGTGCGTCTCAGCTTTTTCGCACGTGAAGCCAAACGCCCAGATTGAAGGAATTGACGTAATACTCGGTGATCATCATCACTGGGGCGGAATTCTTGCCTACAAAGAAACCGGAGTGCTGTGCCGAGTGATGGGCTGGGGACTGTCGGGTCACTCCAATAACTCGCTCGGAATCTCTCAGGCTGCGATGCTCCATGCCTGTGCTGCAACACCCGAGTTGAGCTTTCAGGCCGACACCCACTACCCGTGGACCGATACAGATGCCGACATTATCAAAGGCGGTAAATTGCAATTCAAAGATGGGTTCATGGAGGTTCCCGATGCTCCAGGGCTCGGTGTCGAGATCGACGAAGACGCCCTAGCGGAACGGCATGCAGCATTGAACGAGGGGCCACCCCAGAACCGGAAAGAGATGATCTTCAGTCTTGATCCCCTGGCAAAACCCAGAGATGGTTCGTGGACGGGCTTCAATTTTCCGAATTACTCAAAACCAAGATGGTAGGCTTTGCGTTGGATTAAACGGGTTCGGAATTTCCAGATTGAAATGAGAGGGTCATGGACGCAGAGATAGCAGTTCTCAGGTTGTTGCACATCTTGCCCGGGGTGACATGGGTTGGTAGTGCAATATTTTTAGCATTCATCGTCCAACCGGCACTCAAGAAAACAGGCCCACCCCACGCCCCGGCAGTAATGGCGAACATGGTTAAGCCTCTTGTGATGATCATGCACTCGTCTGCCGCACTGACTATTGTGGTCGGGGTGATGATGGCTTTCCGCGTGCGAGACCCGCTGTTCGACTTCCTCTGGTCGACCAACTGGGGAACGATGATCTGGCTCGGCTTCGTGCTATCTGTGATTGCGTGGGTTGTCGGCACGCTGGCGGGGCTGACCGGCAAGAAGCTGGGTGAGCTTGGAGCGAGCCTACAAGGGCCGCCATCTCCTGAGCAAGCCGCTGAAATGAGCGGTCTGCAAAATCGATCGATAGCACTTGCAAAAATTGCTGCATTATTCGCGCTGGGTGCAGTTGCCACGATGGCGCTGGCAAACCAGGTTTAGATAGGAATAATTTGGAAATCAGCTTAGTAATTACCCGAATCATTCACATTGTTTCGGGAGCATTCTGGGTGGGCTCGGCTATATACCTCGCGTTGATTCTTGAACCTGCCGTCAGAACGACATCAGCCGAAGTTGAACGACATTTGCTCAGTAAGACGAGCAAGTTGAACAGCCGTTGGATCACAGGCGCTGCCGTGATAACGATACTCACCGGCTTCTCTCTCGTTTCCGCAACCCCAGGTCGTAGCTTCTCCGACCTGGGGTCTGGAGGCTGGGGAATGATGATCCTGATTGGATTAGTCGCTGCCGTGGCGGCCTTTTTTGTTTCAGGGTGGGCCGGGGCATTTACAGCCAAGCTAAGGCGAGGTCTTGATTCTGAGGATGCAACGGAAACGGAACTTGCGGGTTACAGGCGTGGACTCGCTACTCTGGGCTACATAAACGCTGCGCTTGTGGTGATTGCAGTCAGTGCCATGGCGTCGGCGCGATACGTGTAGCCAGCCCGCATCAGACGTACAATCCAAGTTGACCACCGCCCAGCAAGAAGAGACTGGCAGCGTTGCTGCCTGCCAGAGTTGACTCGGTTGCTGGGGCGAAGCTGGACATCAATCGGTACCCGTTGGGCGAGTGTTGCTTCGTCGTCTCAAGGGCGGTTCGTGAAACATCCAGTATTTTCTCGGAGTCCCACATCTGACGCTGTGTGACCCCGCTCACCGGTGAAATCCCTGCTGTATACGGGATTTTATCGATCTCGTACTCGACGATCGAAGTTCCGTTGCTATCGCTCCATCGAGATTTCTTCTTTGCCGTATCGAGTTGGTTCGATACTCCCGCCACGACGTGGATATGCCCATGTACCTGACTCTGGTGGGCCTGTAGGCCAAAGTTCGAGATAGCGCGGTAGCCCTCACTACCGCAATGCTTGTCGCCCATTTCGAGCGTCAACCGCGCAGCGTCGGTCAATACATCCGATGACCAGAATTCTCGCTGTGTCATGTGCTGAGTTGGGACGATCAGGAGCATCACTCGTGCCCACTTGAGTCGATTATGAAAGCAGGCGACCCGGTCATCATCGGTCGGGCGAGCTTCCCAACTCGCCTCGGAATCACCGCTGATGATCGAGCAGAACACACAATCGCCAGTGTCCGGCAGTTCGAAGGTCACTTTCGTGCAGACTTTCGACCCGTCGAGCGGGGACGTGGGGTTGAACCCCTGTGACGGAAATCCGGTGCTGTGAGATACCGCTCAGCGACCACGTTCGCATCACTGAGCCTGGAGATGATCGCCTCTGAGTAACGGGAAGTAATCGATGTTTCGGAATCGCCAATCGCCTCGAGTGCCGTTCGACTCGTAAATACTGTTGGCATCATCGAATCGTGCCTGTGCACGATTAACTGATACAGCTTTTCTTCGGCCCAGGCGGTTGAGGCTTCTGCTCCGAAATCGTCAAGTACGAGAATGTCAACATCACGAACCTGGCTGAATACATGATCGAAAGATTTACTGCCAGACGGACCGTATGAACGACGGAGAGAATCGAGCAAATCAGGGACGAAACGGAACAGCACTTCTCGGCCCTGTGCAATGCTTTCGGTGACAATCGCAGCGGCAAGATGGGTCTTTCCAACACCTGTGGGACCGGCAAGATACAACCAGCCGGAAGGATGCTCGGCAAACACCTTTGCGGCCGCGTGCGCTTCTGTTAGCGAACGCTTCTGTGCAGATGTTGCCCCGGTGCCCCCTTTGACAGTGAAGGTCTCAAATGTCATCGACTCAGACAGTCT
>JAJRZP010000122.1 GCA_024275195.1 Chloroflexota bacterium | reverse complement strand
CTCAGGGTGGCTTTGTTGTTGAATCGGCGCTCTAACTCCGTCCAGCGAGGGATGAGAGGGTTTGTACTCTTTTATATTTTCGAGCGCATGGCGCGGTCGATTTCGCGTTTGGCATCGCGCTCTTTGATGGTGTTGCGTCGGTCGACCTGACGCTTGCCTTTACCGATCCCGATAAGCAGTTTCGCTACCCGGTTCTTGATGTAGACCTTTAGCGGGACGATGGTTTGACCGTCGCGATGTGATTGGTCGTCGAGATAGTCGATCTGCTTCTTTTTTAGCAGTAGCTTGCGCGGACGGGTAGGGTCGTGCTGCCCGTGGATGCCTGCCGGTGCGTACGCCGCAATGTTGGCGCTCTCGAGCCACGCCTCCCCGTTCTTCACGTAAACGTAACCCTCGGCGATGTTGATTCGACCTTCCCGAGCCGATTTTATTTCCGAACCAAGCAGTACTAACCCTGCTTCGAATGTTTCCTTGATGAAATAGTCGTAGCGGGCACGTCGATTAGTCGCTAGTGCGCGTTGATTGTCGGTTTCGGCCATTGCTCAAGTCTATTTAATATTCTTCCGCTGCGTACGTTCACACCCGTGGCAGTGCAGCATGATCGGTCGTGCGTGGCATGACTTATCGAATCGGCCGGCAATTCAGTGGAAACGAGAGCCTGTCGGCCGCAACTGTGACGTAGAGCGACTGAAACTCCTCGTCGAGTTGGTGTTCCCGTACCACCCGTATTGATGAGACCGCAAAACACAGAAACTCCCTGTTGGCGAAGTGCCTAAGTGCTACGGGGCGGTCGCAAGCTGTGACAACTGGAAATCGAGCTGCTTGATTGCCGCTTCTATCTGCGGATCGCCAAATTCAGATGTCTGTGGATTCGTACCCGCAGTGTCAGGATCGAACTCGATCACAACATCGGGATCGATGCCGATTTCTTCAATTACCCGACCGTTTGGCGTGAACCAACGACCGATAGTGAGGTATACACCACCACCGTTCGAAAGACCGCGGAGCAAATTAACGCTGCCTTTTCCGAAGGTGTTAGTGCCGATCGCCACCGTGCGACCGTGATCCTGTAAAGCGCCTACCAAAACTTCTGAGCCACTGGCTGAAAAGTTGTCGACGAGAGTCACCAGAGGGATATCAGGGAACTTTCCACCCTTTTTGACTTTCCAATTCTCACGTGAGCCACGAGAGTCGACTTCGTAGGTGACCAGACCGTCTGTCAGGAACTCGGACGCAACATCAACGGTCGAAGACAGGAGGCCTCCAGGGTTGCCGCGAAGATCCAGAATGATGCCCTTGGCACCATTATCTATCAACTGCTGCACACCCTCGCGAACCTCGCGTGGAGTCTCGGCTGTGAACTGCGAAATTCGAATTCGACCGTAATCGGTATCGGCAACTTCGATAACTACAACGCTCGGATCTTCGATCGTGTCTCGAATAATTGTTATGTCAACTGGATCGAGACTTCCGATATGCTCCACGGTCAATACGACCGGCGTGCCTTTTTCGCCCCGAATCTTGTTTACGGCCTCCAACACACTCCAGCCGAGAGCATCTTCGCCATCAACAGCAAGAATCCTGTCGCCAGCCTTGATTCCGGCCCTCTCAGCGGGCGTGTTCGGCAGCGGCTTGGTAATAATCACACCGTTACGGTCAGGTGAAGCCTCGACCTGTGCGCCAATTCCACCGAAATTTCCCTGAAAGCCGTCCTGATCGATTTTGAATGTGGAAGGCGGGATGTACGCCGTGTAACGGTCGTCGAGCGAATCGAGCATGCCGATCACGGCCGCTTCGGCGAGAGCGTTCGGGTCGATATTTTCTCGCACAACATATTCTCTGACGAGAATCGAGTAAGCTTCCCAAACGATTTCGAGTCCGTCAGGGACGGCTGCGGGCTCATCGGCAATGGGTTGGGCCGTCGGAGTCGCCTGCGTGCCGTCTGCGAGGATGACCGGGCCTTCGTTCCTGGCAGCAGGACTTTCATCTTCGGAAGAAACGCACGCAGCAGTGATGAGCATTGCTGCAAGCGCGACAACGAGAAATGCGGTTAATCGGAACGAGCTTTTACGTTTGTGCGAGAGAATCATTTTGTGTTTGCCAGGACATTGAAGAAGATCGGTAGATCACCGAGGTAGGCTGTCATGTTAAATGACCGTCTCGTTGAGCATACGCTTGAAAAATACGTTTCGATGTACGGTTGCACACGTAAATGAGAGCGAGCGAAGCAGGGCAAATTCTTCGGTGAGTTGAACTGAACAGCACCCTTTAGTTTACATAACAAGGATTGTGCGACGCTTGGTTACTACCAATTCAACCTGCCCTGCTCCTGGAAGTGTCGGTATCAAATCAAACGGAAGAACCCAGTTGATTTTGTTTCAAACTATTCAGAGTGCGATGCGATGTCGAGTACAGGTGTCGCAGAGACAACCTCAGCTTCGATTGCGTCGCGAAGATCGTTCATGCCCCAGCCCTTTGTGGCCGAACTGGTTACAACGCGGCTGAATTCTGTTACGTCGATTTGATCAAGAACGCTGAGACTGATGGGCTCGTCGTCGGTGGCGGCAATCAGATCAAGCTTGTTCAGCACGAGAATACGAGGGGTGTCCCCTATCCCCATGTCAGACAGTTGATCGGACACCACCTGGGTTTGCTCGACCGCGTACGGACTTGAAATATCGACTACATGGATAAGCAGGTCGGCTTCAAGCGTTTCCTCAAGAGTTGCACGGAACGCAGCCACTAAAACCGGTGGGAGCTTGTGTACGAATCCAACGGTATCGCTGATAGTGGCCGCCGTGCCTGATGGGAGATACATGCGGCGTGTTGTTGTATCGAGCGTCGAAAACATCTGGTTGCGCTCCGTAACGCCAGATGAAGTGATTCGGTTGAAAATCGCAGATTTGCCAGCGTTGGTGTACCCGACCAGTGAAACGATCTTGGTATCGCCGCCTGTTCTCTGGAGGCGTTGCTGACTACGCTGCGACTGAACCTGAGCTATCTCTTTCTTAACGCGTGAAAGCTTGCGCCGAACCAATCGCCGGTCGGTTTCGATCTGGGTCTCACCGGGACCTCTCGTTCCGACCCCTCCGCCAAGTCGCTCGAGGTGAGACCACTGTCCAGCAAGTCTGGGCAGAAGGTATTCGGTCTGGGCAAGCTCAACCTGAAGACGACCCTCACGTGATCTGGCACGCTGGGCGAACACATCGAGAATCAGTGCAGTTCGATCGATCACTTTGACTTTCAGCCTGTCTTCGAGTGTCTTTTGCTGAGTCGGTGAAAGTTCGTCATCGAATATCACGGTGTCGATTTCTTCGTGTTTCACGGCATGTTCGAGTTCATCGATCTTGCCTTTACCGATATACGTTGGCGAAGGCTTGTTCATCGTTTGCGTGAAACGTGCGACCGGATTCGCTCCGGCGGCGCGTGCAAGTTCAGACAACTCGGCAATCGAGTCGTCCAGTGCCCAGTAATCACCCTGACTACGAACGCTTACTCCCACGAGGATGGCGCGTTCTCGGAACGGGCCTGTGGAATATGTACGTTTTTTTGCCAAATGGGTTTTCCGGTACCTGACTGCGGATGACTAGGCGTCAACCCGAAGCTGCGCAAGCCTGCGTAGACCTTCGTCAATCTGATCGTCGGGGATGGTCAATGAAAGTCGGATGTAACCCTCACCACCCGGTCCGTATCCGTTACCCGGTGTCACGACCACGTTCACTTCATCAAGAAGTTTCTGTGCAAACTCCGCAGAGGTGTATCCCGCCGGGATCGGAGTCCAGATATAGAGCGCGCCCTTAGGAGCGATAGCCGGAACACCGATCTCGTTCAACACTGAGACTACCTTGTCGCGACGCTTTCGATATACCTCGTTATTGTTATCGAACCATTCCTGCGACATATCGAGGGCAGCAATACCCATTTCTTGATTCGCCTGTGACAGACCCGAGTCAATGTTTGACTTCACCCGCATGAGTGCATTGACCATTTCGGGATTCCCAGCGGCCATCCCGACTCGCCAGCCGGTCATGTTGGCAGTTTTTGAAAGAGAGTGGAATTCCATAGCAATATCCATCGCACCCTCGGCCTGCAACACGCTGGGAGCGACGTATCCATCGTAAGTAATCTCGGTATAAGCGGCATCGTGCAACAGAGCGATATCGAACTCCTTGCAATATCGAACAGCATCGTCAAAGAAACTCAACGGCGCGATCGCACCTGTTGGGTTGTTCGGGTATTTGATCCACAACGTTTTCGCCTTTTTCGCAACATCGGTTGGAATGTCTGCGAAGTCGACCAGGTAGCCGTTTTCTTCCCTGAGGGTCACAAAGTGGGTAGTGCCGCCCGCAAACATGGTTCCAATCTCATAGACGGGATAAGCCGGGTCTGGGCTGATCGAGATATCACCGGGATCGATAAAGCACAGCGCGGCGTGGGCAATCCCCTCTTTCGCGCCGATCAGGTTGATCACCTCGGTCGAAGGATCGAGCGTCACGCCGAAACGATCTTTATAGAAACGGGCGACTCGTGCCCTGAATTCGGGAAGTCCTTCGGTCTCAGGATACTTGTGATTCGCGGGCTTTCTGGACGCTTCGACCAGAGCCTCAAGCACGGGAGCTGGCGTCGGCATATCAGGATCGCCGATACCGAACGAAATTACCTCAATGCCCTGCTCTTTTTTTGCCGCAATCGCTCGGGAGATACCGACGAAAAGATATGGGGGTAGATTCTCGACGCGTGCAGCGAATTTCATTCGTTTGGTTCCGTTTTCCTGAGTTGGTCTCGGTGCTGGAGTGTGTTGAAGAAAACTAATCGTAAACGAGCGGACAGCAGGTGTGTGACGAGTTTCAGTGATGTTCCACGGTATCCCCCCGTCGAGAGACAGGGCGTGGGGGCGCGGTACCGATCAGTCGGGCCACACCCCGGTAAAGACTTCAACCGCAGGCCCCTCAAGGAAAGCCTCGCCGGTATCGTCCCACGAAATTCGAAGCACTCCGCCGTCAACGACAACGTCAACTGTGTCATCGACAAGACCGTGGGATCGCGCGGCCGATGCCGATGCAGTTGATCCAGTGCCGGATGACATCGTTTCGCCGGCGCCGCGCTCGAAGATCCGTGTACGGATCTTCGAGCGATTTATTACGTTCACAATCTCGAAGTTGACCCGATTTGGAAACAACTCGTGGCTCTCAACTTGCGCCCCGATTTCCACTAGAGGGAACTCTTCAACCGGTTCATCCAGTATGACCACGGCGTGAGGGTTCCCAACTGCCAGACAGGTAATTTTCAATTCGCGACCACCAACGTGAATCGGGAAATTCTTGATGACCTCCAGATCGCCAATTTGAGCGGTATCGACCGGGATTTCTGCGGGGACGAAGGTGGGTTTACCCATCGCTACCTTCGCCGCGATCATCACGTCACCTGCCATCGTTGGCCAAACGGTACGCACCCCGCCCCCCGTCTCAACGGTCAGGCCATTGTCCTCAGGCTGTACGATTTTTCGGTCGATCACGAACTTGGAGAAAAGACGAATGCCGTTCCCACTCATCTCGGCCTCAGATCCATCCGGGTTGTAGACCCGCATCCTGATCTGAGCAACGTCAGAGTGTTGAACAAGCACGATGCCATCTGACCCGACCCCGAAGGCGAGCCGACTCATCTCTTTCGAAAGAGCTCCCCAGTCACGATCAACACCACGGCCGTCTATGGCAATGTAGTCATTTCCGGCACCGTGCAGTTTCGTGAACTCGACGGTCATTTTCTCTCCTGATCATTCTGGTAAGGACCCTGAAGGTATTGAATTGATTCTAAGGCCGATTGGATGGAACTGCGAACATGGGATACTGGAGCTTATTTGGCGTGGTGTATTGTCTTGAACCATCGTAGCATTTGAAAATACGGCTATTGGTTAGACCACTTCAAAGCAGCTTCGACGATCGTTTCTGTGGTCTGTTTCGGGTCGAGTGTCATGTCGAACCAATTAATTCGTCGATCGCTTCTTTTGAACCAGTTGCCCTGATGGCGGATCAAACGATTGGTCGCTACTACTGTCAATCGAACTGCTTCCTCAAGGTCATACTCACCTGAAATATGTCCGAACATCTGACGGTAGCCGATACCACTGAAGGCGTAATCCGCTGGCGAATATCCGGCTCGTCGAAGTGAGTCGACCTCTTCCTGCCAGCCGTTGTTCCGCATCGACTCGAGCCGACCCTGCACCCGAGCGT
>JAJRZP010000121.1 GCA_024275195.1 Chloroflexota bacterium | reverse complement strand
GGTGAGCAGCCAGACGACTATCTCGGTTACCCGCGGGTAGCGACGATAAACAGTCGTCTGAACGGGAATACCGTCGTACCATCCGACTGTTTCGGATACGCTTTTGCCACCAGTTCGGCGTATGTCGTTTCGAACTCTGTTCGCTCGGGTTCATCGAGCGCATCCAGAAGAGGTCGAAGCCAGGTGCCTTTCGTCCATTCTTTTACTGGATTCTCACCGGTGAGAACCTGCATGTATATGGTCTCCCAGACATCCAGAGAACTGGTCAGTGAAGATAGAAGTTCGATGTAGTAGGCCGGATTATTGACTGGAGCGGGACGCAGTAGCGGTTGTAGTTTGCTGCGCCAGCGGCCACCGAGTGCGGCCTCGCTTATGGCGGTGTGCGACTCCGCGCTGAAGTTGCGTGGCATCTGGATAGCAAGAACGCCACCGGGCGTAACCGACGACATCAACCGAGTGAATAAATCTTCGTGATTGCCGACCCAGTGAAGAGCCGCATTTGTGAAGATCAACTCTGCGGGTTTCTCGGGGTGCCACGACTCAATATCGCCAACCTCCCACTCGATATTCGCGGCGCGGTCAGATGCTTTGTCGAGCATGGTCTCGGAATCGTCTACGCCAATGATTCTGGCATCTGGCCAGCGTTTGGCGAGGAGTTCGGTTACATTGCCGGTTCCGGCACCGAGGTCGTAGATGACCGAAGGTGACTCCATATCAACACGGTTGAGTAGATCGAGAGCGGACCGGAGCCTGTGATCGGCGAATTTCAGGTATTGAGACGGATCCCAGGGCATTGACTGGCTCTCTGTTGGATACGGCAGTGTGTTCTAACCGGGCGGAGTTCGTGGCAATTCAATTTCATCGAACTGCCGACCTAGGATATCGAAGACGGCTCTCCACCGTTCGGCCTGGTCTTCTCGATATAGAAGCGGTTCCCACCCCAGATTAAGGTAGATGCTGATCGCCGGTATGCGAAAGTCATCGGTCGATAGATACGAATAGTGCGGTGCGTGATTCGCGAGTGATTGCGTTGCGGCTGCTACTGTCACCCGACCCGCCCCGTTGCCCCGATGGTCGGGGTGTGCGACCACCCATTGGAGGCTATGGCCATCAGGATGTTGCGATTTCTTGTATATCGCAGCAGTCGACGCAGCCACGACTGTGCCTGTTGGCATGTGTTCTACGACAAAAAAACCGTCTGGCAGTGAGTGCTTCATCAGATCACCAAACGGCGACGGATCATCGAACGCGGTGGCGAACGTCTGGGAGTACGATTGTCGGTCTTCGAGAGCCACCTGTCTCAGCGAGTATCCGGGGCTAAGTTCTGGAACCGCGGGTACTGGTTGATTCCCACGGATCATCTCCAGTTGTGGCTTTTTCGGACCACCGTCAGAGGCTCGAAGACCATTCAAATGGCAGCGACTCCAAGCCGCTCAAGAAGTGTGGCCAGTTCGCGATAAATTCCGGCATCAGGCTTGACTGCGGGTAAGCGCGGGAACGCCTCGGTGAACACTCCGCGGCGGCGGAGGATTTCCTTGGCGACCCAGTAGAGTTGTCCCTCCGCGAGGGTGTATAGCTTCACAAGCGGTTGATAGTGGTTCCACAGTGATTCAGCCGCTATTTCGTCACCCGCCTGAAAATGATCCCAGGTTTTTCGGACGATGTCGCAGAGCGCTATTCCCTGCATTGTTCCTTTTGCGCCACGCCGTAACTCTTCGATAAAGAAGACTCCATTGGCACCGCCGAACATAGAGATACTGTCGCCCGCCAGTTCGGCGGTTTCCGTGAACCTGTTTGGGGTTGGAAGGGTTTCAATCTTCGCGTAGCAGAGGTTCTCGTTCTCTTTCGAGAGTTCAGCAAGCAGTGCTGGTGGCATCGCAGCACCCGCCATGTCCTGCATGAAGATCGGCAGTTCAGAAAACTCGGCGACATCAATGAAATGTTGCCGTACCAGAGGCATCGGAATTCCGGCTATCAATGGCGGGGCAATCATTACCGCATCGGCGCCGAGCACTTTGGCGACCCGGGTATAGTGAATGGTCTGGACCGTTGATGGAGCGCCGGTGTTCATGACCACTTTTATCCGCCCGCCCGCCTGATCGACGACTGCACTCAGGACCTCATCGCGCTCATGATCATCGAGCTTGTTCACTTCTGAGCCGTAGGCGATGCCAACTCCGTGTACGCCACCGCGAATCGCGTACTCAACTTCTGATCGCAGGTCTTCGAAGAGTATCCGCCCGGCTGCATCGAAAGGCATTTGCAGAATCGGGAAGACTCCGCTGAAGCTCTGGTCTGGCATTTACTCACCCCCGTGTCGTCAGTAATGGCGTATGTGTCATCGCCGATGTAGCTCGGCTCACAACACCCGTGGCGTGCGAATTTTCAGCGGCCACCGGGTTCATAAGCTATCAGGGATAAGAGTTACGTTGCACTACGGTCGACGTAGATTGTCTTCGATTGGGTGAAGAACTCGATTGCCGCCTTTCCCTGTTCTCGATCGCCCGACGAACTTGATTTCATACCACCGAACGGCACTTGAGGTTCGAGACCGGCGGTCTCGCCATTGATCTTCACCACTCCGGCTTCAATGCGATCGGCAAAATCGAGCACCGAATTTAGGTCTCGGGTGAAAATTCCAGCACTCAGGCCGTACTCAACAGAGTTGGCGATATTCAGAGCGTCGTCAGCATCGGCTGCAGGCAAAATAGATAGTACCGGGCCAAAGATTTCTTCACAGGCCACGAATGCATCGGATGCCACATTGTTGATCACGGTGGGTTGAACGTAAGTTCCCTTGTCGAATGTTCCACCGGTTGGGACACCACCGCCTGCGAGAACACTGCCGCCATCGGCGACTCCGCGTTCGATCATCGAGGCGATATTGTCTTTGGA
The DNA here is from genome assembly GCA_024275195.1 of Chloroflexota bacterium. GTDB lineage: Bacteria > Chloroflexota > Dehalococcoidia > Lucifugimonadales > Lucifugimonadaceae > Lucifugimonas. Next base: position 28,202 of record JAJRZP010000121.1, on the reverse strand, counting down.
GGCCTGGTCGATTACTGGAACGATTATCGATTCGGGATCCGATCCAGGGCCGATTTTCAGCGCGTTCGTCTTCTCTACAACCAGCTTCGTAAACTCTTCCATTATGTTGCCGACGACGATAGCGCGGGATGTTGCCGTGCATTTTTGGCCCGAGTATTTCATGGCTCCAGAAACGGTGATTTCAGCAGCCTGCTCGAGATCAGCGTCGGGTAGAACGATGACTGGATTTTTTCCACCCATCTCGAGCTGGTAACGCTTGCCACGCCGTGCGGATTCTGCGGCGATCTGCATCCCGATTCGGGTCGAGCCGGTGAACGATATGGCACTAACTTTGGAGTTTGTGAACAGTTCGTTTCCGACTGCCCCGCCTGATCCGGTGACGAGATTGAACACCCCTGCGGGTAGATCAACAGCCTCCCACATTCTTGCGATTAGAGTTGCAACGTGTGGAGCAGCCGACGCGGGTTTGAGAACGATGGTGTTTCCGTACACAAGCGCGGGGGCCATTTTCCAGATCGGGATGGCGAACGGGAAGTTCCACGGGGTGATGAGGCTTACAACACCGAGTGGCATACGATTCGTGTAGAGCAGAATATTCGGGTTAACCGATGGGACAACCGACCCGACAGGATTCGCCCCTTCGACTCCGTAGTATTGGAGCAGGGCCACCGCCCGACCAATTTCGCCACGTGCTTCGAGGATGGCTTTTCCACACTCTCGGGTCAGAGCCTGAGCGAATTCTTCGAGGTTCGCCTCGAGATATGTAGCCGCTTTGAGCAGATAACTCCCACGTGCAAGCGAAGAGGTACGTCGCCAGGCTTCTTTCACATCTGAAGCCGCGGAGATGGCTATCGCGACATCGGCAGGGCTCGATGCCTGAAATTCACCGATTACGTCTGTCAGATCGGCAGGGTTCGTGCTCGTCGAGACCATGCCCGACGATGCATCGGTCCACGCACCGTTGACAAAATTTTGATACCGCTCAACCATCTTGTTTCCTTCCGTATTTCCAGAAAATGGATTCTTACGGACATACATTACGCTAAGAGGGATGATGATTTGTGGCGGGCGCATGAGAAATGCGCAATTGGGGTTGTTGACCGGGTTCGAACGCACGGAGTGGCCTTCCTGAGAAGACCACTTGTTGACTCAAAGAGCGAGAGAGAATCTTTGAGCTATTGCAGTTCCGTAACGCCAGCGATCGGCAGCGTGCATCTTGGCCTGACTGCTACCCGGCGAGACGATCGATATTCTGCTGGACTTCCTGTTCACGCTTCCGCTTAACCGAGGTGATCGCCCACTGGACTCGGAGTTCGACTTCACCGTGTGCCCATGGCTTGTTGATGTAGTCGAGGGCTCCCAAAGATCGAGCGGTTTCCAGATCACTTGGGTGACCCTTCGCAGTGACCATTATCACCGGGACATTTTTGGTCCGGGGATCTTGCTTCAGTTGCGCCAGCGCTTTGAATCCATCGACCCGTGCCATTGCGACATCGAGCAGAATCATGTCCGGTTCGTACGACAACGTGGCGGTGAGCACTTCATCACCGTCGGTCGCCTCTGACACGGTGTACCCGGCCGCCTTGAGCGTTCGGCTCAGTAGCAGTCGGATATCCGAACTATCATCTACCACAAGTATTTTGTTCATTCCGATTTCCTCTCGCACTTGATGTAGCCGATCTCGGTCGGGTTACACATTTTCACTAAATATCTAAGCCGATTCGCCGATGTCTTCCCAATCTGTGTCCGGGTACAGTCTCGATCGTTGCGCGAGCATTGATGTCTCCATCTTTTCATCTGGTTCGACAAGTGGTTTCGAAATAATTCCGGGAAGTCGGAAAGCCACTGTTGTCCCCTGGTTTTCGATGCTGTTCAGCCAGAGGTCGCCGCCATGTAACTCTGCAATCGATCTTGCGATTACGAGACCCAACCCGGTTCCGCCGGCTTCTCTGGCGACCCGGTTGTCGGCTCTGAAGAAAGCCGTGAATAGCTGCTTCTGGTCCTCTAGTGAAATGCCGATGCCCTCGTCTTCGACCAGCACGCACAAGTTACTGTCTTCTACGGCGACGTTCAGCCGTATCTGGCTGTCTTCTCCCGAGTACTTGTGTGCGTTGCTCATGAGATTGGTAATCAGTTGTGCAACCCTGTTCCGGTCTGCTTCAATCCATATTTCTGAGTCGGAAATTGAGACCGAGAGGGTTTGAGATTTTGGGTTGAGTACCGGTTTGAAACTTTTGTCGAGTTCGTCGATCAGTTCGTTTACCAAGAATTTGGTTGGCTCAATGCGAAGCTTTCCGGCATCCATCCGAGAGATGTCGAGTACGTCGTTTATGAGCAGGCCAAGTCTCGACGAATTCTTCCGCATGATGTCTAGCGCCTCAACATGCTCTTCCGTGAACTCCTCGGTATCGTCGGACATAAGATCGATGAACCCCGAGATGATCGTGAGCGGAGTTTTCAACTCGTGCGAAACAGTCGAGAGGAATCGTGACTTCGCAGCGTTGGCTTCCTGAAGTTCTCTGTTCTGGTTGTCGAGTTGATCTCGCAAAGCCCGTTCCATTTCGAACATCTGGGCGTTCTTCAATGTTGGTGCAATCTGCCGTGCGATACCTTCGAGAAAATCGACATGGATGTCTGTATATGCATTCGGTATTTTGCTGCGGAAACTGAGATAGCCCATTGGGTCGGTGAGATCGCCAAGTGCGACCTGAATCCACGATTTGAGTCCTGCTGCCTGTAGCGCCGAACTACTATCAGAATCGTTGTCTGATAAATGTCGAACGATGGCGCGCCGTGCCCGGAGTTCGCGAGTTTCGTCTTCGCTGGGTCTGAGAATCTTTGAACCTTCCTCTTTCCCTTCGTAAGCGATTCCCTGAACGTAAGAAACGTTCAAATATTCAGTATCCTGCATCGCTACGGAGGCGATGAACCGATCGAATGGGACGATAGGCTCAACCTCCTTCGCCACGATCTCAAAAATACTTCTAATCTGGGTCTTACTGCTGGCAGCACGACCAATGACAGCAACTATTCGACGTTCCTCAAGAGTGCGCGTCAAATCGGCAGTAAGACGTGCGTTCTGGATTGCGGGAGTTATTTGATTCGCAACACGCTGGAGTAGATCTGCTTCGTCCTCGCTGAGAACCGCATCTACTGGTGCGCTGACAACGAGCATGCCAAGAAACTTTTCTTGCTCTCCCAGCGGGACCTGCATCCAGAGACGTTCATTTTCCTCCTGGTCGCCTCCGTCAGTACTGAGCCCAAGAGGATCTCGTCCACGTCCCGAGAGTACGCCAGACCCGAACTGCAGGCCGTCAAGGTTCACAGTGTCTCCAGCATTCAATCCAAGAAGATCCGGGGTAGACCAGCACACGATGGAGGCGGTACCGTCACCTGATTCGGTAAGTATCGTGCCAAGATGATCGAACTTCATCAGGTTGGACAGCGCACCACTTACAACCATGAGAATGGAGTCGAGATCGGTTTCGTGAGTCGCTGCTCGTCCAATCTCGGCCAGTGCCGTTCGCTCCATCACACGGTGTTGCGACTCCTGATAGTGGATCGCATTGCTGATACCGGGTGATATCTGAGCTACGACCTGTCGCATCACATCGACATGGCGAGGCCCATACGCGTCTCTGTCTCGACTGCGAAGGGTGATCGTTCCGTCAATCGCAGAAATCGGAACCGTCATCTGCGAATGGAGGCCGTAATCCCGCGGATTCACCAATCCGTCAGGACTACCTACGACCGAGACCACTATGCCGCCGATCTCATCTTCAGGGGCGCCCATTCCTGCGACGAATTCGAGCTGCATCCTACCGTCACGCCGTGCGGTTGTGATGGTGAGGCGGTCGTAATCGATAAGGGTCGTGAGGTCGTTGCTAAATCGAGCGAAAATACGATTGAGGTCGAGATCCCAGTTTGCACCGATTCCTATCGCAGAAATTGTTCGGCGTTCGTCTTCCGCAGCATTGAGTACGCTCATCGCACGCGTGGCTACGCGGGATTGCCCCCAGCCGAACCACAGAGTCCCCGCAAGAACGCTTGCCATCACGGCGAATACTTCAGTGAGCGGAAGCCACGAACCGTTCGATGTGCGAAGATCGCCAACCCCGAGTTCGATCGCCAGAACGACGAGGACAATCACCATGGCCGGCGCGTAAGCGATCAGGCGAAGCCGGTCGGCTCCATCTGACATCGTGATCGAACGTATGGTGCCGGTCAACCCGGTCAGTTCGCCATTCGAATTTGGAGAGCGTCGTGATTTATTCGCCACTTGATACTTGTTGACGGTACACGATGAAATCAGAACAACGTGAAACCACGCCGAGTGCTAATTCATCTGCGCCACATATCGAGTATTGCCTACGGTTCGATCGTTCTCGTCCGCACTCCTGCGCAACTCAATAGGTGCAATCCCCAATACATCAATACGTTTGAACGAACATAGCGAACTGGATACTAGGCTCAGTTCAGCGAGCGTGTGCGCTGGATGAACGATTCCGCCGATTGTTTCAACCATAGTTGCCAGGGCACTCCAACGCACCTGACACCCATCTCCAGAAACTTTTCGAGATTGCCGTCGTTTGTGAGTGTTCCGGCAATACCACCGCCATCGATTACGAGTCGGATTGCACGAGCTATCGCAGTCTGAACATCTGGATGATCGGGGTTGCCTGTGTGTCCCATCGAGGCAGCCATGTCTGAAGGTGCGACATAGAAAATATCGATTCCATCCACACTGGTAAGTTCAGGGAGGTTGTCGATGGCGTCGTAGTCTTCGATGAGGGCGATGCGCTGTACCTCCTCATCGGACTTGCGAAAGAAATCATCGACCCCATATGCCCGCCGCCCACCGGCAACCCCACGGATGCCATTCGGCGGAAATTTGCATGCACTGGCAGCGAGGCGGGCATCTGCAACAGTTATGACGTGTGGGATCATCACAGCACTGGCACCTTGATCGAGCGTGCGTAGTATTTGAGCTTCATCGAGCCTGTTGACTCGCACCACGCTCGACATACCCCAGAGTTCACAGGCTCGAGTTATGTCGGCGAGTTCCGACCACGACACACCGCCATGCTCAAAATCAATGAATGCCGCGTCAAAGCCGAGATGACCGAGAAAGTCACACATTTCTGAACTGTTTGGACCATTGGCGATAATGCCAACGCCACCATCTTCAATTGTTTTCTTGAGTTGATTTGTGGCGTATTCCCGTTCTCGTGCCATTTAGTGGCTCCTTTGGAGATAGGTTCGATTCGGATATTCGACTCAACGAGCGCGTGTGCCGATAGCGTGGAGTGTCCATGAAACTTACACTTCTTCAGGCGATACGTGTTACGTGTGTGGTGGCGAGGATATCCTTGCCGATACAAGACCGTTCGGGGTAGACATGTCACGATTCTCTCGGGCTAGAAAAGTTCACGGTCAAACCGTGGAAGGGCGGCGCGCTGTACTTGAATCACTCAGGGCAGGGCGGGACATCGAGCGGTTGATCATGGTCGAGGATGTCGAACTGGGTTCTCAACTACGAGAGATCGTAATGCTCGCTGCCGAAGCGGGTGTTGAAGTTCAGGCGGTCTCGCGGAAAGAACTTGAGGCACAGTCGAAGACTAAAAAAAGCCAGGGAGTGATCGCGGTCGTACCCGACCCTCGGTATCACGAACCTGAAGATTTGATGTTGATGGCTGAGACTGACGACCAGCCACCGTTGCTGGTGATGCTAGATGGAATCCAGGACCCTCACAATCTTGGTGCAATTGCCCGAACAGCCGATGCCGCGGGTGCCCACGGCCTCATCATTCCGGAACGCAGAGCTGTCGGCATCACGCCGGGCGCAATCCGTGCCTCAGCGGGTGCGCTTGAGCATGTGAGAGTCTCACGTGTCGCCAACTTGAATCGCACGATCGAGAAATTGAAAGAACTCGGCATGTTGGTGATCGGGCTGGATGCTGATGGTGATGTCGAATACACCGAGGCAGATTTCACCGGCCCTGTCGTGATCGTCGTTGGTTCTGAAGGCAAGGGACTTTCGAGGCTGGTTCGAGAAAATTGCGATCAGATCGCTTCGATTCAGATGGCGGGTCAACTCTCCTCGCTGAACGCATCGGTGAGTACCGGCATCGTGCTGTACGAAGCATTTCGACAACGCCGAGCCTAGAGTGCTGCTGGCCGCGCCACCCGATTTAGCCGTCATTCAGAGATAGCTCAGGATCTTGCACGCCAATGAGAAGTGTGCCGACCGCCGCGTGCGTCGTCATCGAACCCCTCACAACGACAACAAGTGTGAACGATTTTCCTGTTCCTCATCGTCGATCAGTAGATCAATCGGGTTGCTAAATGGTCGAAATATCGTCCAAGACGTTCTCCAGTGGTTCGCCGCGACTGAGTCGGTCGATATTCGCCGCAACTGTCGTCGTCCGGCGGTTGCGCGTTCCGAGTGTGGCGCCTGAGTGGTGCGGAGTCATGATGATGTTTTCAAGCTCCCAGAACGGGTATTTCGAGGGTCGTGGAGAATCATCGTTGCCGAGAGGGTACTCGTACCACGTATCAATGGCGGCACCAGCGATAGAGTTTCGGGCGAGGGCATCATAGAGCGCTTTTTCGTCGACAATGTGACCGCGGGCCGGATTGATGAGATACGCATCACGTCGCATTAGCCCGAGTTCTCGTTCACCGATCAAGCCACGGGTGACGTCGTTGAGCGGTGTCGAGATCACCACGAAGTCTGCTTCCCTCAGGATCCGATCCACTGCTTTCGGACCTGAACCGTACTCAACACCATCAGCAATGACCATCTCGTTAGTAGCGGGCCGCCTGCCAGCCGCCAGAACTTTCATGTCATAGGCTTTTGCCAGTCGGGCAACACGTTTGCCGATAGCACCGAAGCCGATGATTCCGAACGTTCGGCCGTAGAGCTCGCGATAGGAGCCATATCTTGAAGGCCATCTTGACCAATCGCCGTCACGGAACGTGCGATCGCTGGCGATTAGTTGATGATCAAGCGCAACGGCGACTGCCATCACCCACTCCGCTATAGGTGCTTCGTGATGGTAAGAGTTGGCAACGATCACGCCCTTCGGGACTGCGTCTGGTTCGATTCGGTCGTAACCGGCGGCAGCGATCAGGATGGCTTTCAGCGATTTCGCTGCTCTACCCATTTCAGCGGTAAAGTCAGTTCCAATGTAAACGTCGGCATCAGCGAGAACCGCAGGATCCGGTTTATTGTCAACGTAAGGGGTTTCGATCCAATCGACATCGACACTGACCGGCCAAAACTCTGTTATGGGTGTTCCGGCCGGTACTGGTGGCGTAACCACTCTCAGAGGATTCAATAATTCGCTCGACAACTGGTGCTCCGATGACTGCTGTTCAGGCTCTGTGTCTGCCACGTCAGACCACAGGCGACGAGAGGCTATCACGACCATAAAGATGTTCACCGTCGTCACATCCGGTGTGGGTCTATAATTCCCCGCTGTCCCCACTCCGAATCTGAGAGAACGAGAACTAATTCACCAATTGACTTCTGAATCGAGCAGGCCACCCGTAGATGGAGTCTCAGATAACTATCACTGGAAAGTGTTCTGGACGGTTGCCATCGCTTTGTTTGCGATGGTTCTCGATTTCTCAATCGTATTCCTCGCGCTATCTTCGATTGCCGACGAATTTGGCGTAACGCTCAGGGCCGTGACGTGGGTGGCGATCATAAGTTCGCTGACCATGAGCGCATTGATGCTTCCGCTCGGTCGTGTATCCGACATCGTAGGTAGAAAGAAATTCCATATCGCCGGTATGGTCTTTTTTGTTTCTGGCGCTCTGCTCGCATACTCGGCGCAGAATCTCGAAATGCTGATCGGTGCCAGAGTGGTCATGTCGATCGGCAGCGCGATGGGGCAGGCTGTGGTGTTTGCGATCATCGTCGGCGTTTTCCCAAGCGATCAGCGCGGTAAGGCACTTGGAATGATTACCACGATCGTCGCTATCGGAGCCGCAGCCGGTCCAGTTGTGGCTGGCCCGGTGATTCAAGAGTTTCAGTGGCGGGCGATCTTCCTTGTGACCGCAGTTCCCACGCTGGCTGGAATTGGCGCTGCGGTTATTGTTCTAGACGACGCCCGAATCGGTGAAGTAGCGAAGAAAATTGGTGCTCGATACGACTGGCTCGGAGCGTTTCTCTCCGCAAGCGCATTGACTCTGGTCATCCTGACTATTTCAAATCCGTTCGCATTCGAATGGCTTTCGTTCCAGATCATCGGAGGAATGGCACTCAGTACCGTGCTTTTTGGTCTTCTTGTTTGGTGGGAACTGCGAGTCGACTCACCGATGTTGAATCTCCGCTTCTTCCAGAACTCGACGTTCTCATGGTCGACGGCCACTCGATTTCTGGGATTCTTCGGTGGGTCGGCGACATTTTTCCTGATGCCGATATTTATCCAGAGTTTTATGGGTTACGACCAACGTTCAGCAGGCCTGATTATCTTCGTCGGTGCAGTCGGGATGGGGTTGGCATCTCAGTTCTCGGGGCGGTTCTCGGACCGATACGGTTTTCGGCCGTTCACGTTTGCCGGTCTGGGGATGATGATTGCCACGAATATCGGCTTCTCGTTTTTTGTGGTCGACACGACGCTCTGGATCGTCTCTCCGGTACTGTTCCTGAACGGCTTCGGGATGGGGCTGTGGATGGCTCCGAACATGAGCGCGACGCTATCGACCGTTGGGCGGGGCGATTACGGATCGATGAGCGCCTTTTTGAATCTGGTGCGAAATGTCGGGAGTGTGATCGGTCAGGCACTTGCGGCCGCGATAATTGCTGGCATCATGCTGAGCCGCGGGGTTGAAGTACAACTCAATGAGCTTGCCGATTCGACAGATCCAGCGATCTCCAGTGCGTTTCTTTCCGGTTGGAGTCTGACATTTCAGGTCCTGGCGGGGTTCTCGGTACTGGCACTGTTCGCTGCATATAAAACAAGGGTAAATACCGCTATACGGGCTGAATGAAACCGCAGTCATGAGGAGAATTATCATGGGGCAGCTTGACGGGAAGGTCGCGATCATCACCGGTGGTGGAACTGGCATCGGAAAAGGGATTGCCAGAGCGTTTGTTGACGAGGGTTGCACAGTTGTAATCGCCGCAAGAAACGCCGAAAGGCTCAACGCGACAGCAACTGAACTTTCGAGCGGTGGCGGTACCGTGATTGCCATTCCGACAGATGTGACAAACGAAGATCAGATGATCAATCTTTTTGCCAGAACTATGGATCAATTCGGCAAACTCGACATACTCGTCAACAACTCCGGGGCCTTCGACGGAGGCCCCATTGAGGATCTGACGATGGAGCAGTGGCAGACTGTCATTCAGGTCAACGTCACTGGTCCGTTTCTTGGATCCCGTGAAGCATTCAAAATCATGAAAAAGCAGGGTGGAGGCAGGATCATCAATATTGGCAGTATCGCTGCCCAGAAACCGCGACACAGTTCGTCTCCGTACACAACGAGTAAGCATGCGGTCTGGGGGCTAACGCAGTCGCTGGCGTTAGAAGGCCGTGATTATGGAATTGCAGTCAGTGCGCTGCATCCCGGAAATGTAATGGTAGAAAGACGAGGTGATGGTAAATCCGCGACGGGTCGTGACGAAGGTCCCGAGCCGTTGATTTCGACTGAGGATATGGGTCGCACCGCGTTGCTCATGGCAACGCTCCCGCCTGGATCAAACATGCTCGAAGCCATTGTGCTTCCACTTGGTCAGGCATATCTCGGTCGCGGCTAGTCCCTAACCTAACTAGCTCCTAACGCACACCTTCAGTAACGAATTCGTAGTGTGGGGATTGCTAGACTCGCCGAATATCTATCAGATCGTGCTCGGAATTTGCTCGGAGAACTTTGATGCGAAAACTACTCGCAGTGTTGCTTGCAGGATTGTTTCTAATCCTGTTTTTCGTCGCTACGAGCGCGAATCAGGTAGTCGACACCGCTTCCGACCCCGGAGTAATTTCCGGAATGCTCGATGATGCCGGTGCTTACGACTACGTTTACGACAACATCATCGGCAATCTGGTTCAAGATATTGTTGTCCAGGGAATTGAGGTCAACTCCGGTCTGGACGAAACGGTCGGGCCGACCACCCTTCGCTTCGATGACAATGACGCCGCCGCTCTTGCGATCACAAGTTTGATCGAAACGCTGATTCCGCGCGAGTACGTTCAGGAAAAACTCGAGCAAAGCCTCAACGGCGTAGTTCCCTACGCGAGAGGCGAGACCGACGAATTTACTATCGATCTGGAAGTACAGGAGCGGGTCAGGCTGATTCCCGGCGTGGTGCGAGAAATAGTCATCGATCTGAACCTTGCCGAGCGGGTCGTCGATGATGTGCTGCTTCCGCAGTTGGATCAATTCACTGATCAGATTTCGACTCAGGCGCTGGGAATTGAATTCACGCAAACGGAGATCGAGTCGATCGCCCGTGAGATATTCGCGCCTGAATGGCTAGAAGGTCAGCTATTCAGCGCTATTGACGAAATTACCCCTTATTTCGCGGGCGACACCGATTCATTCAACGTCGTACTTGAGTTCGATGATCGTGTTTTAATAATCGGGCGAATTCTCAAGGACAAACTGTCGAACGAGGGCACTCTTTACAATCTCGTATTCGCACAGGTGATCGATCCGCTGATTCAGGAGACTGTTGCTCAATCTACCTCGGTGGGATTCGGAATCGCCCTGACCGAGGCTGAAGTTATTGACACTTTCGAAATTATCGCCCCACGCGACTGGGTCGAGGAACAGGGTCAGGGCGTAATCGATGCACTGGTCGACTATCTGGTTGGCAAGACAGACACCCTCGAATACACCGTTGATCTCAGTGTCCGCAAGGATGCTGCATCCGCCAAGCTGCAGTCTCTCGCTCGACAGAAGCTCCAGTCAAGGCTGGAGGAGATACCCGGGTGTGGTTCGCCAGCCGATGCGCTCGGTGCAGCTCAGGATATCGGTTCGCAACAAATTCCTCGCTGTATCGCTGGCGGACAGGCTACTATCAACCTGGCAATGAGCACATTCAGTTCACAGATCGATGCTCAGGTAGTTTCATTTGTTGAAAATCAGGTACCGAGTGAGGTTGCTTACTCGCGGGCGGATCTTGAGGCACGTGTGGGTGGTGGGTTCGACACCATTGACGACCTGCGGACGCGGGTAATCGATGGTGTCAGGTTTACCGACCAGGATCTTATCGATTCTATGGCCGACGGAAACAACCCGGAATCCCGAGTCGATGCGGAAGAAACACTGCGTATCCTCGCCAGCGGTATTCTGATCACAGAAAAGAACATTACCGATAATTTTGATCCGGCCGCGTTGCAACAGTTCAATGACGCTCGTGGATACGCTGGAACTGCGTTTTCGCTGCGCTGGGTGCTCTGGGTGCTGGTGCTGATTCCGTTGCTGGTGATCGCACTGATCGGGGGACGTGGCTGGGCAGGACGTCTCAAGTGGGCCGGAGGAGTTGCTGCTATCAGCGCATTGATCGTCTATGGCGGGATCGCCGCCGCCTGGTCGTTCAACGATCTCGCACAGGAATTTGTGCCGAACTACGGTGCCGATGCCAGCATTGAATTCAAAGCAGACTACCCGCGCCTCACTGCTGAACTGGAAAGCGATGAGATGACGCTGCGATTTGAGCGGGCACTCGATTCCTGGCAACAGGGTTGGCGCAATCAAACCGTTCCCTGGATCATCGGGGGACTGCTCGCCTTCGTGGCCGGAACAGTGCTGTCGATGAGTGGGCGGGAACGCGGAACGTCACTGGCTGGTGGCCCTTCATACAAGGGGACGAGTCCGTCACCCTCGACCTCCGAATCCTTCTCGGTCCCCAAAGATTGGGGCGACGACAACGAGGAGGATCGGGAAGATAAGAAGATTGAATCCGAAAAACCCGAGAGGCTGGATGAAGAACTGGAGTCATCCGGAGACCCTGACGGTTCATCTGGCGTGGTATCCGATGAAAAGTCAGAAAGAGACACCCCCGGTTCATGATCCAGGTTGATCGAAGGCTCCAACTCAGATGTCACCACGGTCGATTGTGTTGAGAATCATACGGGCAGCCCTGGTCACCAGATCCACATCAACGGTTTCAGCAGTGTCGCTGGTCTGGTGATAGTGAGGGTTTCGGAAGTTTGCGGTATCGCTGATCATGACTGCAGGGATATCGGCCTGCCAGAACGGCGCGTGGTCGCTGCGCCGTAGATTCCTAATGAGTGGCATCCACCAGGGAACCTCGAGTGGCAAGATTGGTAGTTGTATGCTGGCGTCTTGTGCGCTTCGTTCGAGAGACCTCGAAATATTTCGACCCTGACCTTTCGAAAGGATCAGGAGAGAATTCGCTTCGAACTTCTGGAGCTTCAACGCGTTATATGCGCGTCGGAACAGGAATCTAAACGAACCAGGAAGCTGTTGTTTTATGATCGACGAACTGAAGCCGACCGATTCAAGGATTATCGTGGCGGAAGGGCGATTTGACTCTGTCATCGCACCAACGTAGGCAGTCGATCCATGCAGTCCTTGCGCCGGGTGTTGCAGCTCTTCTGCATCAAAAGCGACAAACGTTATGTGCCGAGAGCTACCCGATTCAATGAGTGTTCTGGCACATTCGAGCATTGCGGCGACACCGCTGGCGTTGTCGTCTGCTCCAGGAGAGTTTGGAACAGTGTCGTAGTGGGAGCCGATGACAATCGGAGACTCACCAGACCCTTCGTTGAGCGATCCGATTATGTTGACGCCGGTGCGATCAGGCGACTGATCAGGGATATCGAAGACCTGACGTGAGACAGCAAGACCGATCGATTCGAACTCTCTGGCGATCCACTGTGCTGCGAACGCATGGTGCCCCGGGTTCTCACGAGAGTTTCGGGGTGCTCGACTGAGCGTTTCTATATCGCTTTTGATTCGAGATTCCGAGACCATAGATTCTGCCGGAGCCTGACGAATGTCAGGGGTCGAAGTTGTGCATGGCATAGCTCACCAAGCGTATACTCCGCCCGCCAGCATATGAAGCAGGTCGAGTATCAGCGATTACGATTACGCGTTCGACCTAACAATTTGGAGTTGAGATGTACATCCTGATGGTGAGATTGAAGGTCAAAGAAGACCGCATAGATGATTTCATTACCGCATCGATTAGGGATGCAAAGGGCTCTGTGATGAACGAACCGGGTTGCCGTCGTTTCGATATCGTTCAGGCTGCGGACGATCCGACGTCATTTGCATTCTGTGAGGTCTACAACGATGAGGCCGCCTTCAAGGCGCACACCACCTATCCTCACTTCGCAGAATGGGATGCTGCGGTGAAAGACATGTTCAGCGAACCTGTCGAGGTATCGTTCTGTAAGCCTGTTTTCCCCCGTGGCGATGCAAAGTGGGATTCTTATCGTGCGCATATCGTGGATGATGAGTACTTTGCTTCGAGCTTGCATGTAATTCATGCACCGAAGTTCGTGAAGGAAGAACATGTCGACGCATTTATCGAATCGGTTGCGAAAGATGGCGTTGGCTCGACTCACGAAGAACAGGGATGTTTACGCTTCGACGTTTACCAGAACGTAAACGACCCGACGGAGCTTTATCTGTATGAGGTTTATGCTAATCCCGACGCATTCGAGTATCACAAAGGCACCCCACACATCAGGCAATGGGTTGCCGAAGTGAGGGACACGTACGACACCAGTCGTGATGGTGGTGCTCGTATTGGACGAAACGTTTGGCCGCCCGACAACTGGGCATGGAGTTCGGGTAAACCATCCTGGTAAGTTCATCGACGAATACAGTTGAAAACAAATAGGAAGCGCCGGGTCATCGACCCGGCGCTTCCTATTATCACTTTCTGAATCGCTTGCGCTATGCGGCGAATTCCGTCGGTGCATCTTCATCCGCATCAGGGATCGAGATCGGCTCATTCACGATCGAGCCGCTACGCTAACAGAGGGAATGATCGATATTGAGGTTCCGGTAGTCAATAGCGGCTACACGTCCAGCCGGTAGAACCGTGCGGCTGTTCCGCCAAAAACATCTGCACTTGCATCAGGCGAAAGTGATTTCAGTATTCCTCGCGTGGTCTCGGCAACTGTTTTGTAGTCACCTGCCAGAGTGCAGACCGGCCAATCTGTGCCGAACATCAATCTGTCGGTACCAAACATGCCTAACACGTGATGGACGTATGGACGAAGATCATCATCTGTCCAGTTCTGGTGATCAGCTTCGGTAATCATCCCCGATATTTTGCAATGGATACTGTTGATACTCGCGACATCCCGCATGTCGGTCAGCCACGGTTCGATCAGATGATCTGCGATCGGTGGCTTGGCGATGTGATCAACCACTGCTCGAAGGTCGGGAACCTGATCCATGACCTGTGGAATGAACGGTAGATTCGGTGGTTTGGCAAGAAAATCGAATGTAAGCCTGCGCCTTACGAGTTCTTTAAGTCCGTTTATTGCACCAGAGTTGACGAGCCATCCAGGGTCATCTTCCCCTTCCCAGATGTGGCGCACACCCTTGAAATACCTGCTGCGCTGCAACTCATCGAGCGTGTAGCCGACTTCAGGATCGGTCAGATCGACCCAGCCAACGACACCGGCTATGAAGTCGTATCGCTCGGCAAGCTCCAGTAGCCAGCGTGCCTCGTCAGGCGAAGAAACGGCCTGAACTATCACTGTGTAGTCGATGCCCGCTGCCTTCACGAGTGGTGCGAGATCGGCAGGGCCGTAGTCCGTGGCCAGCGGGCTACCCTCTGGCATCCACGAATAGTCGAACCGGTCGATCTCCCAGAAATGATGATGGCTGTCTACGACAGGAACATTGCTCAATTCGAACTCCTCCTGATTTCGGATAAACCAACGAATCTAACGTCTGCCAACAAGTTTGTAGGTGGCACGATCATGCTTCTAGACGACGATCTTCCCGATTTCTGGTTTCCCCAACGTTGCCGTGTTGTGTTTACCGGCGAAGTTCGCATCGCCATACCAAAGTTCCCCATCTTTCATCGATAGTCCGTGGATGAATGCATCATCGGGATCCATCGTTACACGGTCCAGTTCTGCTCCAGAATCTACGTCGTATTTAATGATCACGTTATCTGTGGTATGAGCTGCCCACAGTCCGTCTTTCACTCTCGCGAGCCCATGTAATCTTGGTAGCTCGACCTTGAAGCTGTGGACAATCTTGTAGCCATCCGACGGATCCATGAGGTAGATGGACAGTGGTTGAAACGCCGTGACCCAGATTTTTCCATCATCCCATTCAATCCCATGAATTCCCCCGCCATCTGGGGTACGAAAACGATCGACTGGCTCACCAGTTTGTAGGTCGAGTTTGTAGATAAATCCAAGGCCGGTATCAGTGGAACGTCTCGGTCGTGACACAGAGTGTCCATTCGACGCCGTCCAGAGATAACCACCACCGACGGTAATGCCGGATCCATTGGCCGTCGGGGTCGGAATCGTTCGTAAGAGATTTCCTGATTCATCGACCACGTAGACGTTGTCCGTCTTCTGATCCATCACAAATAGGCCCTCATCTGCCCACTGAAGACCGTTTGGCATCTCGCAAGGCGTTTCAATCTGTTTGACGGTTTTCATTGTGAATCTTCAGGCCTCTACTATTAAAATGAGACGTTACGTGGGTGTTTGGACACGGGATATTCGTTCCGCACCGCAATAATGTTTCCGATGTGCCCGCGAGTCAAGCGGATAAGACGAATAGAGAGTGTCGGAGGGCTGAAATTGGCGTTAGTACCAGTGGGCTTTGGATGTACAGTGCGTTGGGTTGCCAGTAATTCGAGGTAGAATAGAAGAGTGAAGTCGAAACGGGCGTCTGCAACTATTTGATTTTTATGAATTCTTCCCGCCTCCGCCTGCCCCGACTCACCCGTGAAAAATAGCCGCCGAATGCGCGTGCCGAAGTGCCGCGTTGTCGGTGTTGACTTATTAGGTGGTGGCTGAAATGCCCTCGAAGTCTTCTAGAGCGTTGAACGTACGCGACAGTGATCGCGTTATGGTATTTATCGACGGAAGCAACCTGTACCACGTTCTCTCGCAGAGCTGTGGCCGACATGATTTACAGTTCGACAAGTTCGCGCTGAAATTGGCAAACGGTCGACAGTTGCAGAGAATCTACTACTACAACATCCGTCAGGAATCCGACACAAACCGAAATGTCGGTCTCGAACAACAGAAGTTCCTCGATTCGTTGTACGACACTCCGTATGTGGAAGTTCGGCTCGGTATTTGGAAACAGCGCGGCGACATCATGGTCGAAAAAGGTGTCGACGTGATGCTGGCGACCGATCTTGTCACCAATGCCTACAAGGATCACTACGACACTGCGATAGTCGTAAGTGGAGATGCCGATTTTTACCCGGCTCTTCAGGCGGTGAAAGATGTCGGAAAGCACATTGAAGTTGCTGCATTCGACATGAATCTCTCTGCTGAATCTTCACGTGTCGCGGATGTAGTTCAGAAATTCAACAAAACATGGTTTACGGGATTGTGGATGACACGCGCACAGGCTCGTTCTCGATCCGCCGCTGCATCCCGTCCTGAGGTTTCCGACGAAGCAGCTTCGCCGAACGGTGAGGATAAGGCCGCCACAAAGGCAGCATCGGGCCGACGATCTAGCAGCAGGAAATCGACCTCAACGTCAGCTACAGGATCAAGAACTCGTCGAGCTGCAGCTTCCACTCGCTCACGTAAGCCAGTCTCGCGTAAGTCACCGGTCGAGAGTTCAGCTACTCAAACGGACGAAACTGAGTCCGAGAAGATTACTGATACCAAGATGCGCCGCACTCCAACTCGCAGGCGAGTTGGGGGAACAAGCTCTGATCCGGCTAACGGAACAAGCAACGGTCGAAGCACACCTAAGCCACCGGCACTCAGAAAATCTGCAGCATCAGAATCCAAGTCGGAAACAGATGATGCCGAGCCGGTTGGTAGCCCCACACGACGCCGAAACTGGCGCGGGCGTCTGGGTCTCAGCAACAGCGAAGACTCGTAAGCGTCCAATCAAAAAGATTGTCTTGGAAGGATGGCACCGACAACGGCGCCATCCTTTCTTGGTTTTATGATGAATCTCGAATGCCAGCGCGTTGACCGCTTGTATCGTGAATGCTAGCTTCCGCTGTGAGACGAAAATAGTTCTCCGTCTTCTGAGGGACAAAGCATGCCATCACTCCAGAAATTGCTGGATCAGGTCGAAGCGGCCACGAACGAGATCGTCGAGCTTGAACAATCACTCGTGCGAATCCCATCAGTGAATACCGGATTCATGCCCACTGGTGGCGAGACGGCCGTTGCGGAGTTTGTTCGAGATTGGCTTGATGAGGACGGTATATCTTCCGAGATACTTGCCCGTGACGTTGAGCGGGGCAACATTATCTCGGTATATCCGGGATCCGATGAAGAAACACGTCTGATGCTGATGTCACACACCGACGTAGTACCAGTCGAAGATGAAACCAAGTGGAACTGGGACCCGTTCGCAGCCGAGATATCCGAGGGGCGTGTCTACGGACGAGGTGCGTCTGATTGCAAGGCATTGCTGACCTGCCAGATGATGGCAATGGCGATCATGAAACGGTCTGATGTTCGGCTCGATCATGGATTTCGACTCGTAAGCGGCGCAGACGAAGAACACGGTGGTCGCTGGGGCTTCGGCTGGCTGGCTGACAATCATCCAGAATCACTAGAATCGCAATTTGCGGTCAATGAAGGCGGTGGCACACCTGTCGAGATCGGCAACTCGCTTACCTACTTGCTTGGAACTGGCGAGAAGGGAAGAATGGAGTTACATATAACTCTTCGTGGTGAGAGTGCCCATGCCTCGGTGCCGTGGACGGGTGTGAATGCGAGTTACCGGTTGGCGCGTGCTCTCGGGGCTATAGAGGGTTATAGACCCGAACTCGATACGTCGCTCGAGATTTTCAAGCATGTCGGTTCGTTCGGAGTGGAGGAGAAACCTTCCCCGATGAACATCGACCGAATTGTCGAAAATATGAACAAAACGTCGCCTCGATTGGGATCATTGTTGAAGGCGCTCTCTCGCATGGTTCTTACCCCGACAATGGTTTCCGGTGGAATCAAGTCGAACAGTGTTCCCGAAGAGATTAGTCTCACCTGCGATATCCGTACGCTCCCGTTTCAGGACGAAGCGTACGTCCGCAGGCAACTGGATCAGGCGTTCGACGGAATCGATGGGCTTGAGTACGAAATTGACTACATGTCCGTACCAAATTCATCTGAATTTGAGACAGAGTTGACCGACTCAATCCGGAAAGCGCAGGCGGCGGCGGTGGGGAGAGATGATATCCAGTGGATTCCGGCTATCAGCAACGGGTTCACAGATTCAAGATTCACGCGGGAGCTTGGAATAATTACCTACGGTTTTACAGGGGCGCACCCCGACGATGATCCGATGCTCTCCAGAGCTCATGGAACCGATGAATCTGTAGGAATCGCCTCGCTGATAAGTGGTACTCGCAGCATGCTTGCGATTGCCTATGATCTGTGTGGTGGAAGATGAGCAATCGATCACCGGTCACGTCTGCCGATCTTCTTGCCGCTGCCGAGCTTTGCTCAGGCGCAGTGCGAAGACTGGATCCAGAACTCTGGAACCGGCTTGCATACGGACTTGAATGGTCACGATCGAGGACTGCTGCCCACATCTGCGATGCCCTCGAATTCTACTCAAGCACTCTTGCTGCTAAAGTCCAGGAATCACCTGGCTCGCGCGGATTGAGCCACGCGGAAGGCACAGTGGCTGCAACGGCAGATCAGATCGAGTCATCGGCACGTGTTCTGGCGACAGTTACGGAGGCTGTCCCAGTTGGGACACGAGCGTTTCATCCATCAGGCTTGCCCGATGCTGAGGGTTTCCGTGGGATGGCGTGCGTAGAAATCCTGCTGCACGGCTACGATGCCGTTGCCGGTACCCAAGCCGAGTTCGATCCTGACGATCAATTGTGCAGGCGAATACTCGGACGACTGTTTCCATGGGCACCAACTGATTCTTCAGGGTGGTTGACACTGCTCTGGGCGACGGGACGTGGCGAGTTGGACGGGCAGGAATTCATGGGCGAGTCCTGGATATGGCATAGCGACCTGCTCAGTGAGTGGGAGGGGAACGTTCCCAGATCACGGATGTGGATCAATCGAAAGTAGATTGTTCATCGTCAGATTATTTTCTACAGATTCGGTGAACCCTTCCCAATGACGACCAAATCGACTCCTAACGTCCTATTCATCATGGCCGATCAGATGAAGGCGACGATTCTACGCATGTACTCCGAGATCGGAATCGAGACGCCACATCTTGAACGACTCGCCACCGAGGGAGTGCGGTTCGAGCATGCAATAACTCCACACCCGCTGTGTGTTCCGGCAAGGACGTCGGTGATGACCGCGCGCTATCCGCACTCGACTGGTTGTCGGCGAAACGAAACGCTGATGCCGGAAAATGAGCAACACGCGTTCAGGATTTGGAAAGACAACGGCTTTACTACCGGCTTGATCGGTAAAAACCATTGCTTCATCGAACTTTCAGATCTGGAACTGTTTGATGTCCGATGCGAAATTTCTCATTCCGGATTGCCACAAGAAGGTCTCTACAAAGGCGAAAATGCCGGAAATACGGGCATGTCGTGGGTCGTCCCGGAGGAAGACATCAACCGAGGGCACGAGGATCGACTTACGCTGCGAGACAACGCACAGAGCCCGCGAATCGCCTACAAGGTTTCCAATAAGCCGGAAGAGTTTTTCGGAACGTCCGTGATTGCGACTCAAACAGAGGCATTTCTCGACAGGTATGTCGCAGGTGACTTTTCGACCAACGATTCCGGTGAGTTGAACCCCTTCGCCCTATGGGTATCGTTTCCTGATCCCCATGAACCGTTCGAGGCTCCGCGCCGATACGTCGAAATGTTCCCACCTGAGCAAGTTGTGCTGCCACCACAGCGAACCGATGAGTACACAGACGGCACTTCACCAGAGCGAAACAGGGTGCTGGCAAGAATGATGCGTCAGACCGAAGACACCGATGCTCACCGGCGTGGTGTCGTGAGTGTCTATCAAGCGATGACTCGATTCGTTGACGATGGAATCGGCAGAATTCTCGACAAACTGGATACACTCGGACTTCGAGAAAACACGATCATCGTGTTCACTGCTGATCACGGCGACTTTATGGGTGAGCACGGGATGGCGGTAAAAGGCGGGGTTTTCTACGACGCTCTGGTGCGAGTGCCGATGATCGTTTCGTGGCCGGGTGGTGGCGTGCCGCAGGGTGTGGTTGACAGTTCGATGACGAGCACGCTCGACATACTACCGACACTACTTGAATTGCAAGGACTGGCTTCGTTTGATGCACTCGGTACCGGGTGGGCACGGGATGATACCCACCGAGAAACGGCATTGAATGAAGATGCAACCCGGAGAATGCAGGGGCGCCCACTGCCGACAGTCACACCTGCGATGCCGCGGTCGGCTGCATTCTCGGAGTACGGCGCCGGAGGTCCTCCAGTGACGATGAATCTGCTGGACACACTTGAAGAGCCGTTCGGCTACCAAACTATTATCGAAACGCTCTGGGCGCGTGAAGCCGAAGGTCGCCGCAAGATGGTTCGAACCCCCGAGTGGAAGTACGTGACCGATCCGATGGCGCGTGGTGCAACCCTGACTTCAGGCTCTGACGGTGGACCGGGAGATGTTGACGAACTTTATGATTTGACGAAGGATCCGTGGGAGCTTCGAAATGTCGCAATGTTGCCGGAGAACGCTGTGGTTGTCTCAGAAATGCGATCGCTGCTGGCGGGATGGATGATCGATACTGAAGACCCGAAACCTGTGGAGATTCCGGATACCATAGGACGCACGGTTCGTCACTAGAACTCCACTTTGCTGCCACCTCCGTAGCAGAAGGCTTTCCGAATCCTGTTTCTCCACAGTCTTTCGCCATTGAGGAAAGGCCCTTGAGACGAATGTCATTGAACCAGTCATGAAGAATGTCTCGGTTGCAGCAACCAAAGCATGCCGATTTTCTATAGTCTTCACATCGGTACCTGTTGTGCGCTTTGTAAACGCACCCGAATGGCATGGCTAGAGGTCAATAACAATGAATCGACTACTGAGTATTTCGAAGTTTCGACTGGTTCTGGTATCTGCAGTTCTTCTCGGTACTCTGGCCGCGGCGTGTGGGACGGGCGATGTGAGCGACCTGACAATCGGCGGTACGGACGATGCGCCCAAGCGGATCCGAATGATCGAATCGGCACAGATCTTCACAGAGGACGACATGAAGTCAATCGGCTGGAAGGGACAACGTGATTTCATTCTTGAGTATCCCGGTGCCTCGGTTGCAAAATGGGGGTTCTTGAACCAGAAAGAGGTTGGCCTCCTGATCTACGGATCGGCAGAAGATGCAAAGACGCTTGGTGTGACGGCGGCTGAGGGCCAGACATTCCGTCGAGAGCCGGATGGGCAGGCTCCAGACAACGACAGTATTGACAGGATTTCTTGCCGAGACGCCGCGGGTGCGTCGGCGGTGAAGTCGATTACGGGACGGACAGCCAAAACGTTCTCGGCGTCTTACCTTGATCCCGTAATCGGAGAGTCTGATGAATCTCTCGCGCAGTCACGCGTATGCTCGAACCGATTCCCGACCTACAACGACTACACCGTAATCGGAAACATAGTGATCATGTGTGAGAGTGACGACCGCAATCTCACCGAGCCGTCGACGAACTGTGCCAAGATCAAAGAGTGGCTGATACCCGCCGGATAGACGACCAACGAGATTGTTGACGACCGCTAAAAGCGGAAGTAGATGAATTCTGCTGACGTGTCGGCTCGAAACAACATTATCCCGACGACAGACATGAGCGTTATCGCGGTCAACGTAATCGCTCTACTCAGGTCGTTCCGCTCCCAGAGCTGCGTAGTAAATGCAGGCCTGTCGAACAGAGCATGGAGCCACAACGGTAGAGAGTAAAGCAGCGTGATCACACCCAATACTGCCGCCAACTGAAATTCCGTACCCGCGCTAAGTACGTTGTCGCGCAAGAACCCCAGATCACCCTCTCTGAAGAGCAGCCAGCTTGCGCTTATGACTATAAAAGTGACGACGGTTGACGGTAGCCTGTAGGACGGGAGCTTAAGTGCACTTAGCGCTTGAGAAATGAGAACTAGCGTAGCGTGTAACAGTCCCCAGAAAATAAAATTCCAGGCAGCACCATGCCATAGCCCGCCCAGGGCAAACGTGATTGCCACATTGATGGCAGTCCTGTGTCGCCCTCGACGATTCCCACCCAACGGCGAGTAGACGTAGTCACGCAACCATGTTGACAGGGTGATATGCCATCGTCGCCAGAAATCGGTTGGAGAAGCCGCAAGCCATGGCTGACGAAAGTTCACCGATAGCTCTATTCCGAGTAGCCGGGCAGAGCCGCGCGCGATATCGGTGTATCCGGAGAAGTCGGCTAGCAACTGCACACCGAACGCCAGAGCTCCAATCCAGAGCATTGCTGCACCGGGTTGAGCGGTCGAAAAAATGTTGTCGACGATAATTCCGATGTTGTCGGCGATGACCAGTTTTTTAAACAACCCCCATGCCAGCAGGGATACGCCGCTGGTCGTGCGATCGATATCGAAGATACGTCGTCGTTCGAGTTGTGGGAACAGACTAGAGGCACGTTCGATCGGCCCGGCGACAAGTTGAGGAAAAAAACTTATAAAGAGAGCGGTATCGATAATGCTGTGCCGCGCAGGGGTTCGCTTCATATAGACGTCGATCACATACCCAAGCGCCTGGAACGTGTAAAACGAAATGCCGACAGGCAGGATGATTTTCAGTGTCGACTCGAAGTTGGCCAGACCAACCAGACCGAGCAAGTCGGTAAAACTTTCGACGAAGAACCCGGCATATTTAAAGAATGCAAGCGTGACGAGCGAAGCTGTAACCGCGAAGATCAGGTACTTTTTGGAATTTTCTGCGTCATGCTGGATTCGTAGTACTGCGAAATAGTTCAGTGCTGTGTAGCCGCCGAGTAAAAGTGCCATTCTTGGGTCGACGTAGGCGTAAAACACGTAACTTGCGCCAAGAAGTAGTACGTTCTGGAACCGACGTGGTAAGAACCAGTAGACGGTAAAAACTACTACCAATAAGCCGCCGTATTCAAGGGATTGGAAAGTCACCGATTCGCGCCTGACCTGTCACTTGATTCGAGATCGATTTCCGAACGTAACAACTCGGCGAATAACTCGGTGTAGTAGCCGCGAAATCGGTACTTGATGTGGTAGCCGTCGTAGTACATGGCGGCGTCGAGCGCACCATCACCGACACGCTCAATCATGTCGATATACCGGATGTTGTTCGCAGCGAGATAGGCAGCCAGATCGACGGAATATTTCGCCAGCGACGCAGATTCGTTCGGGCTACCGTCAGGGCCGGGTCTGGCGGCGACCCGGATGATCACGAGATCGGTATCGATGGATTCGGTGACATCGATAATGGCAGGCAGGAACGAACTATCGATCTTCGAATCGAAATCTCCGTGAAATTTCGGCTGCTGGATGCTCGCAGCTTCATCTCGTTTATTTGCGAACGCGAAATACGCATCGTTGAGTTCGATAAACTCATCTCCGGTGATTCCGGTTGTTCTGGCCCCGATCGAACTGATCGGACTTGAAGTTTGGTACGAATTCAGTTTTGTGATCGGATAGAGAGTGACAAATGCGTCTCGGATTCTATCGCCAATCGAACCGGAGGTAGTTGAAACCGCGCCGAAACCGCTTTTATCAGAGCGTGTGAGGCGTTCTACCAGCCCGCGGTCCTCGGAACCGGTGAAGAATATGCGACGAGTGATCAAGTCGTCGTGGAAGAAGATGAACACCCGCTCAGGTGGGTTCTCGCTTGCAGCAACGATGTTTTGCAGTTGAAGAAGCCATATCCCGGGCGCAGTTCCATCAATCGCCAGTGATGCGGCAGTACTGCCAGTCAGTTCATTAAGGTAGTCGACATCGATTCGAGTATCGAGAAGTGAGTTTCCGAGATACACGGTGTCGGGGGCGGACGCTTCGAACCTGTCTGCCACCGATTGATCGAATGGTTCAGGAGATCGAGTACGGCCGAACAATGCAGGTACGACAACGATCACCAACAGCATCAGGACGAGGGCTGTCAGGGAACCTCGACCTGCTGAGGAATTCCTGCTGTGTTCGAGCGTGTTTCCGTCTGGGTTCGACATGAGTTGGAAGTGTATTACTCCCGGACGTTGCGCAATTCAAAGACCGCATCTACGCTTGTTCGAATTCACACCAACGTTGTCCAGTGAAGGCGAGTCAGCAAGTCTTGGGTAATACCGACGGTTATTCCTATCACGATCTCGAAAAACTAATGAGCCTGATGACGGGTGATGAGAAGCACTCGTTCAGCGCTACTTCAACGCTTGACGTTCTGTGGACTCTATACGATTCGGTGTTGAATATTGACCCTGAGAATCCTCAGGAACCGGGGCGGGACAGGTTCCTACTATCAAAGGGGCATGGGCCGATGGCCTACTACGCGGTGTTGGCTGCCAAAGGTTTCCTCGATGTAAGTGAACTCGAAAAGTGGGGCGAGTTCGATTCGCCACTTGGACACCACCCGGATGGCGAGCTTATTCCCGCGGTTGAGATCGGAACAGGGTCACTTGGTCACGGACTGGGCATTGGTGTCGGGATGCTGATGGGTCTGCGCCTGCGAAATCAGAACCAACCACGCGTATTCTGCCTGTTGGGCGATGCCGAGTTGGATGAAGGTAGCAACCACGAAGCCATCGCGATGGCAGGGCGGCTTGGGCTTGAACGCCTCACCGTGATCGTCATCGACAATAACTCCGCGTCGCTCGGTTGGCCGGGCGGAATTGCCCGCCGATTCGAATCTGAAGGCTGGTCATCAGCGACTGTAGATGGGCGCGATCACGAAGATATCAAAACCGCGTTGACGCAGAGCCACCCCGGTGTGCCACACGTCGTAGTTGCCAGAGTGGAGTCAAAATAGTGGCTGCGACAATGAGAGATGCGTTCATCGAAGCTACTGGACGGATGCTTGAGAACAACGCTGATTCCGTTGTTGTTTTAGCCGATATCGGCATTTCTCAATTCAAAGAAGCGGGACTGTACGACCGGTTCCCAGACCGATTTATAAACTGCGGGATTCGTGAACAACTTATGGTCGGAGTGGCGGCTGGCCTGGCGAAAGAAGGATTTCGTCCGCTGCTCCACTCCTACACGCCGTTCCTGCTTGAACGACCTTATGAGCAGATCAAGATCGACTTCGCACATTTAAACCTTGGCGGAGTATTCGTGAGCATCGGTGCTTCATTTGATTCTTCACTGAGCGGTCGGACTCATCAGGCACCCGGTGATGTTGGCTTGATAAAACTGCTCCCAGATTTTGATATTTACGTACCCGGTCACCCCGACGAAGCAGCGACGTTGCTGGATGTTGCCGCGGTCGATGATGGCAGGGTGTATGTCAGATTGACCGAAGATTTAAATTCATCGGCGCGTCCTGTGGTGCCCGGGAAATTTCATGTTGAGCGGAAAGCCGCGGATGGATCACCAACTGTGATTGCTGTCGGACCGATGCTGGATCGCGTCCTTGAAGCTACAGCAGCTTTGGATATGACGGTTCTCTACGCGACCTCAGTCATACCGTTCGATGGTCGCACACTCCGAGAAACAGGAGCGACCGAGATCGTTCTGGTCGAACCGTATCTACAGGGGACATCGGCTGCAGAGATTTCAGGCGCATTGCACGATCGACCCCACCGATTGCTATCGATTGGGGTGCGAAACATGGAGTTGCGAAAATACGGATCACTGGAAGATCATATACAGGCACACGGTCTCGATGCTGATAGTTTGCGCGATAGCATCACAGGATTTCTCTCGACTGGATGAGGCCGTGGAGCAATCTGAATTTCGGCAAAATCGAGCTTAAGACTGGCTCATACCCGGGGTTGAACGGTGACCGTCGAAATCGCTTTCAGGCTAATCCGACTTGCAGTGAATCCACTTAAGACTGGCGTGATCGTTTACGGCTCGACACCAATGATCACCCAGCGTCCAGATTCATCTACGACAACGGTGAACTGTATTTCCTGACCGACCGTCAGAGGGTCAGTCGACATTGAAGCGGTATCGAGAGTCAGATACACATCGTCAAGTATCACACTGTCACCTGAGACAGCCTGGATCTTGCCCTTGAGTTTGTACTTGACGGGCAGTGCAGGGGTTGCCTCCGCAGTATCGGGTTGTGTTGGCGATGACACGACCTCGATCTCATCGGCCGAAAATCCGTCATCACCCAGAGTTACCTCAACGACCTGGCCCGGTTCCAGATCATCGTCACCACCGGTAATCATGGTGTCTTCAGTAATCGCGGCAGCTCCATCCGAGCCATCCGGGTTTTCCACCACGATCACTTTTTGTGTCCCAGAGTTTCCATTTTCTACCAAGAGGATCGTGCCTGAAATCGTTCGGTCGTTGTTATTTCCGTTTCCACTGTTATCGAGAACGACTGGGAGTGGGATTATTTTGATCGATTGGGCAACCGGACTTGCTGTTTCGGTCTGAGGCGTTGCAGATATCTCCACAAACATGCTCGGAGTCACATCAAGAATTGTGCCATCGTTGCCACTGAGTAACTCGACTTCCACATCCCCCGGAACCGTCACGAACGATCGCCTGCCGTTGCCGTTTGCGGCTACTACCCACCGGACAGGAGTTTTACTCAGAACCTTGCCTGAAATCAGTAGCAGAGGTGGTGGTATGAGATTCTCATCGAGGGTTGCCGTGTAGTTTGTCTGGAATTCGGCGAATGCTTCCGTAATTTTGCTCTGTGCCTCCGCCTGAATTTCATCGAGAGTTTCGTACAGGAGTGTCAGATGAATCGAAGCGGTTGCCGACATCAGCGCCTTGAGCAGCTTCTCCTGCGCAAGTGTTATCTCACGACCAATCGATTCGTTGAGTCGGTCGATCGTTTTCTCGGCGGTACGGATGGCGGCAGCATCCATTTCGCCCGATTCTGGATCAGTCTCAACGACGGTGGCTATCAGGCTGCCTGTCCGTGTGTCATCGTCACTCGGGTTTTCCGGTTGGTTGATGATGACCTCTTTGCCATCGGTAGTCTGGACGGTTAGCTGGTTTCCAGATTTGTTGAGGACGACACCGACGACATGTTCGAAAGCCTTCTTGGCATTTCTTTTTCGGAAGGTCAGCTTTCCTGCGAGGAGCTCACCGTCATCTTCAGTGTAGTAGCCGGTGACCGAGGAGCCGGATTTGACCTTATCCAGCTTGATAGCATCCTTTTTTCGAACGATTTTCGTTTCTTCAGTGATCGTCAAAGTGATCCGACCCTCGCGGGTAACGACAATCAACTGGCCATCGTATGGTGCGTCTACCACCGTGCCGAAAACGGCAATTCGACCATCCCGCGCGGCGACTGGCGTATCAGTCGAACCCAATGCATTGAGTACGAGAGTTGCCAGAACAGCAATCGCGAGAGGCCGAGCCAGATTCTTAGTTACACGAGAGAAAGTGCTCACTATTGCAAACTCACGATCGTGAATGACTGGCGAGTTGTGCGCCCCTGGAAATCACTTGCCAGAACCTCTATGAAATTGGCGCCATCTTCCAACGGGTAGTCGACGACAAACGCGCCGTACTCCGCCACTTCAACCGGCTCACCATTGACGGTCACGAATGCGTCAGGGGCAGTGTCGCCCCAGAATGCGATGGCAGGTTTTTCGACGACCGCACGGTCCTTGATTCCTGCGATTTCCAGAGGCAGCTTTTCACCCGAAAGCTCTTCTAGCGTGAGCGGTGCAAGTGGTTGAGTTAGGAGCCGCGGAATGACAGGCAGTGCCCGCGCAACTGGCTCGGTAGGCGTACCGGCAGGTCTCGATACGAAGAACGGGATCGCCACAGCGACCACAACTGCCGTGGTCACCGTCGCGCCGATCAACGTCCTGTGCCAGCGCTTCATTGGCAACGTGAAGTTGAGATTACTGAACGATGGCAGACGGAACGCAGGTAGCACCCTGGTTGTGCCATCGGTTGTCAGGTTGGTGGTGACAATGTTGGCCTGTGGAGACGTATCGGTTGTGACAACGCTCGTCTGTGCCC
>JAJRZP010000120.1 GCA_024275195.1 Chloroflexota bacterium | reverse complement strand
TGCGCCACCTTTGGTTCAAGAGGTGGCTACTGTTGCAGTTCTGCCACCGCCGACCCCAACCGCAACACCTGTGGTTGTACCGACCTTAGCGCCAACGGCTACGCCTACTCCGACACCGATTCCGACGTTGCCACCCTCCCCGACACCCACGGCGGTCTCGACAGCGACACCGGTAGTTGCACCGACTCCAATGGTGCTATCGCTTTCTGAACTGGTCGCTGAAGTCCGAGATTCGGTCGTTCAGGTCGTTACCAATAGAGGATCTGGCTCAGGCGTGTTCATCGAGGTCGACAGTTCTGGCAGTGCGCTGATTCTGACGAATCAACATGTGATCGATCAAGCTTCAGCAATCGAAGTAGTGTACTCAGAACAGACGAGATACCCGGCAACTCTGGTCGGTTTCGATGCAATCCGAGACCTGGCGGTTCTGAGGATCTGTTGTGATGCTGATTTCACCGCTCTTGAATTCTCGAAAACCGTTGATGTGAGACTCGGTGAATCGGTCGTGGCGATGGGGTTTCCTCTGGGAGTCGATTCGTTACGAGTGTCTGAGGGAATTGTTTCGGGCATCCAGTTCAATTCCGTTGAAGATCGAAACGAACTGCAAACTGACGCTTCCATCAATCCTGGCAATTCGGGCGGGCCGCTGCTGTTGCTTGATGGAACAATCGCTGGCATCAACACGTATGTTATCCGCGCGTCAACTGGAGGGGTGTCGGTTGAAGGATTCGGATTCGCCGTTGCTTCAGAAACTCTTCGATCGATTGTGCCTTCGTTGTCTGCTGGCCAAGTGGTAGCCGCGCCGACTCCGACTCCGCATCCTTCGTTGGTGGATAGCAAATACGTAGACTCAGATTTTGGATATGACATCACTCCTCCGCCGGGCTGGCTTATCGAAACTACTGATGCTGGCGTGGTGATCTGGGATGAATTTGCAGGCGCATCGATCATTGTGTCTGCAATATTCCAAGGTTCTCAGTATCAAAATACAAGCCAGTTCACCAACGACTGGATCCTTGTGGCTGGTGACGGTTGGACGGATTTTGTCATTGAGAAAGAACAGAGTATTTTTCGAACCTCGGCGGACGGAACTGCTTCGATTCAAGGCCACGAGTTTGACACCAGCTTCACTTCCAACGGTGTCGGATATGAATCGTTCACACACTGGTTTATTGTCAACGGCTGGTTGTATCAGGTCGATCTGATCACACCAGCCGACGTCTGGCAATTGCCGGAATACTCAGAGTTAAGGCTGGAACAGCAACTGGCATTTGTGTCGTTCCGTCCGCCAAGTTCCTGACCGATTGAAAGTTTTTAAATCGCTGTTCGATAGATCGGCAAGATCAGATCTAAACCGGGTAGACGATTACTTTGGAGGAGCCGCGAGGATGAACGGTGACTCTACTTCCAACTTCAAGCCCGTTGGCCGCACGTCGGCGAACACGAAGGGTGGTGCCGGAGTTGAGCTTGATGCTGTACTCGCTGAACTCTCCCTCGAACTCCCTCAGATAGATTGTCGCACTCGGCTGATCTCCCTCGCCAGCGGGCTTTATCTCCAGCTCTGATGCTCGCATCAGGGCGAGAACCTGTTGGCCGTCGGATATGGGAGTGTCGGTAGTAATCCGAGTTGGGAACACTCCCGCCTCAGTCACAACCACTCCGCCTCTGAAGACACCGGGTATCAGTTCACATGGTCCAATCAGAGTGGCGACCTCGGCAGAAACCGGATTCTGGTAGACATCTTCCGGGGTTCCGATCTGCTCGATGCAGTTGTCGCCCATCACCGCGATGCGGTCCGATGTCGCCAACGCCTCTTCACGGTCATGGGTGACGAGCAGTGTTGTTGCACCGGTTTCGCTGACAATGTTCTTGATATCGCGCCGCAAAACCGCCCGCAGTTGCCGGTCGAGGTTGCTGAACGGCTCGTCGAGAAGAAGTGCGACAGGGTCGGGTGCGAGTGCCCGGGCAATGGCGACTCGCTGCTGCTGTCCGCCAGAAAGCTCATGAACATAGCGGGACTCATACCCGCTCATTCCAACCATTTCGAGCACCGGAGCAATCCGGGCGCGACGTTCATCGTCAGGCATACCCTTCAGCCCGAACTCAACGTTGCTCCCGACTGTCAGGTGAGGGAACAGTGCGTAGTCCTGAAACACCAGCCCGATCCGGCGTTGGTCTGGTGGGACATGCACGAATGACGATCCGACGAGCTGTCCCCCGATACGAACATAACCGGAAGTTACCTGTTCGAATCCAGCGATCACTCTCAGCGCGGTAGTTTTGCCGACCCCGCTTCTGCCCAGAATGCTCACGAACTCTCCGGGCCGGACCAACAGGTTGAATTCGCGTATCACCGGAGTTTCGGAGCCCGGGTAACTGCATCTGACGCCCTGTAGATGTATTACGCCTGTCTCGGACGACAGTGCGGGGGGAGTTGCAGCAGTGGTTGCAACCGGGACGGGTGCGCCTGAGAGATCAACAGGCTTACGCTGCCACGGCAATCTCATCGCTTTACCTCGTCAATATCGAGCGACTGATCGGACACGCCGGACTTGTCGCCATAGCCGCGGAGAGTTAGATAGGCAGTTGGTATTCCGGCGACGACTACCAGCAACAGTGCTGCGGCGGCAGTCTTAGCGAAGAATGCCTCAGACGCTGCCGACCAGATGGAGGACGACAGGGTTCGATAACCGATAGGAGAAAGAATCAGTGTCGCGGGAAGTTCTTTCATAGTTAGCAAGAAAACCATCGCGGCTCCCGCAAATGCGCCGGGCATGACCAGCGGAACGGTTATCGAGAAAATGACTTGCCATTGCGACCGGCCCAAACTCTGGGCTGCTTCTTCGACCCGCGGGTTTACCTGTAGCAGAGAACTTCGCAACGCCCCCACGCTTGCCGGTAAGAATAGTACGCCATATGCGAATATCAACAGCCAGATCGATTGATAAAGAGGGCGCGCTACGTTGATTCCGAAGAACACCAGTGACAGTGCGACGACTACACCCGGCAATCCGAAACCGATATAGGTCGAACGCTCGAAGAAACGACTCAGGCGACCCTGAAATCGAACGGCAAGGATGGCAACCGGGAGCGCAGCCATCACCGTTACCACCGCGGCGAGCAACGATACGTAGAGAGAGTTTCGAGCCGGCACCAGAAGCGGTAAAAGTTCCTGATTGTTGAGTAGCCCTCGTACCAGCCAGTGAACCAGCACGCCAACCGGGACCAACAGACCAATCAACACCGGAAGGCTGACCGCTGCTGCTCCGGCCCACCGCCAACGACCAAGATCAACGCGCCGAGGAACACGAACCGCCCCGACTGTGCTGCGATGATAGGCTCCGCGTCCACGGGTGAAGCCTTCACCCATCAGCAGTAAGACCGCGATCACCACCAAGATGAGTGACAAAACGGCGGCGAGAGTCCGGTCGATAGATGACTCATACTGAATCATGATCGTAGAGGTGAATGTCTGGTAACGGAGCAGGGCAACTCCACCGAAGTCGCTAAGGGTGTACAGGGCGACAAGGAGTGAGCCACCCGCAATGGCGGGCCGTAGCATCGGCAATGTGACAGAACGGAAAGTATGGAAAGGCCCGTAACCCATCGCACGCGCAGCTTCCTCTAAGGCAGGGTCCATCCTTCGAAGTGCGCCTCGAACGGTCAGTAAGACGTACGGATAGGTCATGAGGACCAGGACGAGGGTCGCCCCGCCAAGCCCATAGATATCGGGAAGTCGGTCGACACCGAGACCGGAAAGCCAACCTTGAAGTACGCCTTTAGGAGAGTACATCTCGATCACCGTCGTCGCCATGACGAAGCTTGGCATTACAAGCGGCAGGACGGACGCCACCGCCAGTACCTTGCGAAGTGGAATATCTGATTTCACGGTGAGCCAGGCGATTGGAACTGCCACGATAACTGATATAGCCGTTACGAGAGCGATGAGCAGAAACGTTCTGAGGAATACGTCGGCCGTACTGGTTCGCCAGACGATATCGAACCACGAAGGGCCAGCATCTATCGACCTGACGAGCAAATAGGCGACTGGGATCAGTGCCGCCAACGCGACAGCGGCCGCCGATGCTACTAGAAACACCGGTGGCCGTTTTCCATCGACTGTTTTCCAGCCTCTGGGAATAACGCCAGAAATGGTCATGCACGCACCATCGGGATTTCGAGAAGTGGTGCCTGCAGTCGCAGTTCCGACGCGTGAAAATTACACGAATGGATCAACATCTGTATGCAGAACTGGTCTGCGTTCGCTCTACAAACCCCTACGGGAGAGCGCCAACCTCCCGAAGTAGATTCTGGGTTCCTTCAAGATCGACTAAGTCACCCAGATCGATAGAAGGTTTGGTGATATCTTCCAATGCAGGGAGCAAGTTGTTCGGCTTTGCGTTCTTGTTTAGTGGGAACTCGTACGTCTGTGAAGTGAAGTACTGCTGGCCGGTCGCACTGAGCAGAAATTTGATAAATCGCCTCGCCAGATCTTTATTGTCGGATTCTTTGATGAGTCCAACACCTGCGACGAGAATTATCGATCCGGGGTCGGCAGCCCGTGTGTAGTAGTTGCGTGCCGGAAACGATTCGCCTTCCTCGGCGATGAAGCGGTGCAGATAGTAGTGGTTCACAAAGCCTACTTCGATCTCACCCGCACCGACGGCTGCAACGGTCGGGGTGTTCTTCGCATATATCTTGGGCTCGTTCGCAACGATACCTTCGAGCCATGCACGCGTTCGTTCCTCTCCCCAATCTTGCCGCATTGCGGTGATCATCGCGTGTAGCGAACCGTTGGTTGGCGGCCACCCGATACGACCCTTCCACTCGGGGCTGGCAAAGCCCTCGATTGAATCGGGAAGGTCGGCTTCACTCAGCAGATCGGTGTTGTAAACGATGACTCTTGCACGTCCTGAAGTGCCAACCCACTTGTTCTCAGGGTCCCGCGCCCAATCGGGTACAGAACTGAGGATATCGGTTGGCAGTTCTTCGAGTAGCGAATCCACAGCACCGAGACCGCCGGGGTCCTGAGCGAAGAAGATATCGGCTGGAGAATTGGCCCCTTCTTCAAGAAGTGTGGCGGCGAGCGGACCGGTAGAGCCGTAGTTGACCTGAACCTTCGCTCCGGTGATTTCCTCGAAGTCGGCTATGAGCGGTGCGATCAAGGACTCACTTCTACCTGAATAGACCACCAGTGGCTTTGATGCCAAAGATTCTTCGGCATCATCTGCTGCACATGAAATGGCGCCAATTGCCAGAACCGACAACAACGCGACGCCAACAACTACCCGCCATACCTTGGCAACGCCCTTCTTCATTCCGTGAGTCTCCTGTAGCCAGATCCAATAGGGGTCGACGACCTTACCGCGGGTTCGTCAGTGCGTCCTAATTTATTCGTATATCGAAATCCTTACCTCAACAATACACATTTATTCTGGTATCGCAAATACCGATTGTGAAAGAGTTATGAGGATTTCTCTCATAGTGTCTCACTCGTAATACAGTCAATCACCGATAAAGATAATTGATACGAAATATTTTCTTCGTATAGACAAACTAGAAGCTAATCACCTGGTGAACAACAGCTTTTTTATGGAGTGATATGAATCCGAACATTCGGCAAAATACGTC
Source organism: Chloroflexota bacterium (assembly GCA_024275195.1). Classification (GTDB taxonomy): domain Bacteria; phylum Chloroflexota; class Dehalococcoidia; order Lucifugimonadales; family Lucifugimonadaceae; genus Lucifugimonas. The sequence continues at coordinate 41,904 of JAJRZP010000120.1, read as the reverse complement.
ACTTACGAATAAGGCACACGTAATGCCCTCGCACCTACAATCTGTAAAACACGTTAGCCTTATTGAGAATGCTGGCCTATCTCGATTTTGGAATCAGGCTCTACCTCTCAACACACATGAAGATGTATACATCCAACATCACATTCAGTCGGTACCGGCGATTCACGATTCTTGTAGTTGTGGTGTCGGTTGCCTTTCTCGCTGCCGCCTGTGAAGGCTTCTACACCGATTCCCTTCCAACACCTGATATCGCTCAACCAACACCGGCGAATGTCCAGGTTGGTGATCCGGCAGAGATACTGGAGGCAACTGCCAGAGAGGCTCTGGCCGCCAAACTTGGGATCGATCCTTCAGCGCCACAGATGATCTTGTTCGAGGGCGAAACGTGGACTGAGAGAAACCCGGGTTGCTACCCAGCCTCATCGACGATCACTGGTGCATACCTCATTCCGGGTTATCGGCTCTTGCTGCAACAGGACGGCATTTACTACGAGTTCAATGCCGATCAGGGCGCCGGTACGGGTGCCTTGTGTGAATCGACTCTACAACTTGTACCTGTGGAGCCTTCTTACACGATCGTCACACCTTCAGAATCATCCGAACCCGACTTTGACCTAGTTCACATCATCCGCTCAGAAGAAGATGTTGCTGAATTCAACACCGTGAACTCGAACACAGCCGCGATCGGGGTCGACCAGATCGATTTCGACGAGGAGCTTCTTGTCGGTGGCTGGGTAAATGCAAGTCCAAATCCTGAAGCAGTCAGGGCATACCGGTCTGAGGAAGGAAGCTCGATCATCATCGAGGTCGCCGTGCCAGAGGATCTGATCGAAGAAGCCACCGATGATCCCTCACAGATATGGGCATTGGTTGATATCACAGAGTCAGACACAACATACGAATTTATCGTTCTTGAATAAGTTTCAACTGTCGTCCGCAACCACCGCGACGAAACGAAGAATCGAAAGACTAACAACCAAGTGATCAAACCTTCTCGTAACGCCATTGCACTGATCCTCGCCCTCGCGTTGATCACCGTCATCGCGGCCTGTGCCTCAGGCAACTCAAACAACGATGCGACCTCAAACGCAGGGCCTTCGACCACTGCGGATCCGACTACAACCGCCAGACCGACCGTCACGCCGATACCGGCTCCCACACACACACCGGGGCCAACGGCCACTCCTGAGCCAACCGCGACACCGACGCCGACTCCAACCGCAACTCCAACCCCACGACCGCCCGATTCGTATGTCGAGGAGATGGGACGGCTTTCTGCCGAAAAAGGCTTCGATTTCTCGACCCTGTTCGTAGCGTCGGTCACAACCGCTGAATGGCCGACGACGGCGCTGGGATGCCCAAATCCCGGAATCTACTACGACACAACCGATGCGCCGTACCGTGGACTGATCTATTTCATCAGCAACGGCGAACAATCCTGGGAGTATCACGGTACTCGTGACGACTCAATTCTCGTCCGTTGTAGCGAAATCGAACCAGCAGCGTCCAGTACGACCAATCTGGCACTACAGGCGAAGCTACTTGAGGCGACGAAACTTACTCTGATGCGCCGTGATTTCTCTACTGACACTTTCGAAGTTCGGAGAGAAATGACCTCGGAAGACATGAACCGAGTTATCGACATCTTCAATCAGGACGTTGCCCTTACCAACCCACCGGGCTGCACAACGATTTTCCGGCTTGATTTCGTCGTAGATGGCGGTATTAGTGAGATCGAATTCATCTGTCAGGAGAACTACAAGGCATTTGATGTTTTTTGGGACGATCTGGGTGGCTTCGCCCCGATACTCGGAAACATCATCGGTCCTTACCTCACCGGCGATCCGATCCCGTCTCTGCCAACTACCACACCTTGAGACTCACAATTCATGACCGACGAACTGGCGAAGAGGCGTTTGAAAGCGGGAAAGCTTCCGCCTGATCTTCTCGCCAGTTTTCTGGGCGACCTCGATCCAGCGGAAAAGAGGCTCCTGCTCGGACCCGGCATTGGCGAGGACGCGGCTTTCATATCGTTCGGAAGCTCCACTCTCATTGCCAAGTCCGATCCGATTACCTTCGCAACCGATCGAATCGGCTGGTACGCGATTCAGGTAAACGCCAACGACATCGCGGCTTCGGGTGGAACACCAAAGTGGTTCTTGGGCACTCTGCTACTGCCTGAGAACGAACCGGCTTCAACTGCCAGAGACATATTCGCCCAGATCCACGACGCCGCCAGAGAACTCGGCATCACGTTGATCGGTGGTCATACTGAAATCACGGTGGGTCTGCCACGACCGATCATCGCGGGAACCATGCTTGGTTAAGCCGCACCGTCGGAGACCGTAAAGACTTCTTCTGCTATGTCCGGCGACGAAGTAATCCTGACTTCGGGAATCGCGATCGAGGGCACGGCAATAATCGCCCGCGAAAGCAAATCCGAACTGTTAGAAGCAGGAATGACCGAGTCAGAAATTACCGGGGCTGCCGAATTTCTCGACACTCCTGGCATCTCGGTAGTCAGTGCCGCACGTATCGCGACATCTACCGGTCAGGTCACCGCGATGCATGACCCAACCGAGGGAGGTCTTGCCGGGGCGCTTTCCGAACTGGCACGCGCGTCGAATACAGGTGTGACAATAAATACCGATCAGGTACGAATCTATCCAGAAACCCTGTCGGTATGTCAGGCGCTCGGGCTCGATCCATGGGGGTTGATTGCCTCGGGCGCGCTGCTGATCACAGCCGATCCCACAGGCTCAGCGGAGATCGTCGATGCACTCGGCGACTCAGGGATTCAAGCCAACGTTATAGGAAAAATAACTCGTCCTGAAGATGGCCTGTATCGAATCGTCAATGGAAACATCGAACCACTTCCCGAATTCGAACGTGATGAAATCGCCCGGCTCTACTCATCCTGAATGAAGCCCCAGCCCTATCTCCAACTGGTTACCCGCGTATGTTCCTACATCACCCGAAATTTCATCAACCAATTAGAATGGATAGTAGCTACGCGGCGACGTGTCGGCCTACCAGAGTGAGTTTCAGGCTAATCTGACGATATCGCATGCCAACTCAACGGGTTACAACTACACATTAGCGATCAATGACTACGACCGAACAGATCGGATCTGCCAAGGACCTAATGCACGCGGTACACAAGTACCTGCCGGTTGATCGCGCCAGCGCCGTTGAAGAATCGCTCAAGTTTGCAATCAGCGCCCATGACGGGCAGCAGCGTGACTCCGGCGAACCGTTCGTCGTACACCCGATCGCAACCGCCATTCGACTCGCCGACATGCGACTCGACACCACAACGATTCAGGCGGCGCTGCTCCATGACGTCATCGAAGACTGCGGGATCACCTTTCAGGAGCTTGAATCCAAGTTCGGTTTAGAAGTTGCAAAGCTCGTCGATGGCGTAACAAAGTTGAAACGCCTCGACATGATCTCTGAAAACAGCGCGATGGTGAAGCAAATCGCCACGCCCGAAGCAACACGCGCTGCTTCGCTCAGGAAGATGCTCGTGGCGATGGCGGAAGATGTCCGCGTAGTTCTGATCAAGTTGTCAGATCGCCTGCACAACATGCAGACCCTCGGGCATCTGCCCGTACCCAAGCAGCAGCGAATCTCCCGCGAAACCCTCGATATCTACTCGCCGTTGGCCCATCGCCTCGGCATGAACGACATCAAGTGGCAGCTTGAAGATCAAGCGTTCCGCTACCTTATGCCGCGCCAGTACAAATCTATCTCTCGGCTGGTGAGCCGAAAGCGCGCCGAGCGTGAAATCTATACCGAGGCTGCTGTCAAAGCGATCAAAGAACCACTCGAAAGGGCCAAGATCACGTGCAGAGTCGATGGCAGAGTGAAGCACCTGTACAGCACATATAACAAGCTGCAACGCTATGAGCGGATGGGTCGGAAGTTCGACGAGATTTACGATCTGATCGCAATCAGAGTTGTCACTGATTCCCTCAGCGATTGCTACGCAGCGCTGGGTGTCGTGCATTCGAAATGGCGACCGGTGCCAGGCCAGTTCGACGACTACATTGCCAGCCCGAAAGAAAACATGTACCAGTCGCTGCACACTTCAGTGCGGGGCCCGGGCAACTACCCGATCGAAGTGCAGATCCGCACCAAGGAAATGCATGAGACCGCAGAAGAAGGCGTCGCATCGCATTGGATGTACAAGGAAGGCGACGATCTCGCACCCAAAGGCGACAACTTCGAGACGAGGATGGCATGGCTGCGCCAACTGCTCGAGTGGCAGCGTGAGCTCTCGGGAGATGACGAGTACCTTGCGACGGTTCGTACCGACATTTTGCAGGATCAGGTTTTCGTCTACACCCCGCAGGGCGACGTCAAAGACCTGCCCGCTGGTGCTACTCCGATCGATTTCGCCTATCGCATTCACACCGACCTCGGGCACAACACTGTGGGAGCCGTCGTAAACGGCAAGTTGACTGCACTCAACACGCCTCTTAACAACGGCGATGTCGTTGAAATCCGAAAAGCCCGTATCCCCCGTGGACCGAGTCTCGACTGGCTCAACCCCGATCTCGGGTATCTGATCACCGGCAGCGCACGTACGAAGGTCAAACAGTGGTTCCGCAAGCAGGAGCGGCAGAGCAACGTCCGCCGCGGCAAAGACCTGCTCAAGAAAGAGCTACGTCGGCTCGGTCTGAAATACAACGAGAAAGAGATCGTCGCCAGCCTTGACTATGACAACCTGGACGATCTGAGTGAAGCCCTCGGCACCGGCCAGATCTCTGTTGCCAGAGTCGCCGACACCCTCAGTCCGGCACCGCACGAGGTGTTCAAACCTGAGACTAAGTCAGGTGAACCGCCAACCGACCAGACGAAGGGTCTCGTTGTCATGGGCGAACCCGGCTTGCTGACGCGAATCGCACGCTGTTGCAGCCCTGTATATGGCGACGAGATAACCGGCTATCTCACGAGAGGCCGCGGCGTGACGGTTCACAGGCAGAGTTGCCCTATCCTTCGGGATACCGAGGATTCCGATCGGCATATACCGGTCGCATGGGGACACTACGAGACAACTTACGCCTCGAGATTGCAGATTAAAGCATTTGACCGCGTCGGTCTGATTCGCGACATCACGAATGTCGTCTCTTCTGAAAACGTGAATATCCACTCACTTACTTCTGATGAAGACGAAAAAACAAATGCATGTACTGTGTCGCTTACGGTGTACACTACTGGGGTAGAGCAGTTAAGTCGGCTCTTCTCTCGCGTGGAAACGATTCCGGGTGTGGACAGTGTCTTCCGGGTCAGCGAAGCGTAGAGTTCGGAGTAATCCGCTCTCGACAGGCTACGTGAAATCGTCTTCATAGCAATTCGAACCGATACCAAGGAAAATAAATGCCCGCCGCTAAAACTTTGCGCGCTCAAACACGCAAAGCCGCACGAAACCGATCGACACGATCATTTACCCGCAGCCGAGTACGGGCTGTGACCGAACTCATCACTGAAGGCTCGAAGCCTGATGAGTCTGACGATTCTCTTCGCAACGCTATTTCAGCGCTCGACAGTGCTGTGAGCAAAGGTGTGTTACACCGAAACACTGCGGCGCGTAAGAAGTCGCGACTCGCCAAGCAGTACAACAAGCTCTCCAACTAACTCGGGGCAGACCTTTGACTCAGGGTCCAGAAAACTCCCCAGGCAACACACACAACCATGCGGCCGATACACATCGGCCCGGTCCATCGTCTGAATCAGACGACACCCAGTACAACTGGCGCATTCACCATCCTTTTGAGGGTGTAGAGAATCGTGTCGCGGTTGAAGTCGGACCCTGGAAGGGATTGCTGCCGAGATGGCGATTCGTTGTGCCGGGTGACTACGATGGTCCGTCTAAGTGGGGTGTCGGTCCGTCTGGGTCCGGTGAGATCAACGAAGATGTAAAGCGCCCGGTAAAAGATGGGCCTCTACAGATGGTGAACGGACCGCTCGTTGTATGGTTCGGCGGCCATGAGTCGTTATCGACGAACCAATCCGCTTATCTCGTATTCGAAGGCCAACCTCCGCACTACGTTGCATTCGGTCAGGCCGAAACCGTCGGCGGTCCCCCGGGGAATCTCGAGGGCATATCATTCGGCGATGATCACCCGACTCATCCAAACGCTTATATCGACCCGGCCCACGGTCACGAGCAGCCCGATGCGGCGGCGACTATCCCGCCTCAGGGGTTCGATCAACACTCGGGTCATGACCACGCCGGGCATGACCATGCCGAACATGATCACTCGGGGCACGACCACTCAGGCCACGATCATGCCGGGCATGATCACGAAGGTCACCGGCACTAAGGCGAAGCTATTCGGCGTGGTACTACTTCTGGCACTGGTGTCCGGCGCATGTGGCACAGAGTCGGAAACCGTCGGGTCGGTGCCTGTGATAACTGTCGCACCCATCGCGACCGCCACGCCTTCCATAATCTACGTCACGGTGGTCGTAACCGCCACGCCAACCAGCGGGCCTCCGGCATCGTCACTCAGTACGGACAATCCGTCTCTCGATCCAACAACTATCGACTCTCAGCCAACTCGACCGCCAATACTGGAGCTTGCGCCAGAGCCCGATAAGGTGATGCCCACGCCGACTGTATCTCCGTCTCCAAGTATTGACGACCTGAATACCACGCCGACCCCGACGGCGACGGTTGCTATTCCTTCAACGGTCTCGGCGACTCCCACGTCCATCGCAGTTCCAACACTCGTTCCTGCACCGCTACCTACCAGCGAACCGACGGTGGTGAGTGAGCCGTCACCTACATCGAGTCCTGTGGTACCACCCACTCCAACTTCTACTATTGTCGCCCTGGCACCGACGGCCACCAATACACCACAGCCGACCAGTACACCACCCTCGGGCTTCGATCCTTTTGGCGAAGATCGAAACTGCGGTGATTTCTCAGACTGGTCGACAGCTCAGGAATTCTTCATCGCAGCCGGTGGTCCCGCCGACGATCGGCACCAACTCGATGGAGATAACGATGGCATTCCATGCGAATCACTACCCGGCGCGCCTTAGATAGCTTGCATTGTCAGCTCCACCTGCAAGACACAGACAGCAACTCGATGCCATCCCGAGTCTGTCGAAGGATCGCACGCACACCAACCACTCCATCGCATCCAAATTCCCCAAACCACGTACCCAACCCAAAGAAGAGAGAACTAACTTTCCGAACTTATGATCGTAATTTGGTGACACCGACAATTGACGTGCAATAGCGCCGACTGATAGTTTTCAGAACATTAGTGCGAATATGTTCGTACCAGCGAGTGATAGACCAGTCGGAAAAGTCCAGGATTAGAACAGATGAAAAAGCTCTCCGGAAAGCAACAGCTGATACTGTCGTTCATCGAAGAGTTCATCGACGAACACGACTATCCGCCTACCGTGCGCGATATCCAGCACGGATGCGACATCAGTTCTACCTCGGTCGTCTCCTACAACCTTGATCGCCTCAAAGACGGTGGTTATCTCAACCGTCATTCAGAGGTTTCGCGCGGGCTCAGCCTATCGACTCAGCGTGAACGCGCTCCCGAACCCATCTCTATCGACACAGTTGCCGTCCCACTGCTTGGCACGATCGCAGCGGGGTCGCCGTTCCCGATGCCCGAAAACGATACATGGTCTGATCTCTCCGGCTCTGAGTTGATTGATCTCCCGCAGGCAATCACCGGCACAGGCGATGGCGTCTACGCCCTCAAAGTTCGGGGGGAATCGATGATCGATGCGCTGATCTCAGACGGCGATCTCGTAATCATGGAACAGGCTTCTTCGGTTCGAAACGGCCAGATGGCAGCGGTTCGAATAAAATCCGACAAGACGACAACTCTCAAGCACTTCTACTCAGAGGGTCCTCGCACACGCCTTGAACCTGCGAACAGCCAGATGCAAGCTATGACTTTCCCGTCCAGCGATGTCGAAGTCCTCAGTCGTGTTGTCGCTGTATGGCGATATATGGGCTAATCGCAGGCAACCGGCAGGCGAGCATCGACGGTTTTTACTGCCGGGGCAGGCGCACGACACTCCAGAAAAACTCATGAGATCGTTAGGCGTAAGAAAAGTCTCGGCGTATACTTGTAGTTGAACCACGGTTCAATTCAACAAGTCCCGATCAGAATCGGGACAACTCGGAGCTTTATCTGTGTTCCAGAACTTTGGCATCTGGCAAATCGCCCTCATACTCGTGATTGTCTTGCTGCTCTTTGGAGTTGGCAAACTACCGTCTGTCGGTAAAGGCATGGGACAGGCGATCAACGAGTTCAAGTCGGCCATCGACAACAAGGACAAGAAGTCCGACTCTGACTCGGGTGACGAAGCCGACGAAGCAAAAACTGGCTAGTCTGGTCAGGGCCGCCCGTTATCTACGCCTCGCACGCACATCTTCTAGAGTGCTCAGTCGCCAGCGCTCTGCTTTTCGCGCCCTCTCTCGGCCATCTTTACCAGCAGCATCCCGATTTCGAACAGAAGCATCACCGGTATCGCGACGATCACCTGTGAGATCGGGTCAGTTGGTGTAACTGCCGCCCCGAAAACGAACGCTATCAGTATCATCCAGCGGCGTTTGGTCTTTAGCCAACCAGATGTCAGAATGCCGATTTTTGCCAGTAGGAACATCACGATCGGGAGTTCGAAGATCGTGCCAAGCCAGAACACGATCCCGACTGTCATCGACACCACAGACGCTGCTGTGATGGTCGGCACAGCCAGACTCCCCTGAAACTGAAGCATGAACTCGAACAGTCGAGGAATCAGAACCAGATAGCCAAAGAGCGCACCTATGGTGAACGAGATCAACGCCCCGGGGATCAGGAAGTAAATGTACTTCCGCTCGTTTGACTTTAGGCCGGGTTGGAAGAATCTTGACATCTCCCAGAGGAAATACGGCAACGCAGCCGTCAGTCCTGCCATAACGGCCAATTTTGCGGCGGCGACCCAGGCTTCAGTGAGGGTCAGTTGAATGATGTCGCCACCAGCCGCCTCGATCAGTTCACGCGCGTCAGCAGTGAACTGATTGAATATCCATCGGAAGTTCACTACCGCAACCGCGATAAAAATCACCGCGACTATCCCTACCCGAAACAACCGACGCTTTAGCTCGTTGAGGTGAGACAGAATCGACATGGCGTTGTCGTTCAAGATTTCACCTCATCAATACCTGATTCTGGCTCGTGATCTGATTCCACTTGAGAACTGGCCAACTCCGATCGGTCCGCTTCATCGGATTCAGTGCTCGATTCTTCACTCCCTCCGGTAATGTTCAAATCGGGAATGGCATCACGCACCTCGGGATCGATTTCAATGTGCGGCCGAGTAAATTGCATGTCGCGGGGTATCGATTTACCGCCTGTAGTGGTTTTCAGAATATCCTCGGCCACCTGATCGAGCTTCAGATCATTTTCGATTGACTTTATGCTCTTCTTCAGCCCATCCGCATCGACCTGTTTTTTCAGGTCATCCAGATCAATCGCCTCGGTAATCAACGATTGAAGTGCGTCCCGCTGTCGCTTGAGATCGGTGTATATTTTCCGTCCATCTCTAATTCCGTCGAGCAGGCGTTTGGGGCCGAGTACGAATAGGGCGATCGCGCCGATCAGCAATAGTTCGAACCCGCCAAGCCCGAAGAAACTCATTGCCCAGGCCTCGACTTGGCGGCGGCATCAATCTCAGTCTCCGGCTCGGGCGCGCCATGCCCCGGGCAATCGATTGCACCAGATTGCACGAACCCTGATCTTCGCAATAGTTCACTCGTAGCGCACATGGGTAGTCCAACAACGTTCAAATAACAATTATCGTAACTCGCAACCGGGGCGAACGAGCGATCTTGTATTCCATACCCGCCAGCCTTGTCGAAAGGCAGTCCCGAAGAAACGTACTTCGCAATCGCCTCATCATCCAGACTACGGAAAGTTACCGATGTACTAACACATTTTGTATGAGAATCTCCAGCAGGATTCACCAATGCAACACCGGTAATCACTTCATGCTCTTGTGCGCTAAGGCGCCGTAACATTTCAACCGCGTGCTGTGGAGAGTCTGGCTTGCCGAGAACTTCTCCGTGTTGAACCACTATCGTATCGGCCCCCAAAACATACGACCCAGACCCCGATTCGGCAATTGATCTGGCCTTCGCGAGCGCCAACACCTGCACAGCGTTCCTCAAGTCGCCGCTACGTGCAAGAATGCCGTCCTCATCTATCTCAGCAGGAATGACGACAAACTCGATTCCGGCAGTTGAGAGAATCTGTGCCCGTCGAGGTGATCGGCTGGCAAGCACCAGTCTGCCTCTAGCTGAACTCGGCACTGGCCTGTTCCTGTGCTACCTGTAATGAGAGCATGCTGATCGTCTCGACATGCCGTGTCTGTGGGAACATATCAACCGGGCGGATAGTCTCCAACCTGTACGTACCGCCTTCGCACAGTTGACCCAGATCACGAGCCATGGCCGTCGGCTCGCATGAGATCATCAGTACCTTTCGAGGCTTCAACCGCTTCACCGATTCTAGGACGTCCGGATGACACCCGACTCGGGGAGGATCAAGCAACAGGACGTCTATGGAGTCGTTCTCACCACGCTCCGACCACTCTGCCAGCACATGTTCCGTCTTGCCTTCGACAAACTCGACGTTGGTGACACCGTTCAAGTTCAGCCCCGCGTCCTCAATTGCCGATGCCGACTCTTCAATTCCGATCACACGTTTCACGTATGGCGACATGAGTATCGCAAAAACTCCTACGCCGCAGTAGGCATCGACCATCACCTCGCTTCCATCCAGTTCGAGTAGTTCCCTGACCTCGTCGACCGCCTGTGAAAGTTGTCCTGTGTTGACCTGAAAGAATGAGGACGCTGCAATCCTGAATCGTGCGCCCCGCACTTCTTCCTCGTAGTGCTGCACTCCGGTCACGAGATCGAGACCTGAGATATTCATTCGTGGTTGGACAAGCATCGAATCGGTGTTTGTACCGACACGAATCGACATCTGGGTTTGGCCATCCATTCTGTCCTGAACGAGTCCGATCGTTTTGTTGATCTTGGGGTCCATCAACAGGCATTCTTCGATGCGAACGAAGCTGCGTGTGACCATGTTCTTGTAGCCGACCTGACCCGCATCTTCGTATTTTCCGATTGTGAACCTACCGTGATTTCGGTAGCCGAGCCGTTTTTCGCTCGCCACCGTCGCTTCTACCATTACACCAGAAAGGTTTTCGTACTTGTCTACTTCACGCTGGACGCGAGCTTGTTTGAGTTTCAGTTGGTGGTCATACGAAACATGCTGCCACTGACACCCGCTGCATGTCAGGAAATACTTGCATTCTGGCTCGACCCGCTCAGAGGAAGATTTAGACACTTTGATGACTTTGGCCGCGATGCGTTCCGGGAACTTTTTCTGAACCTCAGCGATAACGACTTCGCCCGGCAGGCCACCTGAGATCGCAACAGGTGCACCCTCGATTTCGGCTACGACCTCACCAACATCGTTCATCTCGCCGAGGGTGATCTCAAAACTATCACCGGGATTTAAATCGATATGCTCGGTCAGATTCGGCCCGTCATATCGTTGTCTTCGCTTCCGTTTAGCCATCCAGAAACTCGTCTCTCAGCGGTGGTACAAGTGAGGGTCGCCAGCATCCGAAATACCATCAAACACGTTCGGCGTATCTGTTATTCTGAACTAGTTCAAGCTGAGTTGCGCCCTCGACCCTCGCGAATTGGCGATCAGATGCTCAGTCCACCCGATTCAGAACGAACTCGAATCTTTGGTTTCTAAGTCAGAAAAAACAGGATCACCGACCGTAGAGCGACGGCTACCCGACTGGTTCAAAGTCAGGGCTCCCGGCGGAGAGAATTTTCTTGAGATTCGAAAGAAGATCAAGGGAGCCAGTCTCAACACGGTCTGTGAAGAGGCTGCATGCCCGAACATCGGCGAGTGCTGGGACCGCGGTACCGCAACGTTCATGATTCTCGGCGACACATGCACCCGAGCATGTTCGTACTGCAACGTAAAAACGGGCTGGCCGGGTACTGTTGATCGCGCCGAGCCTATCCGGGTGGCTTCCACCGTGAAGCAGATGGAACTGAACTACACCGTCATAACATCGGTGGATCGAGATGACTTACCCGACTACGGTTCGGGGATTTTCACGGAAACGATCACTCAGATACGCCGCAACACCCCAGACTGCAAAGTCGAAGTGCTGATCCCTGACTTCGAAGGTGAGCTTGAGTCACTGGAACGGGTCGTAAAGGCGGGACCTCACGTTCTCAATCACAACATCGAAACCACCCGCCGCGTGTTTAAAAAAGTTCGTCCACGCGGCAACTATGATCTGTCGCTTGAGTTGCTTAGGCGCGTTAAAGAGATCAACCCGTTCATGCCCTCGAAGTCGGGCATGATGGTCGGACTCGGTGAAACCAGATCAGAAATCCTCGAAACAATGCGGGATCTGCGTGATGTCGGAACCGACTTGCTAACGATTGGTCAGTATTTGCGGCCCTCCAAACGTCATCACCCGATTATTCGCTTCTACAGGCCTGAAGAGTTCAAGGAGCTTGAACTGGCAGGCATCGAGATGGGTTTCAAGCACGTGGCATCGGGGCCTCTCGTCCGTAGTTCGTACCACGCCGACGACCAGCACAACGCGGCAATCGACAAAATCCTCGATTCCGCCAATGCACAAAGCTAAACGGTGTCCACCCTTTACGTAGTGGCAACTCCCATCGGAAATCTTTCCGATCTGACCGCGAGGGCCGTAGAAGTTCTCTCAACGGTGCCTGTCGTGGCAGCAGAAGATACACGGGTCGCTCGTAAACTGCTCAGCCATATAGGTACATCGCCACGACTTGAAAGCCTTCACGAGCACACCGCCCCGGAACGGCTCAATGCACTCGTCTCAAGGCTAATGTCTGGCGATATGGCAGTCGTTACCGATGCCGGCACACCCGGGATCAGCGACCCCGGATCGGCACTCGTTCGCGCCGCAATCGAAGCCGGTCATGCAGTCATCCCCCTCCCGGGACCATCGGCAGTAGTCACCGCGCTTTCGGTCACAGGCTGGTCGTTCGATCGATTCTTGTTCCTTGGATTCCTGCCACGAAAGAAAAACGCACAGATCATCGCTCTTGAGGATGCTTCGAGTGAGCCAGGGCCTGTGGTCGCCTACGAATCACCTCATCGCGTAGCGAACACCCTGGCAAATATCTGCGATGTGCTTCCTGAACGACAACTTGTTATTTGCCGGGAACTCACCAAGCTCTACGAAGAGACCTTCCGAGGGACAGCGTGTGAAGCGCTTGGACACTTCAGCGAGCCGCGTGGCGAATTCGTCATCGTTATCGAAGGCGTCGGTATTCCCGAACCGGTAGTAATACCAGATAGCTCAATCGTGACAACGCTAGAGAAACTGAGATCAGAGGGTCTGAGAGGACGCAATCTAGTCGATCGCGCTGTCGAGCTAACCGGTGCGCCTAAAAATCGAGTCTACCGGCTCTCGCTTCGTCACGATTAGGCCCGTTCAGCGTGCGAGAGCAATGGCTACCCGGAATAATCATGGATTTATCCTGATTTCAACATACCCACAGCTATAATGAATGACTATAGGAATCCATCGCCAGCCAGTACAAATTAACCTGCTGACCCAATACGCACTACATCAATCCGGAAATCTCACTTGCCCCGAAAAATTCTTGTAGCCGTCGCATGGCCATACGTAAACGGCGAACCTCATCTCGGCCACATCGCAGGAATGAACGTTCCCGCCGATATCTTCGCCCGATATCACCGTATCGTCGGCAACGAAGTGGCGATGGTCTCTGGTTCCGACATGCACGGCACTCCCACCATGCTGAAAGCGGTCGAAGAGGGTATCTCCCCGGAAGAAGTTGCAGGGCGGTATCACGAAATCTGGAGTAAAGCTCTTGAAGACATGAGCTTTTCTTACGATCTCTACACTCACACCCACACCGCCCGGCATATTGAGATTAGCCAGGAGATATTCACAAGGCTCAAAGAAAACGGACATCTGGTGGAAGCCACGCAGTCGATGCCGTTTTCCGAGACCGAACAACGATTCCTTTCGGATCGATTCGTCGAGGGAACTTGCCCGTATTGCGGCTACGATTCGGCTCGGGGCGACCAGTGCGACGATTGCGGGCGAACCCTCGACCCGGTCGACCTGATAGATATCAGGAGCAAGCGTGACGGCTCGACCCCAGTCTTCAAAGACACAACTCACCAAATGTTCAAGCTGGGCGATTTTCAGGAGCGGCTTGAGGAGTGGGTTTCAGGGAAAGACGAGTGGAGAGCGAACGTCCGAAACCAGACTCTCAGCATGCTCCGCGAAGGGCTTCACGACCGGGCCATGACACGGGACATCGAATGGGGTGTGCCGGTTCCGCTTGAATGCTATGAATCGAAGCGAATCTATGTCTGGTTTGAAGCTGTTATCGGCTATCTTTCAGCAACTCGGGCATGGGCGGAGCAGCAAGGCACCCCGGATGAATGGAAGAAGTTCTGGGTTGAGCCAGATGGTGAGACCTACTACTTCCAGGGTAAAGACAACGTCTCGTTTCACACGATTTTGTTGCCATCGATTCTGATGGGCAGCGGCGGGCTAAACCTGCCTACCGACGTCGTCGCCAACGAGTATCTGAATCTCGGCGGAGTCGACTTCTCCAAGAGCAAGGGGCACGCCGTCTGGGTTCCCGACTTCCTGACTCGGTACGAAGCTGATCCACTCCGGTACTACCTTGCATCGATAATGCCTGAAACATCCGACTCTGAGTTCACCTGGGCAGGGTTCCATGCTGCCAACAACAACGAGTTGGTCGCCACTTTCGGCAATTTCGTACACAGGGTCCTGACAATAACGACACGCAATTTCGAGAATGCGATACCGACCCCGGCAGATCTCGACGAAGACGATCAAGCGGCACTCGATGCCTGTGACACGGCCCTCAACGAGGTATCGGCAGCAATCGATGCCCGCCATTTCCGGGACGGTCTGCGTGCCGCTATGCGATTGGCACGTCACGGCAATCAGTACATCGATATAAAAGAGCCGTGGAAGGTCGTTAAAACAGACAAGGAGTCGGCAGGCACCGCTCTCTGGGTCGGCATCAATATAATCTCGACCCTGCGTACCGTGTTCTACCCGTACCTTCCCACTTCCGCAGACAAGATACACAGTATGCTATTCAGCGATAGCGATACACTCGCCGACGGCTGGGACAGGAGAGAGATTGTTCCCGGCTCGCCTATCGAGAAACCTTCCCCGCTGTTTCGCAAGCTTGACGATTCGATTATCGAAGAAGAAAACAAACGACTGACAGACGAGTAGTAAGTACCGTCTCAGGAGCGAACTTCACAAATACTCATGGTCGAAGCCATCACACAGGAAAGCATCTACGAGCCGGTCGCCAGCGATCTGCAGGCTGTGATCGTAGAAATTGCCGCCATCGCCGATCGGACCCCGGAAAACGCGTCTGAACAGGTTCGAGACCTCGACGCACAACTCGGGCACGTACTTGCGACTCCCGGCAAACGAGTTCGACCTGCACTGACCCTTCTGACTTCTCGAATTTTCGGGCAGGGTGGGGGCGAAATGCCAATCAAAATGGCAACTGCGGTTGAGTTACTTCATATCGCGACACTGGTTCACGACGACACCGTCGATCATGCTGACACGCGCCGGGGCCATCAAACTGCCAGTAATCTCTGGGGCAGAAATGTTGCAGTTCTTATCGGAGATTTCGTATTTGCAACTTCAGCCATGTACGTATGCGACACCAACAATGTACGGCTTGTCCGGCGTTTTGCCGAAACCATTACTGAACTGGCACGCGGGGAGTTGAACGAGATTTACACGGCATGGCAACCGGGGGTGGCACTCGAGGAGTACAACCAGCGGATCTACGACAAGACTGCCTCGCTGTTCTGCACAGCCGCCGAAAGCGGTGCAGTGCTGGGTGGAGGCGATGAGATCTCAGTCGAGAATGTCCGAGACTATGGTTACAACATCGGCATGGCGTATCAGGTTTACGACGACCTGCTCGACTACCGGTCAACCAGTGAACAGCTTGGCAAACCGGCGGGGCATGATCTCGGCGAAGGTATTCTCACCCTCCCTGCAATCATCGCCGCGGAAAATGGCGCCTCAGAAGATATCCTCGCCCTGATGGTCGCTCCCGAAGAGGCTCGTGCGGATTTGCTGCCGGTGGCTATCGAAGCAGTCAAGAGGACAGGTGCCCTGGAGCAAACTCACAAGGTCGCAGCAGGCTACATTGACACGGCTGTGCGCTCGCTCGACGGAATCCCGCCTTCCGAGTCACTTGATTCGCTACTGTTGCTCGCCGAATTCGTTCAGACCCGAAACTACTAGGCGAGCATGCCAGCAAGGCTCCCAAAACAACCCGCGACGGCCGTAAAGCGCCGACCCCCTGTGCCAGTCGAACTGGTTAAAGAGCGTCTTGATTCGATCTACGGCCCAATCGAATGGCGCCCTCGGATGATCGCCATCGACGAGTTGATATTCACCGTACTTACCCAGAATACCTCTGACCTGAACGCAGAACGGGCTTACGACTCGCTACGAAAACAGCTACCCACATGGGGCCAGGTGATCGAGGCTGAGACTACGAAGGTCGCCGATGCCATTCGGCACGGGGGTCTGGCGAACCAGAAATCGATACGCATCCAGCAGATTCTTGTCGAAATCCTGAAGCGACTCGGCCATTTCGAACTCGAATTTCTCGCAGGCTGGCCGCTTGAACAAGCCCGCAACTGGTTCACAACGCTCCCAGGGGTCGGCCCCAAGACGGCCGCTGTTGTGATGGCCTTCTCCCTGAAGATGCCTGCGTTTCCGGTCGACACCCACATCCACCGTGTCTCGAAGCGATTAGGGCTCATCGCGGAGAAGACGACCGCCGATCAGGCGCATCCGCTGATGGAGGAGATGATCCCGGAAGACGACCGTTACGAGATGCATGTCTTACTCATCACTCACGGTCGCCAGATCTGTAAGGCTCGCATCGCACAATGCGCCCGCTGTCCACTCTCCGACGAATGCCCTGCGAGTTGTACGGAATGACTTTTTTACGCCAAAGGCCTTTCTTAGCCGAGAAGGTTGAGAATAGGATGATTTACTCAACCGCTTTCGCTGAGATGACCTTACCCTGCTCTTCTACTCGTAGGGTGGTGCCCTATGTACTCTCGACAGGTCGAGTGCCTCATATCGATCACCCCAAAACTCGCGGTACTCACAAATCGCCGTTTTGCTCACCGTGCGGTATCCTGATATTCAGTGCGAAAAACAACTGGTACCGATAGGCAGCCCAGTTGTGAAGCGCGGCCCCGTCGTCCAGCGGTTAGGACACAGCCCTTTAAAGGCTGAGACCGGAGCTCGATTCTCCGCGGGGCTACCAATTTTCCAATAAATCGACCCCGAGAATATCGGGGGCTTTTTTGTTTAATCTGTCCTCGACATTCCACTGATTCAGCCATACGATTCCGCCAACCAAGTAACCTCTATCACCATTCGGAGTTTCTGAATTGAAGATCACGAAAGTCATCCCCTGGCTGGTATCGGCCCCCACGCCCTATCTCGATACTGCCAACGATAGCCGTATCCGAAATCGCGAATACGTCTACATCGAAGTAAACACCGACGAAGGCGTAACTGGCTGGGGTGAGATTACAGGCACGTCTGCGGTCTCAAATCGAGCCGTATGTGCCTCGATTCGCCATGTTAGCGACCTGATCGAAGGCGATGATCCTCGATTGATAGAAATGATCTGGAACAAGATCTTTCGCTCGTTCACTTACATGGGCTCCCGGGGTGCAACCACAAATATCATCAGCGGAATCGATATCGCGTTGTGGGACATCCGTGGCAAGGTTTTGGGGCTGCCGATATCCGAGTTGTTCGGCGGGCCTGTTCGCGATGGCATTCCGATCTACTGTCACCCGGAGGACGGATCATCGGTTGAAGACATGATCCAGCACGCCAAAGCGATAGTTGCCACCGGTCAGAAATCTTTGAAAACAGACCCGTTCTACCCGCACCACTCCGAAGAATCGAACGGTTATTTGACTGGTCAACTTAGCGCCGAGGCCGAGAACCTCGCGGTTGAACGAATCTCCGGTATTCGAGAGGCAGTCGGCCCCGATTTTGAGATTCTGATCGACGCCCACGGCCGCTTCGACGCACCGACTGCTATTCGACTCGCCCGTGCCCTTGAGCCTTACAAAATATTCTGGTTTGAAGAGCCAGTTCCGGTCGAGAGTACACACGCGCTGCGGCAGGTTCGAGAGAACGTCGACGTACCGATCTGCGTCGGTGAACGGATTCATACCCGCTGGGAGTTCATCCCCATTCTTGAGAACGAACTTGCCGATTTCATCATGCCGGACGTGACATGGACGGGTGGGATCTCTGAGATCAAGAAGATCGCAACTATGGCAGAGGCGTACTACATCCCGATCTCGCCACACGATGCCAGTGGCCCGATAAACGTCCTTGCCGGAGCTCATGCGATGGCATCGGTGCCGAATCACTATCGTGTGGAGACCTCACGGGCAAAGCTCAACGCTTACGATGTGATGATCGATCACCCGCTGGATATCCGTGGCGACAAGATTTACCTGTCAGACCGACCCGGACTCGGTATCGAGCTCGATCGAGACTACATGCGCGCCAACGCTGTCGATGGCTATCGGGACTAGACTGCCGACTATGCCTCGAAAAATATCTGTACGTGTGGGTTCTGCGGGAGTGATCGTTGAAGGCAACAAGATTCTGCTTGTTAAGTTTGAAAACGAAAACGGATCTCACTACCAAATCCCTGGGGGTGGTCATCAGGAAGGCGAAACGCTGCGCCAAACTGCGACACGCGAAATCAAGGAAGAGACCGATGCTGATGTGGAAGTGGGTAGACTGCTGGTCGTCGCTGAGGCCGCTCCATCCGAGGTCAACAACGTTTACGGCTCAACCCACTATTTAAAGCTGTTCTTTGAATGCAAACTCAAACCGGGTAGCGTGCCGAAGCTGCCTGAAAAACCCGATCCGAATCAAGTTGCGGTTGAATGGATTCAGATGAACAGGCTCGCGGACACTCTGGTAATACCAGATATCGGCGACGTACTGGATAAAGCACTCACCAACGGCGAAACTACCTACTTCGAAGACAATGGCGTGGCTGCCAGGGAGCTAAATCAAACATGACAGACTGCATACCCGGCCCGGACGACAACCGACACGCTTTCTCTATCGTGCCGGTCGGGGTCAGCGCGAGTACCACACTGATATTCAAGACCTGTAGCTACTGCGGCATCTCTTACCGTTACATCGATCAAATCTGGGAAGAGATTGCAACAGAGCAATCGAGTGTGTAACCGTTTGTGAGCGGGCTTACTAACAATAAACTCGTGCTGCTACTCGCCACAGTCGGTGCAACCGGTTGGGCAGCGGTTCTGATAACCGCGGCTATCGAAATATTGACCGATGAACCTGATCCGGTCATTACAGTAGGTAAAATCTCGCTGTACGTGGCGTTCGGGTCGTCGATTCTGCTCGGTCTTTCCGTCTTCCATCTCGAACGCAAGACGCTGCGAAACTAGGCGGGTATTAGCCCTCGTTCGCGGCCGCCGCCGCAGCCTTAGCCCACAACTCCCGGGCATAGATCAGCTTCGAGGACGCCTCGTCTGATCGAATCTGGTCGGCCACAAGGGTGTCGATCGCATTCTGAAAGAACTCGTCGAACAGAATAAGGCCGTCCTGAGTAGCCCGGAGCGCTTCGAGTCCAAGTGCATGTGATACGACATGCTCTTCCGGCACATCGATCGCGCTCCATCGATTGATCACGGCCTGAGAATCGGAGATCAGCGCACGAGCAGATTTCTGGCTCAGCGTGTAAAGAACAACGTGGTCGGCCTCAGATGCGATAGTGGACGCGTTGAAAGTATCGACCATCTCGTTCCAACCGTCTGTTATTTCGTTCTGCATCGCGATAACAGCTATGGCCTCGCGCTCGTACACACTGAGGCCATCACCTTTTTCATAGCTGGTCGCAATGAAAATCGAACCGATCAACATCCCGAACATCAGTGTCGAAATAATCGTCAGAAATGTTCGACTAAACCGTGGCTTCGAGTTTTCGTTCCCCACGGTCGCTTCGTTATCGGTCGATATTGTGATGTCTTGAGTCATTCGTTTCTTATCCAACGGCCAGTTTTATGAGTATCGATTTTGAGCTATCGGTTGAATCAGCCGTCATTGTTTCGAGTGTGTGCATAGTACCCGCCCCGTGCAGCCAGACTGCCCGATATCATCCCGGAATCTCCAGACATCGGAACCATTACGCATCGGTGGATACCTTGACTGTTTCCTCACCCGTTTCGTCTGTGACATCGGGTAGCTTGAAGGTCTGGACCTGCCCATTCCACCGGAATAGCTGACCACGGGATTCTTTCGCAGCGATACGTCGATCTTTCGTCGATCCTTCAAGAATTCGGTCAAGAATCGAGTCGACAGAGTTCTCAACCACACCCAGCAGATCTCGGTCAATTCGTGGGTCGATAAACGGTATCCCCCATGCCGCACCCTGAATCGCCTTTGCCAGCAGTTCGGGCTTGCGGGCAGTGGAGGTCAGCACATACGACCATTCAAGTCCTAGTCCCGTCGGAACCATCGCCAGACGTTCCGGGTCGGAGTAAGGCGAAACTATCACGATTCCGAGCGTAGGGTTGATCTTGCGAAGTGCGAATGCAGTATCAAGTCCACCAAGCTCGTAGCCGAGGTCGATATCGATAATCGCAACGTCTGGTCGAAGCAAAACCAGTCGCTCAACCGCTGAATCACGATCCTGTGCGCCACCACTCATGGCCGTTACGGGATTCTTGTTCACTGACTCAGCAATCGTCTCGATGAACCGTGCAGAGCGTGCTGCGATCATTACTTTGGTCGATGCCTTTGCAAGACGCCCATCGCTGCTCGGGGTGTGAGGTGATCGGTATCGTCGTCGTCGGAATGTGATTTTCATATCTATCGCTCGAATCTCTTCGAAGTTGCGTAACTGTCGCACCAACGTGTGATGGAGGTGTGCCCTACCTACAGATTGCGTGTTCCTACCTACCAGCAGTAGTCCGCAAGCGTCACCTGTGTGACCCAACGAGTTCATTCGACCGAGAAGGAACGATGACCCAACCGGCTCAACTAAACTGGGAATACACGTATTTGACTCTGCTCGGGTGGCCTAAAGTTGGCGAAAGTTGTGATTCCGGTGGGTGCGAATCACATCGACTGAATGCCACGAAGATGTCGGCATCTTCAGACTCCCGGCTATGATTCGAAGTCGAAATCCGACGAAAAACGTTTCTTTTAGATGCTTACATGCACCTTGATCGAACCTGAAGTCTTGTCCCAGGCAGCGTCGAAACCGTCCTGGATATTCTCGAGCGTGACCTGATGCGTAACGATCTCCCTGTACGGAATGTCTCCTGATTCCAGCAGGTCGATTGCGACCTCATAATCGTGACGACCATCGATCACTCCGTAGCAAATCACCGACTGTATTCGAATCTCGCGCAGAAGCGGCTCAAAGAGATCGACTTCCATCGGTATCTTCATCCCACCCAGATACAACATCGTCCCTTGATTACGAGTTGATTTGATTGCCTGGCTGAACGAGGCACTCTGATGCCCCCCGACCGACTCAACCACGAAATCGGCTCCGATGCCTTTCGTTGCATCCATGCAAGCTGCCTCGAATTCGCCTTCGTCCGATCCAACGACGATATCTGCACCCATTTTCTTCGCCGCCTCTGCCTGATGTGGATGCCGCGCTGAGGCGATAACGGTCCTTGCGCCAAACGCCTTCGCGACCGCGATCGACGACAGCCCGATCGTTGCAGAGCCAACGACACCAACCACATCGTCTGGCTGCATTCGACCATAACGGAGACCGTGAACGCTCACTGCCATCGGTTCGACCAATCCACCATCGATCCAGTCCATCGAATCGGGAAGCTTGAAAAGTCCCGCCGTTTTCCGGGTCATGTACTGTGCGAACCCACCACCCGTGTCGGGAGCAAGGTTCATGCAGTGCTTCCACTGCCCGTACCGGCAGAAGTGGCAGTTCAGGCACGCCCTGCCCGCCCCAATCATCTCGATCGCCACACGATCACCCACCCTGAGATCGGTTTTGCCGTCTGGCAGTTCAAGAATCTCACCGGCGATCTCGTGACCCGAAGCCATTGTTTGCGCTTCGGTTCTACTGGTCGTCATGTGCAGGTCGGAACCGCAGATTCCAGTCTGGCGAACACGAATCATGGCTGCGCCTTCGTACATTTCCGGCATGGGAACATCCTGAACTATGTACTGCCCTGTTCCATCGTCCAGTGCTGCACGCATCGTCTCTGCCATCGATCCCTCTTTTCTCTGGTGGGCGAACCGGGGATGAACTCAACTCGTGGGGCATCTTACCCCACATATCTCGGGTGTATGCTCGGTACGCCGAAAACGAGGGTTCCGTATTGACGAACCTATATTCAAAGTGAGCCTCTTTCATATGACTAGAAATTCCCAATTCCGGGGCGTCTACGCCATCCCCGTCACGCCGTTCAACGAGGATCTCTCGGTCGATTGGGAATCACTTCGTAAATGCATCTCGTTCAGCGTGGAGGCCGGCGCACACGGAATCGTTCTTCCCGTAAACGCCTCAGAAGGCCCATTCCTGACCGATGCCGAGCGAAAACAGGTACTCAAGATTGGTATCGAGGTCGTCGATGGAGCAGTCCCGGTCGTTGGAGGGGTCAGTGGCGCGTCTACTACCATTTCAATCGAGTTGACCAGAAATGCGGCAGAGTTGGGGGCCGATTCCGTGATGGCGATGCCGCCTAACGGTGCAGCAGGATCGATTGTGTGGGATCACTATGTCGCGATTGCCGAAGCGGGCGAACTGCCGGTTTGGATCCAGAACAACAAGCCGCCAGCCGGACCGGTCGTGCCGACCGATATGATGGTCAAGATGCTGAACGAGGTCGAGCATGTCGACTATGTCAAAGAAGAAAGTTACCTGCCGGGTCAGATCATGACTGAACTGCTTGAAAAGGCAGGCGGTGCAGTTAAGGGACTAATGGGTGGGATGGGCGGACGCTATCTCGTAGACGAGTATCGCCGTGGCTCCTGTGGAACCATGCCAGCGGGTCACATAACCGACGCACACGTGAAGTTGTGGGACGCACTCGATGCCGGTGGTATCGATTCAGATGGACTACAGATCGTGACTGAAGAAGCCCGTGATATCTGGGAGCAGATGATTCCGTCGCTCAATTTTGAGTTCATGTTCGGGGCCAACGCATATAAGGCAGCCTACTGGCGGCGCGGGATCATCAAAACCCCGTTGACTCGGAACCCTGCGAATAAGAACCTCGACAAACTCGACTACGCTGAACTCGACACTATCCTCGACCGCATGGGTGGATTGCTCGATGCGAAGGTTTAGACCGTCTCCAACTTTCCCATCGCGGTTCACTTGCGCCAGTCCGAATTAACTGGATATTCAATCGAGTAGAATCCGGATCCTAAGTTAGTAAAGCAGGTGCAGTAATCGATCAGAAATTTCTCAGCCAACTTGATCATGAGATCGCGGAAATTCGGAAAGAAGGTCTCTACAAAGCTGAGCGCATTATCGTATCCCGGCAGGGCACTGTGATACGCATGCAGAATGGGTCAGAGGCGATCAACCTCTGTGCGAATAACTACCTCGGGTTATCGGGCGATCCTGATGTGATTGAAGCGGCTCGTGACGCGCTTACCGAACATGGATTCGGTATGTCCTCAGTGCGATTTATCTGTGGCACACAAGATGTGCACACAGAGCTCGAATCACGCCTCAGCGGATTTCTTGGAACCGAAGACACGATTCTCTACTCTTCGTGTTTCGATGCCAATACTGGCCTATTTGAAACGATTCTCGGTTCCGATGATGCAGTAATCAGCGACTCCTTAAACCACGCTTCGATCATCGACGGTATTCGACTGTGCAAAGCTGACCGATATCGCTACGCCAACAACGATATGGCTGATCTTGAGTCGAAGCTGGTGGAGGCGCAGAGTGCACGCCGTCGGCTCATTGCCACCGATGGTGTCTTCTCGATGGACGGCAGCTATGCTGATCTTAAATCGATCTGCGATCTGGCGGACAGGTACAACGCTCTGGTTATGGTGGACGACTCCCACGCAGTTGGATTTATTGGTGAGCGTGGTAGAGGAACACCGGAATTTGCTGGTCAGATGGACCGCGTAGATATCGTCACCGGGACACTTGGCAAGGCACTGGGTGGAGCTTCGGGGGGATATACCTCGGGCCGCAAAGAGGTTATCGAGTTACTTCGCCAACGTTCGCGTCCCTATCTGTTCTCGAACACCCTTGCACCCATGATCGCAGCCACATCGCTGAGTGTGCTGGACACCCTGGAATCTAGCGGAGACCTTCGCACAAAGCTTAAGCAGAACAGCCAGAGGTTCCGGGCCGGAATGACCTCGGCCGGATTCGATCTTGTACCCGGCGATCATCCCATCATTCCTGTAATGCTTGGCGATGCTGGCGTGGCTGCTGAAATGGCAGATCGACTTCTGGACGAAGGTATTTACGTCGTAGGATTTTCGTATCCCGTCGTGCCAATGGGAAAGGCACGAATCAGGACTCAGCTATCGGCGGCACATACGCTTGATCAGATCGATCTCGCTATCGGTGCGTTTACGCGAGTTGGGCGGGACATGAAGGTGATCGAGTGAAGGCGCTGGTAAAGACTAAATCCGAGCCTGGAATATGGCTTGAAGATCAACCAGAGCCAAGCCCGGGACCGAACGATGTGAAAATCCGTGTGCGCAAAACGGCGATCTGCGGGACGGATATACATATTTACAACTGGGACGAATGGGCGAGAAACACGATTTCGATTCCATTAATCATCGGTCACGAGTTCATGGGTGAGATCGTGGAATTAGGCAGTCATGTTGCTGGATTCAGCATAGGCGACCGAGTTTCGGGAGAGGGTCACATCACCTGCGGCTACTGCCGCAACTGCCGGGCGGGGAAACGCCATCTGTGTCGAAACACTATCGGCATCGGTGTGGATCGTGATGGCAGTTGCGCTGAGTATCTTGTTCTACCGGCCAGCAATGCGTTCAAGATCGATGACTCTATCTCAGACGAAATTGCTGCCTGCCTCGACCCACTGGGCAATGCTGCACACTCTGCCCTCTCGTTCGATTTGGTGGGCGAAGACGTTCTCATCACCGGTGCTGGCCCGATCGGCATATATGCAACTGGTATTGCCTGTTTCGTCGGCGCTCGGAATATCGCCGTATCTGATGTTAACGACTATCGATTAGATCTTGCCAGACAGATGGGAGCAACCCGGACAATCAACGTGACCCACGAAAGAATAGATGAGGTATTCGACGATCTTGGTATGACAGAAGGCTTTGATGTTGCGCTTGAAATGAGCGGCAATCCAGATGCGTTTCGCGAACTGTTGCACGTGATGAACCACGGCGGACGGGTGGGTCTGCTAGGGATTCCACCTTCACCGGTTGAAATTGACTGGAACGACATTATATTCAAAGGCCTCAATCTCAAAGGCATCTATGGGAGAGAAATGTACGAAACTTGGTACAAAATGACTGCCATGCTGAGAAGTGGACTGGATGTATCTCCGGTGATTACACATAGATTTTCAGTCGCAACATTCACAGAGGGGTTCGCCGTGATGGCCTCCGGCAGGTCGGGTAAAGTCGTTTTAGATTGGGAATATATCGCATGACCTCACCCGTTCCTAATATGCCCGAAGCAATCCCAAATGAACTGTCTGGACGCGTTGCGATCGTGACCGGCGCAGGGCGAGGCATGGGACGTGCGGTAGCCGTACGTTTGGCGGCTGCAGGTGCCGACGTAGTGGTGAATGATCTCGAACCCACAGATGCAACCGAAACCGCTGAATCAGTGGTCTCAGATGGCGGAAATGCCATTGCGGTTGCCGGTGACATCACCGACTCATCTTTCGTTGATCGTCTGGTTAGTCGTGCTGCTGAAGAATACCGTGGTATCAATATCCTTGTGAACGCAGCCGGAATCCTTCGTCGTACAGCTGTCATCGACATGCCTGAGACCGAGTGGGATCTCGTGATGAACGTCAACTTGAAAGGCACTTTCTTGCCTTCGAAAGCAGTATTGACATCCATGCGTCGATCGGGATGGGGTCGCATAGTTAATTTTTCTTCTACTGCCGGCAAAACCACGAGCACGCTTGGCGGAGCCCACTACACTGCGTCGAAGCATGCGGTTCTGGGCTTGACACGACACATGGCGATGGAGGAAGCGACACACGGCATCACTGTGAACGCTGTTTGCCCGGGTCTGATCAATACCGAGATGGTGCAACAGGAGATCGATTCTGATCGAATAAAGCGATACACAGACAGCTTCCCGATTCCCCGACTCGGCGAACCTTCTGAGGCCGCTGAGTTGGTCGCTTTCCTCGCTTCAGATCGGGCTGCCTACATCACGGGGCAGGGATTCGACATCAGCGGCGGAGATTTGATGGTGTAATTGCCAGGCCGTTTGTTCTCGGGTGATTGAATTGTGAGAGTGGAAGACATTCTGCACTGGCTGGTCACCAAGTCTCTACGTCATGGCCGTCAAGCCTTCGATTTCGGTGTGCAGGATGGGCACGTCACCTGTTTGCTTTTCAACAATTCCTTCTGAGATAGCGCACATATCAGTTCAATTGCTTCTCCACGAGTAATGACCCGCTCTGATCCCGGTGTTCCGTAGCCAGCCTAATTGCACGCTCTCGTACCTCTGCGGGGTACCTGCTTGTTCTTGTCATCGCTCCATCCTTGTATGTTGAGCCGGTGTACTCCAGCTACGGGCGGTTCAAGGTCTCGGTCTGACACAAGCTCTATGCTGGGCATGCTCACTCACCTGAACTTGCGTCGCTGTCGCCATACAAGAATCAGAAGAACGATCGGAAACAGTACGATGAACGTTCCGATCAGGTAGATCATCGTTTCTGGTGAAATACCGAGCGTGTGATCGATCCTGTCACTCAACCACTCCCAGAGTTTGGGATCAATCGGCTCGGTAACGTGCAGAAGCACTCCAACGTGTCCTGCCATCTCACACTGAATCCGTTACAGCGGTGTTTGAATCGATTGCCGCATCTGCCTGAACCTGCACGTAACGTACCGAGTGTTTCTTTTCACGAATTGAAAACGAGACAACTCCGGCTGCAAGCAACAACGCAGCGCCGATAACGAACGGTATGTCGTACGACCCCCAGGCGGTAAACGCCCAACCAAACAGCATTACCGCAGCAGCGCCACCAAGTTGGTGCGCCATGTTCGAAAATCCGAACAGGGTACCGAGATTTCTGACTCCATAGACGTCGGCCGTAAGTGAAGCCGTTAGCGGAACCGTTGCCAGCCATGACATCCCGCCGATCACAGCGAAGGCCCATATAGCGATTGGCCCCGGTAAGACGAACAATGAGATAAAGGCCAAAGCTCGCACCACATACACGGCACCAAGCAGGTTTTTTCTTTGCCACCGATCAGAAAGCAGTCCAATGACCAGCACCCCGGTTGCATTGATCCCGCTCAGCACACCGAACGCAATTGCGGCAGTTCCGGTGGTTATGTCTTCGCTCACAGCCCAACGGACGAAGTGGACTGCGATCGAAGCCGTTGTTATACCGCAGACGAAATAAGCGACGGAAAGCTGCCAGATAGGCTTTGATCTGAGCGAGTCTCGCCATTTTTTCGCGAATCTCGGGCCCACGGGTCGAACGATGATCTTCGCGCCCAGCGATCTATCCGAAATCCGACCATCTATCTCAAGACCCATATCAATCGGATTGCTGCGTACGACGATTATCAGAAGCGGTACACCGAACGCCAACGCCAACCCGCCAACCATCAGCCAGGCAGTTTGCCAGCCATACTCGATGAGCACATAGCTCAGGAAAGGTACGACAATCATTCCACCGACAGAGCCGCCCGAGATAAGAACCGCCATCGCGACACCGCGTTTCTTCTCGAACCATCGGGCGACGATTACTCCGGTGGTGGCTGGCGATATCCCACCCGATGCGAAGGAAATCACGAACCCGTACAGGGCGATCAGGCCGTAAATATTCGTGATAAGCGAGATGCCCATCGTGGCTATCGCCATCACCAGCAGCGAGAGCACGACTACTCGACGGCCACCGTAGATATCAGTCAGGCGACCCACGAAGGGCTGAGAAATACCATTGACGAGCCAGCCGGTGGCAGCAGCAATAGAGATGGTGGCGGTCGTAACTCCCCAGTCCTGCTCCCATGTGTTGACAAAAACGCCAAATCCTTGCCGCGCACCTATGGCGATGAATGTCGCAAAGAAAAGCGCGGCAACTACGTACCAGCCGTAATAGATGCCCTGTTTTTTCTCTTTCGGATCAGGCGACATGGATGCTATGCGTTGATTCGTTTTCCGGGATGCGAGAGGCCGGCATTGTTGTTGCCAGTATTTGAAGGAAGGATAACTCTGGTTTATATCTGCTCAAGGTGAGCAGGTGCGACACCAGTCCGCTATCGAGAGGGCTGGTCAATCATCCAACTCCCGTATCTTGGTCGACCAATCTCTTCGCTCATCTATACGCCCAGCCGCATAGCCCGCTCGTCTGCCAGCCCGGTAAATAACCAGGGCCATGATGATGAGCAATACGCCAACGATCAAATACGGCATGCCTTCTCCTCGCAACCCCCGGATATCCCGATCGAATCAGAACCTATTCGCCACTGCAATCCGGCCTCCAACACACTCCCCACTGAAAACCTGAGCGAACCCAACAGCGCAAAATATCTCCGCACGCTATCAGTCGTCACAGACCCTGCTGAACTCAGGATACCGAGCACATCGACCCACACCAGTATCAGAAAGTCGGAACTGGTCTATCCCACTCGCATAATCTCGACGGCATCACGGTTGATGATTCCCTCGATAGCGTCCGAAGGAATCTCGGGCAAGTGATGATCTTTCGCGAACTTCTCAAGACCTCTGAGATGGTCGATGTTGTCCTGCGGAAGAGTCACCGGCCAGTCAGAACCAAACAGAATCTTGTCGGTCACACCCCACTCGTAAAACAGTCGCATCCCCTGCCAGAACGAGTACGGACGGTAGAACTGTGCCGATACATCGGCCCAAACATTCGGGTGCTTGCGAACAACCGACAGGCAATCGGTCTGCCAGGGGTGGCCCAGATGCGCCAGAACCATCGTCAACTTTGGAAACGCCATGGCGATCTTGTCGGAAGTTAGCGGATGGGCATAGATAAGGGGAGCCTCTGTCATCGGTGACGTTCCCTGGTGGAACACTATCGGAATGCCATCGGCTTCCAGTCGTGCAAACAGTTCGAATGCTTCGGGGCCTGTCGGGTCGAAATCCTGATAGTTGGGGCCAAGCTTGATCCCCTTGCAGCCAAGATCGCCAACACACCTGTCGTATTCGTCCTTCCAGTTCGGATCGAGCGGATGCAACGACATAAACGGGACAATCTTGTCGGGCGCATACTTTGCTGTTTCGGCAGCTACATCATTGTGATTCTGCCCGTCTTCCCAGCCCTCGGTGCGAAGAATCCGCTCGTCTGGGTGCCACGGTCGAGGGGCAATTCCGAATATAAACGCCTTATCCACAGGCCCCATGTCGCGTAGATAGTCATCGATCGAGTTGGTCAGATGCACCGTCTCGCCCGATCGCATGGTCGTTTCAACCAGCATTTCTTCAGGTGGCACGGGGCCTTTGTGACTCGGCAAATGGGTGTGAACATCAACGATCATTGAACTATTTTCTCTCTGCGATACGGCTGACAACGCCCCCTTGTGTTGAAAGGGCAGCGATGGACGCAAATAGTACGACAGAGTTCCTACAAAGTCTGCCCTTCAGCTTTCTCTCCAGACTGAGGCGACTCCAACTGAAGGGTTCACACGATTCTTCCAGCACTTATCTCCGGGTATATATAAAGTGCTCCAGTGACAATGCGTAGTGCTGCCTATCAGGAAGAATTCCATCGCTGGCGAAACCGAGTGCTGTTCAGCTACGCCATCTTCTATCTGTTCGTATACATGGGCAGATTCAATCACTGGCCAGCGAGTCCGGTAATGCGCGAGCAGCTCGATTTCACACATGTTGAGATCGGGATAATCAACGCCGCGTTGCTATGGGGATTCGCGATCGGTGGCATGACCCACGGTAGAATCGCCGAGGCATACGGCTATCGGTTCTGGCTGGTTACCGGCACGCTGGCATCGGTCGCACTCAACTGGGTCACGAGTTTCGGTGGCAGCCTGTGGACGATTGCTATTCCGTGGGGGCTCAACGGCTTCGTGAACGCCACCGTATGGTCGCCGGGAATAGGCATGCTTGCCCAATGGTGGCACCGCAGTCATCGCGGACGCGTGATGGGACTAATCGGCGTATCAGCCGGATCAGCGATGCTTGTAATGTGGCTCGTCACCGGTTGGACCGTCGCAGAGTTCGGCTGGCGTGCCGCGTTCAGGTACCCGCCTCTCCTGATGCTCCCGGCGGCGATTGCGTTGTTCTTTTTGGTGCGGGATCGACCTTCGGATGTTGGTCTGGAGAATATCGATCGAGATCAAGAAGGAGTGGTGGAGAACACAACAGATTCTCCAAGGCATCGGGAAGATGACACAGGTAAAACATCGAGCAACGTCGACCAGCCACGACTGGAACAAGCCCCAGACGGTCCGTTTACGGCTTATCGAATCCTGTACTCGAACTGGCGTTTCGTTGCAACTTCGCACGTAAAGGGCCTTGAGAACGTTGTCCGCTACGGCCTGACGACATGGGCACCGTTGTACTACTTCGAAGAAGCCGGGCTTTCGATCGAGACCACTGCACTCGTGACCGTCGCATTGCCGGTTGGGTACCTCACAGCCCCACTCGTGGCTGGCTGGATTTCGGATGTGCTGATCGGGGGGCGTCGCAGCCCAATGATCGCCATATCCGCCATTGTCTCGGCAGTTGCCCTCGTCGGCCTCGCAGTCGTTCCAGCCGAAAACATCTACGCAGGAGCGGGCCTCCTCTTTGTTGGGGCGTTTGCAATGAGTCTTTCGATGACTGCAACACTCGTTGTCGATATCGCCGGGCCGAAGTACGCCGCAACTGCCTCGGGTGTTCTCGATGGGCATGGCTACGTCTATGCCGGAGCGCAAGCGCTGATATTCGCCCTCGTTCTCGACACGGTCGGAACGCCGTGGCAGTGGGTGTTTCTGGGAATGGCGGGGGTGAGGGTATTGTCGGCATTGATTGCGTGGCGGGTGAAGCTTTAGGGTAGCAATCCGGTACCAGCCGCCATCGCCTATCTATTGTCGTTCTGAACTTGCATGCACTGAGCTTGTCGAATGTGATTCAGGATGACCGTGAAGGTCTCTGCAATGTTCTCCAAACATGTGTCGTACAGATACGCCTCAGAAGCTCGGTCACGAGCGTGAGTTAAATGACGATTATTTCAGGATGTGTGAAGGAGGGACGAACAAGCCGACTCGCGCGAGTGCATTAATCCCGCAACACTCTGAATCCGATCGCGTTGCCTAACGATTTTTTCATCGAAAGTTTGATCATCAGGAGGCAGAGCGGTTCTAGCAGGCGAGATATCTCGAGTTTGCCGGCGTCTATTACGTCGAAGCCCAACTCGGCAATCAGGTCGGCAACGATTTCCTTTGATTCCGAATCATCTCCGCAAATAGGGATCGAGATTTCACGGCTTTCGAGCTTTCTGCCGTTGAGGAGTCTTGCATCGACGATGTTCAGGGCTTTCACAACCTTTGCACCTGTCGCCCACTTTGCTACCTGTTCGCCACCCGAGTCGGTATGACCGATTTCTAGATTAAGTCCTTTCACGAACGGGTTTGTTGCGTCGACTACGATGCGGTCGGCAAGGTCGCCGAGTGCAGCAATTGAAATCTCGGCTGCGCTCCACGGCACTGCCAGCACGATCACATCGGCTCCTACCACTGACTCGCTCAAACCTGCGGCCGTAACTCCGTTTCCGATCTCAGAAATCAGATCAATGATCCGCTCAGACTCGGGCGATCGTGAGCCGATAACAACCGAATGCCCCAGAGCCGACCACGACTTCGCCAGACCGGTTCCGACACTTCCGCTTCCAATCACCGCTATTCGCATTACGACTCGATCTCAAGATGTGATTGAGGAACCCAGCCAAGCAATGATTTTGCCTTTGTCAGGTTATGATCTTCCTCGTTCTCGTCACCGGCTATGAACACGGCATCAAAGCGACCATGCCCGATCTGGACGTTCTCCAGGGCCGCAAGATATGCCCGGGCAAGGTCGGCCTCGTCGGTCACGAACAACGGCTTCGAGCCGTCAGGTCGATCGGTAATCGGCTGAGCACGTTCCTTGATGTATGCCTCACGACCACGGGGGCCGGTGATACGCAGAGCCGTGATATTCATATCGAACCACGATGCGAAGTAGCTACAGATTCTTTCGCCGAAGCCCTTACTCAGCCCGTAGGCACTGGGAGTGTCGAGCGGGAGTTCGTCTTCGTTCTTGTAGTAGTCCCGTGCGCGGTGATGCACGCTCATCGAACTGGTGTAGACACCCCTGGTTAGTCCCACACCCTGCGCCAGCCACAGGAAGGTGTGAAGCCCGAGGCAGTTGACTTCGTAGTTCTCTCGAATGACCTTCAGATCCTGATCGGTCACTGATCCCCCCTGTGGGCTCAGCATCACCAACCAGATGAACGCGTCAACTCCAGTGACCGCCTTCTGTATCACATCAGGATCGGTCACTGAACCCCTCACAAACTCGACACCGTCATGCTTCGGCTCAGCGAGGTCGAGAACTCGTATGTCGTGTTCTTTCTGGAGATATGGGGTGATGAAGGAGCCGACCATTCCTGATCCGCCAGCAAGTAGTACTTTCATATTTTTTAGCTCCGGGTGTCATCCGATGACTTGGTCGCACATCTCGTTTTAGCTCCGGGCGCACTTTTGTGCTTGGTCGCACGTCACAGTCTGGCTAGCGTTAGTCGCGCTCGTGACTCGGTCACTCGGCTCCATCTTTGCTTGGCTCCTAACCCCTTCCCGGAGGAAGGGGGATAAGACAGGCTCAGGGCGTGGACCGTATCGTCTGATCTTGTGTCTGCGACGTGGCACTAAACTGTTCCAAAAAGAACGGAGGCATTCCCTCACTCCATGTCCTCAGTATCGCTGAGTTCGCCATCTAGCACAGCCCGCATCCCGTGAGAAACTTCGTTCAAAGTGGCAATAGCTTCCGCTGGTAACGTCAACTCTAGAGCACCAGATACATCTGTAATCTGTTCGACAGAATCCGCTCCTGACAGGGCTACAGTGATCTCACGGTGCGACATGACCCACGCCATAGCCACCTGGGGCATCGATACGCCAATATCGTCGGCTACCTCACCGACGGCAGCTATGACCCTTGCTGCCCTGCCTCGCATATAAGCAGCGATCTTGCCCTTGCGACGCGACCCCCACAGCGTACTTTCGTCTGGCACTTCATCAGGACGATACACGCCACTGAGCAAGCCAACCCCGAGCGGACTATATGCCATCACTCCTACTCCAGTTTCGCGAACCATTGGAAAGAGCTCGTCCTCCTGTGTCCGGTTCATCAACGAGTATGGATTTTGAACTGCGATCAATGGCTGCGCGTTGATTCGCTTCTGTACATGGAGGGCCTGCATTACCTGCCATGCTTGAAAATTACTTACCCCAACGTATCGAATTTTCCCCTGTTGAATGAGCGTCTCCATAGTTCGAAACTGCTCATCGAACAGGGCCATGTCGTCTACGCCGTGGAAGATGTAGACATCGATATGATCGGTATCAAGCCGTTTGAGTGAACGCTCGACTTCTCGCATGATGTGGAAGCGCGAAACCCCCTGATCGTTCGGGCCGTCGCCGATGGGGCTGAACACCTTCGAGGTGATAACCACGTCATCCCGACGACCCTTCAGAGCCTTCCCGAGAACCTGCTCGGAACTGCCGATATTCTGGCGGTCATCCATAAAGCCGTAGACGTTCGCACAGTCGATCAGGTTAATCCCAGCATCGAGTGCAGCGTGAATTACCTTCTCGGCTTCACCACGATCAAATTGACCGCGAAAACCCAAACCCAGAGCCATCCGGGACACTTTGACTCCAGCAGTGCCGAAGTTCACGTATTCGATACCCAATTGAAATCCTTATATCCAGCCGGTTCAACTAAACTTTTGTCCGGCGCATCATAAGTATGCCGACCGAGCCCAGATTCTAACCCGATTCTGAATCGGTTCCCTTATCGTCTACATCGATTTCATCCCGCACCCCGAGGCACGCCTGACCGTATGACTACTGCATCAGATCCTGTGATCGTCGCAAAGGACATCCGAAAAAGATACGGTGACATCATCGCTGCCAACGGCATCTCGTTCGAAGTACACCGCGGTGAAGTATTCGGGATGCTGGGCCCGAACGGTGCCGGAAAAACTACGACTGTTGAAATTCTCGAGGGGATGCGTGAGGCCGACTCAGGCGACGCCGTGATAAATGGCGTCAACGTTAAAGATGACCCCACAGCGGTCAAGGCGATGATCGGAGTGCAACTCCAGCAGAACGCCTTCTTCGACAAACTGAAGTTGTCAGAAATTGTCGATCTCTACGCGAAACTTTATCTGGCAAAGGTCGATCCGGTGGAAATTCTGTCAAGAGTCGGACTCGACCATCGGAAAAAAGCAAAATATGCAGAGTTGTCAGGTGGT
Organism: Chloroflexota bacterium; assembly: GCA_024275195.1. Classification (GTDB taxonomy): domain Bacteria; phylum Chloroflexota; class Dehalococcoidia; order Lucifugimonadales; family Lucifugimonadaceae; genus Lucifugimonas. The sequence goes on along the minus strand of JAJRZP010000120.1, from coordinate 7,024 downwards.
CAAAAACAGCGACTCTCGATAGCCGTGGCCCTCGTAAACGATCCAGCCGTCCTGTTCCTCGATGAGCCAACTACAGGACTCGACCCGCAGGCGCGTCGGCAGCTCTGGGAGCTGGTCAAAAATATTCAAAAAAACGGTGCGACCATCGTCCTGACCACTCACTACATGGAAGAGGCAGAAGAGTTGTGTGACCGAATTGCCGTGGTCGAACATGGTGAAATCATCGCGCTCGATACCCCGGATGCTTTGATCGACCAGCTTCTGGCGACAGGGTTCAAACCGGAAAAGCGGGTGCGCGAGGCGACGCTCGATGATGTGTTCTTGAATCTAACCGGCCGCGATCTCCGAGATTAGCCACGATGAAAATCTACCTTGCACTAACCGTCGCTTCCTTGAAGATGTACTTCCGCAACAAGCAGGGGCTCTTCTGGGCGCTGTTCTTTCCACTCCTCATCATGATCATCTTCGGAATCATGAATTTCGATAGATACAACTCACCCGATGTCGGAGTCTATGACGGTGCTAATAACGATGCATCGCGCTTGTTGATTCAAGCATTGCGAGGCAGTGACGAGCAAGAACTACTCAACGTCACGGTCAGTTCACTCGAAGACATCCATGATGAACTTGAGTTCGGCAGCAGTCGTGCAGCGATCGAAATTCCAGCCAACTATGGGGCTTCCGGGCAATTCGCCGAGATCAAGGTCACATACGACGAACGCTTCCCGCAGGAGCGGGCCGTAGTTTCGACCATTCTCGGGCAGGTGACCGACGCCGTCTTCAAAGAAATCGCGCAGGTTCCTGACGAGTATCGGGTAGAGAACGCAATCGGTATCTCGGAATCCATAGTTGTCGGTCAGGGGCAGGGATTCAAGGCCTGGCTAATACCCGGAATCGCGGCGATGGCGATAATGCAGACCGGATTATTCACGGTCGTTTTCACTCTCGTTAGATTCAAGTCTCAAGGTGTGCTGAGGCGACTCAAGGCGACTCCGATCGGTGCATCTCACTTCCTCGCTGGCCAGTTGACCACCAAGGCGATCGTTGTCGTACTGCAAACCTATGTGCTCGTCATAGTCGGCGCACTTGTTCTGGGCGTGAGTGTCGGGAATGGAAGAATTGGCGCATGGTTCGATCTGACAATTCTGGCACTGCTGGGTGGTGCGCTTTTCATCGCGCTGGGACTGGCCGTCTCTGGCTGGGCCAAGAACGAAGAAACCGCCGCCCCGATAGCGAACATCATCACGATGCCGATGATGTTCCTGTCGGGCGTATTCTTTCCGCTCTCGGTGATGCCCGATTGGCTGACCAGATGGTCGCAGTACTTGCCGCTAACCTATCTTGCCGATGGGATGCGCGCGATCACGGTCGAAGGGGCCTCAATAACGACACTCGGGAGCGAACTGGTTGGACTTGGCGTGTGGATTGTGATCTCGTTCGCTATCGCAACAAAACTTTTCCGATGGGAATAGGTCGAGCAGTTTTCACGTCGCAAACAGCGCTTTAGTTCGAACACGCTCTACCCGATCAACCTGCTGATCGGACGATAACGCAATCATTCAAGCGCAAATGGCTCACGATTACGTTATGCTTCTGGTCGATTCGACAGTGTCGGGTCGACAACGCGAGAAAGCGAGCCCCCCAGTCTAGTGCACGGTTCCAGAATGATGAGCTCGCTCCCTTATAACTGCTACGCCTTTTCGTCTGTGTCGGTTTCCATAATCCTATCCAGTTCTCATGACCAGTTCAGGTAACTCCGAAACGCCAGACAGTGCTCCGTCCGAAGACAAGGGGCTATCGGTCAGCGAACTTGCAAGGCGTACGGGTGTAACAACAGCCACAGTCAACTACTACGTTCGTATCGGCGTGTTGCCGCAACCTCGGAAAACCAGCCGCACGCGTGCGATCTACCCTGCTCACTTCGAAAGCCTGATTCAGAAAATCAAAGAACTCCAGGCAGCCGGACTGAATCTGAACGGTATCAAGCAAGTGGTCAATGGCGACCCATCTTCGCCACTGGCGGCTGCGATGCCTGCCGAACGTTCGAGCGGTTCGTCCGCACAACCGACTTCAACTGGACCAATTCCGATCTCGGAGTTTCTCGGCCAGAGTGGACTCCATGACGATCTCTACGACAACCTGATCGCCGCCGGGCTGATCAGGCGGCCGCGATCGGCTCCTGACGGAACCCCTTCGCACGATCGTCGCGATCTGGCAGCGGCTCGTGCATTCGCTCGTCTAACGGCGGCCGGTATCGAATATCCTCTTCTCGAACGGCACACCGAGTACAGCCCGCTTTCGAAGGCAGAAGCGCTATTTCTGGCAGAGCATCTCAGTTCGGCGACTCGAAGCACCCCTTCGACACAACCGGCAAATCTGGTCTCGGCGTTCGACGCAATACGCCGTTACCTACGCAGCCTGCAACTGGACGAAGCCTATCCCGACTGGCGAAACCCAACGTCTTAGCTCCGGTCTGAATAGCGAACCGTGATCGCTTTGTGATCATTCACCCACCCTACTTCGACTTGCTCAGCACATGTCTAACTCCCTCCCATTCAGGGAGGGAGAACCGATACTCAATCACGCAGAAACGCGAATCTGAACCGCAAAGTTATTTGCGTTGGTTTTTTACGTAGTCGATGACTGCACCGAGCCCGTCAGGTGGCGCGCCCAATCGAACCGCTTCAGCAACATCTGCCTCAGATTGTTCATCTTCGCCTATCGCTGCATGTGCGACCGCCCGATTCCCGTACATATCCGATACCCCGGGTTTCAACTCAATCGCTTTCGTGAAGTTGTTGATCGCCTGTTCAAAATCTGCCATCGACAAATATGCGACCCCGAGATTGAACTGTATTTCGTGATTTTCGGGATCGAGCCATGCCGCTTCTTCGAAATCACTGGCAGCTTTGTCGGGGATGCCCAACTGTGCATTTCTGAGACCTCTTCGAAAGAAGTCAGATGCCGTCTTTGGCGGAAACTCAATATCAGCCTTACTAATGTCGTCCGGACCGCTGCCCGGCGTGTGACTAGGCGTCGTCAAAATCGGTTTCTCCCGATGGAATATAGCGTGTCAACTGCACTATTCTTTCGATAATTAAGTAATGCTAACTGACATTACCCCTTCGATAGTGGTAGAAATACCCGCACGCACCTCATACCGCTTCTCAGGCTCCAGAGTTGGCCTGCCTGCCATCCCTGATCGCCAATAACCACACGGCATCTACGAAAGTGAGTCACGTTGAAAATCGCCATCATCGGCCAGTCCGCTTTCGGAAAATCGGTACTCGAAGCCCTCGTCGAGAACGATGCCGACGAGATCGTTGGTGTTTTTGCTCCCCCAACGAAAGCAGGGCGCTCGCCCGATCCCATCATCCATGCCGCCAACGAACTCGATGTACCCGTCTACGATTTCAAGCGACTTCGAGATCGGGAAGCCATCACGCAGTTCAAGGAACTCGCCCCCGAATTGTGCGTCATGGCGTTCGTCACCGACATCGTGCCGATGGAGATGATCAACTTCCCGCCGCTGGGAACGATTCAGTACCACCCTTCACTCCTGCCGCGCCACCGTGGGCCCAGTTCGATCAACTGGCCGATCATTAATGGTGAAACTGAAACCGGGCTAACCATCTTCTGGCCGGATGAAGGTCTCGACACCGGCCCCATTCTGATGCAGAAGGAGGTCAAGATCGCGCCGGAAGCTACGCTCGGAAGTGTGTACTTCAACAAGCTCTACCCACTTGGGGTTCAGGCGATGGTCGAATCGGTCGATCTGGTTCGATCAGGAGATGCACCGAAAATCGCTCAGGATGAGTCGAAGGCCACCTACGAAAGCTGGTGCAAAGCGAGCGACGTTGTAGTCGACTGGAACGCTGGAAGCGATTCCGTTTTCAACATGATTCGTGGCTCCGACCCACAACCGGGAGCGAACACAACTCACAACGGTACGAAGCTGTCACTCTACAACGCGGAGCGGTCATCGTATGGTTCGGCAGGTAATAAACCGGGGTCCGTGGTCGAAATCGGTGTCGAAAAAATAATCGTCGCCTCTACCGACGGCTCGATCTCCATCGGTCGAGTCAGGACAGCCGGGGGTAAAAAAATCCAAGCGGCAGAGTGGGCCGATTCGGTCAATCTGGTAGTTGGAGATTCGTTCGGCGACTAACTATCGGCAACAAAACCGACGATTAGTTCATTCACAGCATCAGCATGGTCGAGAAGCGGAACGTGCCTCGCATCCTCGATAACATGCAACCTTGCATCAGGCGCTAATTTAGCCAGACGATACCCGTGCTCGACCGGAAACAGCGGGTCTTGATCGCCCCAGATTGCGAGTGCCGGTGCGGTAATCGACATAAGTTGTGTGTCGGTGAAAATCTCTTTCTGACCTCTCATCCCGGTGATGGTCGAAAGGCTTGACCGCATCGCCCGAGAGTGACCGTCCGAGAGGGTCACGTCATAGGCGTACTGCCTGTAGGCGTTGGCATCTGCAAACTCCGAGTTTGCCACCTCCATCGTCTTGAAATAGTTGTCCTGGCCCATACGACTCGGTCGGGTGATCAGTCGCCCGAGCAACGGAACGTTGGCCAGCTTGAACAACAACGGGAACGCCTTTCCCAATCCGGCGGAATCGATCACTACCACACGATCGATTCGTTCAGGCCTGTCTATCGCCAATGCCAGCGCGCCCTGACCGCCCATCGAAAGTCCGACTACGTCGACTTTGTCGAGTCCTACCGTGTCCATAAAAGCGGATAGATACCGAACGAGCGATTCGACGAATGGTGGTTCGAACGCCCTCTGGCTCGAAAGCCCGAATACGGGATGGTCAGGTGCGATAACTCGATGCGTTTTTGACAGTGCCTCGATCTGCCTGAACCAGATAGCCGACCCTGCACCGCCGCCGTGCAGCAGAAGAACCGGCGCCCTCTCGCCATAGTCGAGATAGTGGATTTGTTGGTTGTCGACCTCGATGAAGCGACCCTGATACTCAAGTCCGGCTCGAGCCAGCAACTCGGTCATGCTGGTGATGATCTGTTGCTCGGCTGCCGAGAATGTTCTCTGCTTGTTCATACCTGAGGGTGCTGTAACCAATTCTGACCAAATGTTGCACTTGCCGAGCAATTTTCTCGATTGAAGTCGAGTATAACCAACCGATCCCACCTACAATCGTCGGCACACTATGAGTACGATCAACGAACAATCTGACATGCTCCGGCCGCCTCAGCCGAGCGGTGCTGCGCCTGAATCTGACTCGCACGGAATCTCAGAACTTCAGCTTCAGGCATGGGAATTACTCGAATTTACGAAGATTCGAGAGCTTCTCGCCAACCGAACGCGGTTCTTCATGTCGCGTGAGATGGCATTAGACGCTCGACCCCTTGTGGATATCGAGGATGTCGAGCGGCTACAAAATGAGACTGCTCAAGCAGCGCTCATGCTCGGAACCGTCGGCGATATCGGGCTCGTTGGCGCCCGGGATCCTCGTGAACTCTTGCACCGCGCCGCCATCGATGGGATGTTGACTGGCGAAGAAATAGTCTCTGTACTCCATCTACTCGATTCGATCTGGGTGGCACGCAACACCGTGATGTCGATGAAGGGGCGGGCGTCACTTCTCGAGGAGATTGCAAACGAGATTCCTGATCTGCGTGATCTCGGAAAAGAGATATTCAACTCGATCTCAGATCGTGGTGAAGTACTCAGCTCGGCGACTCCGAAACTTGCACGGCTTCGGGCCAACGTGAGTAAAACGTTTCAGCGGGTAATGCGTGCGATGGAACGAATCGCCAGTAGCAGAACCGTGAAACAGTCGCTCCAATCGGGTGCTATCGCCACTCGTGGCGAGCGCCTTGTGCTTGAAGTGCGTGCCGACGCCAGAGAATCGGTGCCAGGGATCGTTCACGATGTTTCAGGCAGTGGCTCAACGTTGTTTGTCGAACCGTTCAAGGCAGTAGAGCTTTGCAACGACTGGCGAGAAACCGCGGCAGAGGCCCAACGAGAAGAGGAACGGATTCTCCGTCGTCTCTCTCGTTTGATCGGTGATCGAGAGGATGAGGCAACTATCGCAGTTGAAGCTGCGGCGGCCATAGATTTCATCACGGCACGAGCTCGCCTCGCCACTTCGATGAAAGCCCGAAGAGTCGAAACGATGCCAGCCGGTTCCGACAATGTCGTCAATTTGATCGGCGCACGCCACCCTCTTCTGGGCAGTGATGCCGTGCCGATCACGATCAACATCGGACCCGGATTCCGGGGCCTTGTCATCACGGGGCCGAACACCGGCGGCAAGACCGTCGCTATTAAAACCATTGGGCTCTTCGCACTCATGCATCAATCAGGAATGCAGTTACCGTTGCTCGATGGCGAGATGGCCACGTTCGATGCTGTCTACGCCGATATCGGCGACTCGCAGTCGATTGAACGTTCGGTCTCGACGTTCTCATCGCACATGGGCCGGGTCATCGAGATACTCAACGAAGCAACACCGAACTCACTGATACTGCTCGATGAGCTGGGGACAGGAACCGACCCTGAAGAGGGATCGGCACTCGCAAGGGCCGTCCTAGCACACGCTACTCGAAACGACATGCCCATCGCTGTCACTTCACACTATCGTGCAGTTGCTGAATACGCGGCAGAGTCCGAAGACCTCGCGAACGCGTCGGTCGAACTGAATCCCGACACGATGATGCCGACCTATCAGATTCTCATGGGTATTCCGGGGCGAAGCTACGCCATCCACGTAGCGCGCCATCTGGGGATGTCCGGCCACGTGCTGGACGACGCACAGTCGATGATGGATCCGAGCCGGGCTGAAGCGGAGACTATTCTGCAACAGTTGCAACGAGAACGGGAAGAGGCGAGCCGGATTCGAACTGAAGCCGAACGGGCGATGGTCGAGGCAGAGGCAACGCGGAAAGATCTCCAATACAAGCTCACCAATGTAACTCGTGCTCAGGAAGACATGATCGAGAAATCTCGGATGGAGCTACGCCGAGAGACAGAGGAAATCAGGCGT
>JAJRZP010000119.1 GCA_024275195.1 Chloroflexota bacterium | reverse complement strand
CATCAAGCCCGGCCGACCGCAATCGGTCGGCTATGGCATCCGCTGTCTCGTTCTCTTCGAATCCCAGTTCCGGAAATCCATGGAAATAACGCCGAGTTTCGACTATCTCGGCACTTCGGGCAGCTACAAGATCGGAAATTGCGTCTGAGGACATCGTCTACATCAAGCTCCAGTTCAGGTGTTGCCAAATTCGTGAGGCGCAGCAACTCTACCGGTTGGCAGCGCATACCGGGTAATCCAACTCACCAACTTCCCGATCGCAGCAAAGCGAAGTAGAGGGACCTCGCCGCCCCCGTCGTACCTGCTCAGGATGATCGGTACCGCGGTTGCACGAACTACTCCATCGGAGATCCTTCGAATTTCTCGGGAAATCTCTTGTGGGGGAACAATAAATCTCCCCGGTGTACTTCTCTCGCCACTACGAAGTGTAGATGCCCTCACGAGCGGCGCTTGAGTCGAGTCCACGCTTCTGAAACGCTGCCTGCCCTGCCGCCACATTCTCGGTCTTGCCGAGCCACGCTGCCAGAGGAGCGGCCTGTAGACCACGACCGTACGAATAGGTCAACTCCCACGGCAGATCTTCCTGATTGGCAATCTTGTTAATCTCATCGAGATTCACAACTGATTCCTCGTCGCCCTGCCCTCCTGAGAGGAACGCAATGCCCGGAACGTTTGTCGGCACGGTTTCCAAAAAACAATCGATCGTCTGGCGTGCTACCTCGGTTGCAGGTGCACGGTTCGGAGCATCTGAACCGGAAATGACCATGTTCGGTTTAAGGACGATCCCTTCAAGATCGACATTCTGGGCGGCCAACTCTTCAAACACTGCAACAAGCGAACGCGTTGTGGCCGATCTACAGTCGTCGATACTGTGTGATCCGTCCATGAGAACTTCAGGCTCGACGATCGGAACCAGACCCTGTTCCTGACAGAGGGCGGCGTACCGACCCAGAGCGTGCATATTGACTCGAATCGCGTAGTCGCTGGGGCGGCCTTCTCCTACCGTGATCAACGCTCGCCACTTGGCGAACCGCGCGCCAAGTTTGTAGTACTCGCTTAGACGACCACGTAGACCATCCAGTCCCTCGGTGATGAACTCACCCGGTGCTCCGGCTAGATCGTGTGTCGAATTATCGACTTTAATTCCGGTCAGGATGTCGTTCTTGGCGAGTAGCTCTACAAAGCTGATACCCGAGTCGTCCGACTGTCGAATGGTTTCGTCGTACATGATGACTCCGGAAATGTAGCCGCCGATGTCCGGCGTCTGGAACAGCAATTGACGCCACTGACGTCGTGACTCGGACGTCGATTCGACGCCGATGCTATCCAGGCGTTTCGTCATCGTGCCGGTGCTCTCATCAGCAGCGAGGATGCCCTTTTTGCGGGCGACCATCTTCAGAGCAATAGAATTCAGTTCAGCAGAGGCCATGAATGGCGATCCTCATCTTCCAGATCGTAAAGTGTCTTATTTGAATTTAACTCTGATGGATCAGATCAGCAACGATATTTAGTTAACGATACGCAATCCCCTGTGAGAATCCGGTGTTAACCAGAAAGACCGACGCGCTGATGTCGGTCTCTCTAAAATTAATGATTCGCTGTCTGGCTACATCGCCCCGTGCTGCTTGAATAACTGAGCAAGCAACGCGATGCCTTCGGCATTCTTCTCAACTGACTCGAAGGCGAAACAGAGTCGTGCGCAGTTCTTGCCAATCCGCCCCGAGCCGTCAGCCTCAAAGGCCGGCCCGGCAACGTAGCCGACACCCTGTTCGAAGACTTGATCTCGGATACTGGATATGTCGGAACCATTTGGCATCATCAACCATACGTAACAGCCACCTTCAGGCTCCGACCATGTTGCACCTGAATCTCCGAAGTGCTTCTGCAATGCTGCAACCATCGAATCGCACTTCGACTGGAGCATCGGGTTGAAATTGTTGCGATGGCTCTCGATATTGCTCCGCAGGTAGCCTTCAATCGCTATCGAGGCGAACTGGTTGGGACCGCTTCCAAGTTTGAAACTGAGTGCTCGCCGCATTAACTCGGTAGATGCGGTGAAGTAACCGAGCCGCAGACCGGGTGCCAGCAGTTTCGAGTACGACGCGACGTACACAACGATGCCTGAGTCATCGAGGGCGCGGAACGCAGGCTGAGTCTCTCCTTTGAAACGAAGATCCACATAACAGTCATCCTCAAGAATCGGCATGCTGTGCCGATGTGCGATCTCAAGGATTGCCTTCCGTCGCTCGCTGGAAAGGGTTGAGCCCACCGGGTTCTGGTGCTCAGGAATCGTGTACAGATACTTCGGTTTCTCGCCCTTGGCCGTTAGAGCTTTGATCTGCTCGTCGAGTGTTTCTGGAACAATTCCACCATCGTCAATGGCGACGCCACGAATGTCGGCACCGAACCGTCGAAGCTGGTTGGTGGTTCCCATGTAGACGAACTCCTCGGCGAGAACAACATCCCCCGGGTTCGTCAACGCTTGAATGACCAACCCGAGCGCCTCTCCCGACCCGTTGGTCAACGCAATTTCATCTGGTGAAACCGTGAATCCCCGCTCGGCAGCCAGCTTGTTGGCGGTGTACTCACGCAGTTCAAGCGCACCAAGTTGGTGTGGGTAATACGCCATTTCTGTCAGCACTTTTTCGCTGTCAGAATCAACTGCCGTTTGTAGTGCCTGAATCAGGCCGTCCATAGGCAGCGTCTCGGGAGCCGGGTATGCCACGGCAAAATCATATTTGGCATGTAGCGCCGGGTTTAGAGGGGTGTCTACCGATTTTTCTGAAAATAGATTGTCGTAACGGAACGTATCTACCATGCTTAAAGATCCCAATCGCGGCCTTGCCGCAGTCATGTCATAACGGTCGGGCGGGTGAAGCTTACTGGCGGTTCCACCGAACTGCAAAGCCAAATGGTGTCGATTTGCTGATATACACTGCACCAAATTCCGGAACTACTGATCAGGGTTCAATCCAACTTATCCAGGAGAGCCACTCATGCGTGGAGTCGCATTTCACGGAAGTAGCGTTGCAAAGGTTATCGATTTTCCAGATGTTGATCCCGCCCCAGAACAAGTTCTGATAAAGCTGCGATCGTCTGGCCTGTGTGGATCGGATTTCAGCCGCTACAGAGCCGAATCCCCGAACGAATACGCCGGGCAGTTGGTGCGCCCCGGGCACGAACCATGCGGTGAAGTGGTTGCTCTTGGATCGAGCGTGAAAAAACTGAAAGTCGGCGACAGGATAATCCAGCATCACTACGAAGGATGCCGCGAGTGCGAGTATTGCCTCACAGGGTGGCAACAGTTATGCAATGTCGGTGAAAAGAAACTCTATTACGGTGGTTCAATGCACGGAGGCCACGGCGACTACATGGTCGCTCATGAATCGACGTGCGTTTCTCTGCCTGATGAAGTCGACTACGAGGTCGGCGCCTATCTCGCCTGCGGAGCCAGCACGGCGTTTCAGGCGCTCAAGAAGCTCGATGTATCAGGGCGCGACGTGCTTGCCATTTTTGGGCAGGGACCAGTTGGACTTGCAGCAACAATGTTTGGTGCCGAAATGGGTGCCAGGGTAATCGCCGTCGATATTTCGCCAGATCGGCTGAAAATGGCCACCGAGTCAGGTGCATGGGCAACTGTCGACGCCTCTGCCGACGACGCTCCAGACCAGATTCGTGAACTCACCCACGGGCACGGCGCTGACGCCAGTATCGAGGCGGCAGGGTTGGCATCAACGCGAGTGGCGGCTGTCGAAGCAACTCGCATATTTGGTCGCACCTGCCTCGTCGGAGAAGGTGGCGAGGTCACGTACGAACCGACACCGCACATCATCCATCGCCATCTGACTCTGATGGGTTCATGGACGTTTTCGACTTTTGGACTCGCCGAGGCAGCCAGATTCACGGCGGAGCGCCGCGTTCCGCTCGCTTCCGTGATTACCTCACGATCGACTATCGAAGGTGCGCCACAGGCCTACGAAGAGTTCGCGTCGGGGGCTCCCGGCAAATTTGTCATCAACTGGGATTGATCACGCAGTACGTTTCTCACAACCGGAGACCGTTCGAGTTGCGGAACTTCCCCTAACTATCTTGCGTGAACGGACGACGGATTTCGTAACTGATTTCGCCTGCCCCCTTTTAGAACACATGCCGGATGTCGTAGAATAGAAGGTCGGTTGATTTGGCAAGCGTGTGCGACCGGGTTCGGGGGCTACCCGGGCTTGATCGTGAGGTATCGAAAATAGCTTTAGATTCATCTAAGAGTTGTGTGCATGCCACCATTCTCAACTAATACCACACCCCGCAGATTAAACGGGGCAGATCGCGCAAGAGGCAATAGTACGTATGACCTGAGGTCGGGTATCTGTCCGGATAACCGATAAGCCTAGGTACGGGCTCGAGAAGCCCGAAAGGAACAACCGTTGGTCCAAAAGCGACGAACAACCCGCGTCAACGACGTTTCAGCAGCCCTTGAAGGTGAAGACGAGTACACACCCGCCTTTACCCGCCTTGAGGGAACTGAAGACGAAGCTAACCAGATAACGGAAAGCGGCGCTACTGCCGTAACCCGATCTGAACTGGATATGTGGGAAGCAGCCCGAGCGTCTGACTCCTCAACCAGCATCACCAATGCCCTCCAGCAGGAAGTGCAAGAGTCCGAACTCACTGAAGACACCGTCAGGATGTACCTTCGCGAGATTGGCCGAGTCGCGCTGCTGACGGCAGCAGACGAGGTAGTGCTTGCGCGCGCAGTTGAGCTTGCTCAGCGTCTCGAAGCAATCGAGAAGGAAATTCAGGGCGATATTGAAGTTGGTACGCCCGACCCGTTCACAATCATCACAGACATACTGTCGAAACTCGGCCCGGTCGGCGACACCGCCTCGGCAGTCGCCAAGTACCTCGGTCTGGAAACTCCGGTCACACTCGGGAGGGCCCTTGCCGATCCCGATCTCCGTGCGCTTGTCGATGGCAAACGTGAAGACGAATTGATCAACTATCTCTCAGACGCTCTGGGCGTTGAGCCAGACGAAGCGCACAAATTGGTGGTCGAACTCTCGGTTCTATCCCGCCTGCTCGCATCCGACATGGTCGATATTCTGGGTATCAATCCAGTCTTGAGTGATCTCCCTGATGAGGTTGTCAAGCCGAAATTCCTTGCTGCCCTCCGGCCGCTTACGCCAGTATTGAGCTCGCACCTGATGCGAGTTCGAGAAGAGGGCGAGAAGGCGCGGCGGCACCTCGGTGAAGCTAACCTGCGACTGGTGGTCAGTGTCGCCAAAAAGCACCTGAACCGGGGTCTCTCAATGCTTGATCTCATTCAGGAAGGAAATATCGGCCTGATGCGTGCCATCGAAAAATTCGACTTCCGCAAGGGATTCAAATTCTCGACATATGCAACGTGGTGGATACGACAGGGAATCACAAGGGCCATCGCAGATCAGGCACGCACGATCCGCATCCCCGTTCACGTCGTCGAGACACTGAACAAGATCATGCGCGCACGCCGTGAACTCGGCCAGCAGTTGAATCGAGAACCTACCGTCGAAGAACTCGCCGAGCGAGTTGAGCTTTCGATCGAGCGGGTTTCTGAAATTCTTCAGATGTCACAGGAGCCGGTATCTCTAGAGACCCCAATCGGTGAAGATGGAGAAAACGAACTTGGCGACCTGATTCAGGACGGCGGTGCACCTGCGCCCGCCGACGTCGCAGCACAGTCGTCAATGCGAGAGCAGGTCGACCGGGTGCTCAGTCATCTACAGGACCGAGAGCGACGTGTTCTGGAACTTCGTTTTGGTCTGTTCGATGGACGACCCCGAACGCTCGAAGAAATCGGGGGTGAATTGAATCTCACCCGAGAACGCATTCGACAGATCGAACGGAAGGCGCTCGGCAGGCTTCGCGGCGACGCTCACGTCGCTGAACTGCGCGAACTACTTGCGTAATCGTCGGAAGCTATAGAAACCAGAAGAAGCCCCGAACGGATAGCCAGTTCGGGGCTTCTTCGTTAACTCAATACTCCGTTCGCCACCGCAAGCCCGTTGCCGTTACCAGCACCAATCTCAGACATGCACTGACTGCAAATAAGTGTTGAACCTGCAAAGGTGGCCCACCGAGAATTCAGATTGGAACCAACTGTTGCCTACTCCCAGTGAGTACCGACGCGTCGTTCTGCGACAGCAATTACGATCAGAATCTTCTGCGAACTCAGTGAAGAGACGTTCACTGACCAAACTCCGACTCCATCCTGATATCGTCAAGCCAGCGCCGAGTCATGCGACGAATAAGCCATCTGGGATACGCGAGCTGAATCGGTAAAAAGGGGCTAGAAAATTGCTTGCTGTCCACTACTCGACATCCATCGTTCTCATCTGTGACGGAAATTTTCCTGATGGCAGTAATAGAAAACTTTGTTGACCGCCACTCGATCTCCTTGCCGGGTTCGATGTAACTGACGGTTACGTTGAACGGCACGTTCCTCCAGACCATCCGCAATTTGAATCCGAACCGTTGCCCCACCGACCATCTGGAATCATCGGGAACACCCCAGACTTCAACACATACTCTCGACCACTGCGGCCATCGTTTTGCATCAGAGATCGTCCGCCAGACGCGATCAACTGGAGCCTCCACATGGACACTCGAAGACATATGAAACTCGAACAGCCTCGAAATCAAATCTGGTTGTTCACCGGAATTTCGTGGCAAACTTGCATGAATAGTCCGCTTTCGACTCTAACGTACCCGGTAGGGAACAATGCCCGATACCGTTGAATCACCGACCGACTTACTACGAGGCTCAGGTCTTCGAGCAACCCCGGCGCGTCGTGCGGTTATTGAAGTCCTCCGGACGAAACACAAGCATATGACTGTATCTGAGGTGATCGACGCGCTCGACAGCAAAGATTCAAAATTCGATCAATCGACGATCTACCGGGTACTCAGCGACCTCGGAGGGGTTGGCCTTGTCGCTGAGTCTCGCCTGAGCCCCGGAGACACCGTGTTCGAATGGATAAGCCAGTCGAACCATCATCATTTGCAGTGCACTGCCTGTGGGCGCACCCTTCCACTTGATGACGAACTGGTTCAGGACTTCATATCGCGAGTACACGAGCGGCACGGGTTCCATGTAAACGCCACCCACCTCGTGCTATCCGGTATCGAACACGATTGTCCAGTCGAGTAACACGACGGCTCACTAAGCATCGTCCACCGAGAGTGATCCAACTCTCCGACAGCGATCAACGCGCCGGCATCGATTAGCCTTTAAAACTAGATCAGGCTGAACTTTGTGACCCGTTGCCCGTCGCCCGGCTCGCCGATCTCAGCTATATAGATATTGCCTTGAGAATCTACACAACCGCCATGCGCCGCCCGGCATGCGTCGGCATTGCCGCGCCATCGAGTGATCAGTTCGCCTCCAAGCGTCCAGATCGACACACCGTTGCCGCCACCCTGCTCAACCACGTACACAATCTCATCGTCGAAGAAGATGTCGCCGGGGCCGACAACATCCGTCCACTCAGTCAGGTAGTTTCCGTCACTGTCGAAAATCTGGATGCGATCGTTCTCCCGGTCGCAGATGTAGACCTTGTTGTTCTTATCGACACCGACTTTGTGCAAAATCGAGAACTGGCCGGGCCCTTTTCCGGCTTCACCCCATGAAAGCTCTAGCTTGCCATCTGCACTGAATCGATGAACGCGTCGATTGCCATATCCATCTGAGACAAACAGACGACCATCAGGAGCCACGGCGAGGCCTGTTGGATTGTTAAATGGCGCTCCTTGCTCACCGGTACTCGTCACGGTGATAGCGGCATACCCGTGGGTTCCGAGTTCCATCAGAACATCGCCATTTTCATGGTGCTTGGTAACCTGGTGAGTCTGGTGGTCGGCGAGCCATATGTGATCATCTTTATCGATGAACACCCCATGTGGCACTCGAAACTCTCCTTTATCGAGTCCGATATCGCCCCACGAACCGATGAAATGACCGTCGGTGGCCCAACACGTCACAGGATGCTTCGAACGGCTGAAAAGCCATACTCGATCGTGCGAGTCGACTCCAACGTCAGCGCACTGGCCCAGCTCCCAGAACGCCGGTTTGTGGCGCAGCCAGTTCCGGTCTACTTCGTACTGAAATTCGCCTTCGCCAACTGTAGTCATCTGCCTGTCACCATCGGATTGTCGAAATTAATCAGCGCATCATACGCGGGGTCGCCACGCTAGCTCTCCAGACGTACGCTGTCAACGGGATGCCGAACCGAGGTTGGAGAGGTAGACTGTGCCGGCGATCAGGTCATGCAAGAGAAGCCGGAGCTGATTGCCGACGTCCGGAGCAGGATATGAAAGACCGAAAAAGCGCAGTACTGGCTGCCATAGACACGAACTGGCGACAGTTCAGAGACTCGCTCGACAGCCTGATAAGTGAAGACATGTCGAAACCCGGTGTTCTTGCCGATAAATCGGTAACTGACATCGTTGGACACGTCACCACCTGGGAGTGGGAATTGGTGACCTCACTCGATCGAGCGAAGATCGAGCCAGTTGGCGATATCGACCGCTTCAATGAACGTGAGGCGCTGAGCAAGAAGGGCAACGAGCCACGCCAGATCGTCGAAGAAATGGAGCACGTTCATCGCTCTCTACGTGACCAGCTGGCAAAGGCTCCGAGCGCGTACTTCGAGCCGTTCGACCCATTCCGAGAACTGATCGATTCCTGCACCGTGCTTCACTATCAAGAACACGGCGCTCAGATACGAATCTGGGCAGCTAACAACTCACATGCACCTACCAGCATGTAGGTCTAATTGCCCTGTTTGTCATTCTCGGTGACGATGTAACGCGGGTGCCACTCGCCTCGCCAAGACGTGATCCTCGTAGGTGTCACTTTGACGAGATACCGCAGTCGGTCGGCCGTTTTCGCTGCATAAGTCGGTCCATCGGGCCCCATATACCGAATTGCCATTTCATCAGCGACCTCTTTTGTACGCCCTACTAGCGCAACTGGACCTTCAACTACCTCCGCAATACCTTCAAGCGTCACGCGCGTATGCTCGGGGTTGACGTCGTCGGCGCACAGAATACAGACTCGTGGCTCCTGGCTGAGATTTTCGTACCAGCTAGATCGGCTTCGTGGAATGATCCACATGACCTCTCCATCCCAGTGCTGCCACATTGCGGCGACATGGGGTGAGCCGTCTGGTTTGACAGTGCCGATCCTAGCGATAATCGGCTGTGCCAGAAATTCGTCAATCTCTTGAGACGTAAGTTTTCCTGCCGTTGCACTCATTGGATCCTCCCAACTCTGGCGAGCTACCCGTCAACGCGTTTCCATTTCCGTAGGCTTGTTACCTCGCGAACCGGATCCAGTATGGAACCGAAAGCCGTGTACGAGACTTCGGCAATATAGACCGAGCCCTCCGAGTCGACCGCCATTGCGTGAGGTGCGATGAACTGATCGTGACCTTCCCCACCAAGTTCATTTCCGAATCGTGTCACCTCATTCCCTTCCCGGTCCATCACGACCACTCGCCTACCCAACCTCCGCACACCCTCCTGCACCGGAGGCGGCCCAGCCTCTGCCACATACAAGTTCGTGTCCGCACCCTTGCCGTTAGTAATCGCGATCGGGCGGTGCGAGTGAATTTGTTTGACAAACTCACCCTCAGTCGTGAACGTCTGGAGCCGGAAATTCTCCCTGTCTGCGACGGTCACTTTATCAGTGCCGTTCATCGCAATATTGTGCGGGAGTGAGAACTGGCCCTCTCGTGACCCCGGCTCGCCCCACGAAATCATGTGGTTGCCATCTGAGTCGTACTTGTGAACACGCGAGTTCCCGTAACCATCTGAGATAAACAGGTCGCCCGTTTCCGCGTTGACAGCAACGTGTGTCGGCCGATTGAACGGGTCACCCTGCTGCCATGCGGCCGGTTTACCCTTTTCACCCAGCCGAAAAATCAGTTTCCCCTCTTTTGTTCGCTTCTCCACCATGTGTGCGTCATCGTCGGCGAGGAAGAGATTGTTGTCGCCGTCAATCGTGATGCCGTGTGGACGAACGAACTCACCTGCTCCCCATGTCTCCAGAAAATTGCCTTCTTTGTCGAAGATGATGACTGGATGATCCCCACGATTAAACACATAGACGTTGTCTTTGGAATCAACGGCAACCGATGTTGCCTCTTTGAAGAACATCGGGTGCGGCAGTTTCGCCCAGTATGGGACTGGCTCGAAAACGGTTGTTGAGGTCGCGGGGCTTAGCATGAATCGTTCCTGATCTGTGCGAATGTGGTTGTTCAAAGGCTGCTTAAAATTCCTGGCTGAATTCGACGCGGAATCTACTACACACGCCTCCACTTGCGAAGGCTTACTACTTCTCCGAGGGGTAGAACGTCGTTCCCGGAATTCTCGGGGCTGGAGAAATAGTTCGTCCATGCAACCTCGGCAGCGTAGATCGAGCCCTGCGAATCGGTCGAAACCCCATGAGGCGCGGTGAACTGATCTACTCCGCCTCCCGGTAGCGGACCACCGATATGCTGCAAAAATTCACCTTTTGGCGAAAGAATGGCAATCATTGCGCCCAGATTAGGGACACCCTGCTGAATTGGTGGCGGAATCATCTCCCCCACGTAAAGCGACCTATCGTCGCCTTTGCCCTGTGTGACCGACATCGGATGATGAATATGGATCTGCTCGACGAATTCACCGTCCGTGGTAAAGATCTGCAATCGGAAATTCTCGCGGTCGGCGACGATAACTTTGTCGAGCCCCATCATGCTGATGTTGTGTGGCAGATTGAACTGCCCGGGATCTGTTCCTGACTCGCCCCAGGACATCATGTGCGTGCCTTCTGAGTCGAACTTGTGAATACGCGAGTTGCCGTAGCCGTCAGAAACGAAAAGCTCGCCGGTATCCGGTTGGATAGCGATATCGGTCGGACGGTTAAACATCCCACCACCCTGCCACTCACATGGTTCACCTTTCGTACCCAGCGTAAACAGAACCTCGCCATTACTCGTACGTTTTTGCACGAAATGTCCATCGTCATCGACCAGGTACAGATTGTCGTCTGTGTCGATTTCGATGCCGTGTGGTCGAACGAACTCTCCGTGTCCCATCCCCCGCACGAAGTTGCCATCGACATCGAACACCGCGATTGGCTCGGTACCGCGGTTGAAGACATAAACGTTGTCTTTTGAGTCGACTGCTATCGAGGTGGCGTCTCCACGGAAGGTCACGCCCATGGGTAGCTTTGCCCATCCCGCGACCGGTTCGTATTTTGTCTTTGCAGTAACTGTGGTCATGTACTCGTATCGCTGAACTAAAAATCTTCACCAGTTATCGAACTAATTGGAACGGGACTCTGCAAGCCAACTCTTTAGTTGTGCGGGTAACCACTGAACCAGGTTTACACCTCGCTCGACATCAGACGACATCAGCCTACCTCTGGCGTGTACAGCCGCAACAACTGAATCCATCGCCGCCAACACTTCGGGGTGATCAGCGTGTCCTGGGTGACCCAGTGATTGCGCCAGGTCTTGAGGGCCAAATGTGATCAGATCAATCCCTTCGACATCGAGAATATCCTCAATCGTTTCGACTGCATTCTTGGTTTCGATCTGAATCGCTACCGTTACTTCTCGATTGAACGCAGCCATGTACTCCGCAGGAGTCATTTCATGCATGCCGTAGTCGCGTCCACGTGATGTTCCGAACGACCTCTCGCCGTCAGGCCCGAATCGTGAAGCCTTCGCTATCCGCTGTGCTTGCTCCGCATTGTCGACGTGCGGACACAAGATGCCCATCAGCCCTCTATCGAACGCACGTAAAATCGTGTCGGTCTCGGTGTTCGGGATTCTAGCGGTACACGTCATGCCGTGCATGTCGGCGACACGGCACATCATTTCTACAGATTCCCAGTCGAATACACCGTGTTCCATGTCGAGGTGTAGTCCGTCGAATCCCGCGTAGCCAGCCCATTCGGCAATAGTCGGCTCAGGGAATGTCAGGGTTAGATTGTGCGAAATCGTGCCGTTGCTTATCGCCGCACGAATGTTGCTGGGTCTCAAAATATTCTCCATGAGTTCCACGGCGTGTTAGCGAATAAACCCACAATGCACAGGCAAGTGCTACCGTAACTCACGCTAATCCGAACCAGCGCCCTGTTCAGACAAGAACGCGGGCGGAGTATACAGTCAGGTTGGATAATATCGAGATCGTTTCGTTCAACTTCCGACCGAAGTTAACACCGGGGAAACCTCCAGTGCCAGCGCGAGCCAACCGGTAATGTCACTGCCCTTGCTGGGTCGGATCTACCGCGGTTACCCGATCGCCCTTGTTGTGTTTCTTTCGACCGGGCTTTCGGTGGGTATGGCGCAGTACGCGTTCGGAGAGTTCGCCGGCCCCCTCAAAGAGCAGTTCGGCTGGTCGCAGACCCAGTTGAACCTATCGCTGGCGTTCTCGTTCATATCCGGGATTCTCGCCCCGTTCGTGGGTAGCCTTAGTGATCGTATCGGCATACGACCGGTGATGTTCGTGTCGCTCCTGCTAATAGCCAGCGGGTTTCTTCTTCGACCGTTCATCAGCGAACTCTGGCACTGGTATCTGTTCAGTTCACTCGTCTACGCCGGGTTCCCCGGTGCAACCATCATGCCTGCCGGAAAAATGGTCGGGCTCTGGTTTCCGAAAACACGTGGACGTGTGATGGGGGCAGTTGTTGCCGGCAATAACTTTGGCGGTGGCACGATGCCCCCACTGGCAGCAGCAATCATCGCCGCGCTCAGTTGGGAGATGGCTTATGTGACATTTGGCCTGATCATGGCTTTACTCGGGATTGTCGCCTTGTTCGTTATCGTTGAAGATGAAACCAAGATCGAATCTGAGATGATCCGCTCTGGCCGTGCCGATCAGGCGCACGTCGCCAGGGCCGCTGCACGTGCAGGGCTGACTGTCCAACAGGCGCTGGCCAATCGTAATTTCTGGCTCATCATGATCGGGCTGGTCGCCGCAACATTTACCTATCAGGGCGTGCTCACTCAACTACGCCAGCACTTTGAGGAGAGCGGGTTCGCACCCGCGGTCGCCACGACCGCAGTTAGCGTTATCGCAGGAATGGGAATCGGCTCAAAACTTGCGTTCGGGCGTGCAAGCGAAAAAATCACGGCTCGTATCGCCACCATAATTTCCGTGGCTCTCCAGGCTGTCGGTGTATTCATAATCGCTCAGGCAGATGCCACCCTGCTGATGTGGGTCGGAATCTTCATCTTCGGGCTTGGCTTTGGCGGGCTCGGAGCGCTGATCGTCCTCGTGGTTCAAGAAGCGTTCGGCATGAAGGAATTCGGAGGAATAATAGGACTGATGCAGGTCGGTATGATCGCATCAGGAACCGGAGCACCGCTGATCGCAGGCGCAGTTTACGACTCGACAGATTCGTTCAGCGGGTCGTTCTTGATTGTCGTGGCGATCTTCATTCTCGGTATCGTCGCACTAGCGCTGGCTCGACCCGTCAGGACGGAGGATAGCCCTCGGGAGATCGAAGGCAGCGCCTAGCGACGATCTAACCGAGAAATACGAGCGCGGCCATGAGGGCGGCAAACAGAACGATGGGCAAGAAGGCAGCGAGGAAGTTCTGGCGTGTTACGACACGAGCCCGCGTTCCAATGCTGATCCGAGCGTGTCGGTTTTTCATTTCAGTCGCCCCTGCTGACTTGAATCTACGTCTTTACTCGATGATGGTTTCTACACGGGAACGTGTCGTGGGTGTTTCCCCCTAAATAACTGGACCAACGGGCAATATCTCGTTGATATTTCGCAAAAAAAGTCCCGACTGGTCAAATTGTCGGGACTTCTCATCATTCGTTCCGCGGCATTGAAATTTACGACTCCAACTCGTCCCAGATCGCCTTTGCGTAACGGATTGATTTGCCATCGTTGTGCCACTGATCACCTGCCCAGGCGCCTTCGATGGTCATGTAGCCCGAATACCCGGCTTTGTGCATCGCAGTAATTGCGTACCGGTAGTCGATCTCGCCATCAGGTAGCGGAACCCGCAAGAACACCGAACGATTGTTTTCAGGATGGTAGACGCGGTGCAGGTTCTTACAGTGCCAGTACTTCGCAACCGGAGCGAGTTTGTCGATAGCCTCATCGAAATCTTCTTCTGGAACATCGTATGTCCAGAGTATGTTTCCAATATCCGGATTAATCCCGAAGTTTGGTCTATCGACTTTTCCGTGGAGCAACAACGCCGACCATGAGTTGTCTACGGGCGAGTTCTGGTGAACTTCGACTGCAATATTGACTCCGACGTCAGAGGCCTTTGCACATGCTGATTGGAAAATTCCAGCGAGTTCATCGTATGTACGCAACATTTCGTCACGCGAAGCATCCTGTGAGATTTCCCACCCTGACTGGCTTCCGGGTGCTGCCCCCGGCGGGTGACCGGGAAGCCGTGATGGCGCGCTCATCGCCCCGTTTACCACTTCAGTGCCAGTCCAACCCGCGTAGTCGATAGCCTCATCAAGACGGGCTTGATTCTCTGGACCGGTTTTTGCGGTATGCAGCGTACCGCCCGACCGAATACCACCGATTTCGAGTCCAAACCCGTTCAATCGCGAAGCGAACTCTCTGGCTTTCTTCTCTGATCCAAGTCCAGCAAACACCTCGAATCCAATTTCGAGCGCGTCAAAGCCGAGAGCTTTGACCTTCGTGAGGAATTCGTCAGTGTAGTTCTCCGCCGATAGGTTCCAACTGTTCACAGATTGTGGGTAGAGAGTGAACCGTCGGTGTGCGTAACAGAATCGCATAGTAGTTTGTTTCCTGAACTGGCTGGCAGATCGCACAGCGATAACACCTGATTGTCTGGTGCGTTTCGATGGTCGGGCGGAGTCTACCACTGCCAGACGTGTACCATCCGTTCTCACTAATCTAATGATGGCGGAATCCGGGTTAGTTCCAACATTTGTGCCAGAATTCTGCTCGTAGCGAACATCAGGAATATCGAACATGAAAATCACCGATCTGCGTGTCTACCTGACCCGTCCCGAGGGCAGCAACCGCTCGTGGCTGTTCGTTGAAATCGACACTGATGAGGGGATAACCGGGGTTGGCGAATCGACAAACTCAGGTGGCGGTGGCGCACTCGTCGTCGGTCGTGCCTACGAGATGCTCAGGGACGATCTCGAAGGGCAGGACTTCTCGGAGGGGCTCGTCGGTCTGGACCCGTCAAACATCGATGCGATCTGGCACCGCATCTATCGTCGGTTCGGCACGCTCGGGTCGCGCGGATTCGGCACCACTCTCGCAAGCGGTATCGACATGGCGTTGTGGGACATCAAAGGCAAGGCTCTGGGACGACCAGTCTGGGACCTGCTCGGTGGCAAGATGAGGGAATCTGTTCCCGTCTACTCTCACATCTCATATATCGACGATCTCGATGCTTGTGTCGCTGATGCAAAGCGACAGGTGGCACTTGGCTACCAGGCGCTCAAGCTCGATCCCTTTAGCCCGGAGATGAACGCACACCATCGCCGATACATCGATGGCAAAATCTCACCGGCAGGTGCTGAGTACGCCGACGAGCTTATGGGTGCCCTCCGTGGTGCGATTGGACCCAATATCGAACTCATGATCGATGCTCACGGCAATTTCGACGTATCGACTGCCACCGAACTCTGCAATCGCATGATGAAGCACAACCTCACATGGTTCGAGGAGCCACTTCAGCCTGAAAGTATCGATGCCCACCGCCAGTTGCGCCGCAATACCGATATCAACCTGTGTATCGGTGAGCGAAAGTACACACGATGGGACTTTGCACCTTATCTTCAAGAAGGATTAGTCAACTACATCATGCCCGATATTTGCTGGACCGGTGGTATTTCGGAAATGAAGCGCATCGCCGTGCTCGCCGAGACCTACTATGTACCGATCAGTCCACATGACGCATCAGGTGCGATCAATGTGATCACAGGCGCACACGTCCTCATGAATGTTCCAAACATCTATCGCCTCGAGATGACGGACCACTCACTAAAAAACTACAATTCGGTCATCACGGAGCCACTTGATATCCGAGATGGGCACCTCCATCTACCGGATAGACCGGGCCTAGGATACGAACTCGATCACGATTTCATCGCCTCACACCCCGATCCAGAATGGGCACGGCTCCACGCTTAGTGCGGACCAACCGTCCCTGATACGTTCTCGTCAACTCACAAAAATAAAGCTATGCCAATACCAACACCCTCCGAAATAGTTTCTTCCCGCCTCAACAAAATGAACGGCCAGATATTGCAGGCAATTGACGCCCTAACCGAGGAGGAAGCGTCACGATGGCCTGCGAGAACCGCCCCTTCATGCAAGTGGCATCTGTGGCATATGGCGCGGTGGGCAGACTACGTTCAGGCGCTGCTATCACCCGTCGTGGATGTGCAAGCTCCCGAGTTGTGGGAGTTCGCCGGTGTTGCCGATGAGTGGGGATTCGACGGTATCGATCTCGGCATGTGGGGCGCCGGTTCCGGGCTGGGCAACGAAACGGGACAGTCGCTGCCATTACCGAGTATTCTCAGAGTCAGGTCATACGCAGCGGAGGCTTTTGAGCTTCTCGAAAAGAGAGTCGGGGAGCTTGATGATCAGTCTTTCAACGCGCCATTCACTGATTGGCACGACAATGACACGAGCGTAGGGGATGCAATGGTTGGTTACATCGCCCACGCCAATCGCCACTTGGGTATGCTCGAAGCAATCTCCGGTATATTGGGCAAAGATGGAAGCATCACGGTCTAGCAATAACTCACCACATTGCGAAACCATCCGCCACTCAACTTCCAGATCGTAGCGAAGCGAAGTAGAGCGACCTCGACGCCGACATCATCCCTGCTCACTGAAATCCGCCGCCACGGCCTAACATCCATCTCCATCGAGATCCCTCGAATTCCTCGGGAAGTCACGAGATACCACGGAGTATCGATCGAAACTAGATAGCTACATCTCCAGCGCCAACCTTCATCGGAGGTTGGAAGCGACACGTCGGATCGGCAGCCGTCATATCTCCAGTCATCGCATACGCCCGCGACCGTGAGCCGCCGCAGATCACGTTGAACAGACAAATCCCACACTTGCCCTTCAACTGCTCACGATCACGAATGGTAGTGAACACCTTCGAATTACGATAAACATCAACGACTGAATCCCTGCGCACGTTTCCTGCCGAGACCGGAATAAACCCGCTGGGATAAATCTCGCCAAGATGTGAGATAAAGAAAATTCCTCGACCATCGTTCGTTGGCGGGCCCGGCCAGGCGGCTCGGATCTCGTCCGCCATGATGGAATCGAGGCTTCTGCCACCCGCTGTCAGCCGTTTCAACGTCATTGCACGTCGGTACGGTTGCCCCAGAGTCGTCTTCGTTCGGAAATCCCAACTCCGCTGATTTCTGAGAATCCAGCTGTACACCTCGTCGTGCTCATCGGCAGTCATTAGCTCAAGATCAAGTCCCCGACCGGTCGGCACGAGGAAGAACAGGTCCCAAATTGCGGCACCGCTACGCCCCACGACGCTCGCAATATCTGGGAGTGCCGGTTTCGTACTTCGAGTAATGGTCGTGTTGATCTGAAATGAAAGTCCTACTTCATTGGCAATATCGAATGCAGCCATTGTTCGGTCGAACGTACCATCAAAGCCTCGAAACGCGTCATGAGATTTCGCTTCCGCCCCATCGAGTGAGAACGAGACGCGGCGCACGCCGATATCGACCAGCTTTGCCAGCCGATCACGCGTCACCAACGCTGTCGCAGATGGCGACACAGATACCGTTAAGCCCTTGCGAATCCCGTACTCAGCTATCTCGAAAATATCGCGCCTCATGAACGGATCGCCACCGGAAAGTACCACGATTGGTGGAGTTTCGAACTCAGTGAACTCATCCATCACTCGTAGAGATTCCGCCGTGTCGAGTTCAAGTGGATGACGTTTTGGTTGTGCCTTAGCACGGCAATGCTCGCATTTGAGCGCACACGCACGGGTGACTTCCCAGAAGATGACAACCGGATTTCGGTCGATATTGCTCGAAATCACAGGCATCGCCTGCGAACCATCGCCACGATGCCCCGCCCCATGTCGTCTATGGCCGTTGGCCGCGGGCATCAGGCAAGCGCTCCAGCGAGTTCGGGCTGGCGTTCTTCTTCCGTCAGATAGCACGCCGGATCCTTGCCGAACACATCTCCGGAAGCCGATTCTGCGCGAACTCGCAAGTTTCCGTTACACATACCCAACCATCTGCAATTCTTACAGTCTTCTGGAAGTAACGGCTTACGATCTCGCAACTGCGACAGGAGTTGTATCGAGTTGTCTTCCCATATTTCCGAGAATTTCCGCTCTTTCACATTGCCAACCGTCTGATTCCACCAGAATTGATCGGGGTGAACATTGCCGAGGTTGTCGATATTCCCCATACCCTTCCCGGCTGTGTTGCCACCGTTTCTAGATTGCAACTCTCGAACGCGTCCCGAATGATCGGGCATGTTCTTGTCGACCCACATTTGTAGATACGCGGCGTCAGTATGGTTGTCGACGGTCAGGACTTCGAGCTTGTGCCCATTCTCATAGGATTCGATCGTCCGCTCGAACACATACTCGACCATCTTGCGACGCTCTTCATGCCCCAGATCGAACCTCAGTAGCTTCTCTCCGCGCCCTGCATACGCAAGGTGATAGACACAAACTCGCGGAATTCCTTCCCGTTCAGCAAGATCGAACAGAGCTGGTAAGTCCTGAACGTTCCGATTTGTAACCGTGACCCTGAGGCTTACCCGCATCCCTGCTTCGAGCGTGTTCCTCATTCCGTCGAGCGTGAGCTTCCAGGATCCTTTGGAACCACGGAACTTGTCGTGAACCGCTTCCATCCCATCCATGCTGATCCCCGCGCGCCTTAGCCCTGCGTCGTGCAATCGCTTCACCATCGATCGGGTCAGCAACGTCCCGTTCGTCGAGATCAACGGATTCAGCCCACCCTGCTCGTTGGCGTAGGCGATCAGTTCGGCGAGATCAGGGCGGATAGTGGGTTCACCACCTGAAAACAGGACGACCGGCACCTTGTAGTCGGCAAGGTCACGTAGAACGGTCTTCGCCTGGTCAGTGCTCAACTCGCCAGGATATTGCTCGTCCTGAGAGGAGGCGTAGCAGTGGGCGCAGTGGAGATTGCAGGTTCGGGTGATGTTCCATATGACGATCGGACGTTTATGGACCGACATCACTCTCATCCCGTGCTGCTTACTCTTCTCGCCATACCGAAGGTCGTCACCTGGTGTTGGCTCGTCACACAGTAGCCGGGTCACGTTTAACAAACTTGAATCCTTTTCAAATACCGACAGTTGGTGCCTATTACCCAGCCCTGCCCGAAGACACGGCGGTATTCTTACCCGGCTAACGCTAGCTAGTTTCAGCGCGATGAACGACTTAAACGCATGAGATTCTCAAAAAGAAGAGAAAAGTATTCCGGGGCAGTACGCCGATGACCCAGGCGCCAAAGGAATCTGCGTCATCTAAGTCAGTCTCCAGTCCCACAAAAAGCTCGAATAAAAATTCAACGACCCGTTATATTGTGACTGTTGGCGCGGCAACGTATTTTTTCTGGATATCGCTCTACCTCTACGTTCCAGTCCTCCCACTTCATGCTCAGGAACTGGGAGCGAATCTCGAGATGGTTGGGATCGTGATCGCCTCGTATGCGATCGGCCAACTCCTTTTACGAATCCCCATCGGAGTCGGCTCCGACATCATCGGCAGGAAGCCGTTCGCCGTCGGCGCACTTGTCCTGAGTGCTCTTGGTGCCGTATGGCTGGCGCTATCGCCCGATCCGTGGTCACTGTTTGCAGCGCGCACTCTCACCGGTGTCGCTGCAGCGGGGTGGGTCGCAATAAGTGTGTTATTCGCTTCGTACTACCCGGCAGGCAACACAACACGTTCGATGGCGATCATCATGTCGGTGAACACCATGTCGCTCGTTACCGCTACATTCGTTGGTGGTATTCTCGCTGAATACTTTGGGAACCTCAGCACATTCTACGGTGCGGCAGGAATCGGGTTCGCGGGCGCACTCTTGCTACTGACCGCCCCGGAACCTCGAATAATCTCAGCCACACGGTACTCATACTCAACCCTGCTGGGAATTCTCAAGACACCGCTTCTACTGAGGGTCTCGGCGATAGCGATCACGCTTCAATTCGTAACTTTTGGGGTCAACTTCGGGTTTCTTCCGATACACGCAGAAAATCTCGGAGCATCAAAATCTGAGATCGGTTACATAACAACCGCAGGGCTGCTCGCGGCCGTGGTGGGTACGGTGATTTCAGCGTGGTCGGTCAAGAAATGGGGATCGACCAGAGCCGTAGTTGTCGCCGCGGCGGCGACGCTGTTCTCCCTCATCGCAATGACGATCACCACCGACCTTATGACCCTCGGCGCCCTACAGGCGTTTAATGGGTTCGGACGCGGGATGATGAATACTGTGCTGATTAGTATGGCGCTCGCGTCTGCCCCGGTGGCAATCAGGGCAACTGCAATGGGGTCTTATCAGGCACTCTACGCAATAGGCATGCTTCTCGGCCCTGCCGTATCAGGCCCTCTCGCCGCGGCGTATGGAATCGAAATGGTGTTCTGGGCAGCGGCAGTGGCGACGGTTCTCGGCGGTGCACTTGCGGTCGCGAAGCCGTTCCCACGGTAACGGGTCATTGCGTCATCTCGGGATTATCATTATTTTCAGTCTGTACATTCTCAGGAATGATTTGTAGATTCGAAGCTGATATTCACTAACACAGGAGTGCATGATGGCCTCGCAGGAAATGCGGCTCGAACGCGATTCGATGGGCGAGTTGGAAGTCCCCGCAAATGCCTACTATGGTGGGAATGCTCGGAGGGCGGAACTCAACTTCCCGATCAGCAATCTACGGTTGGGGCGTTCGTTCATTAAGGCAATCGGGCAGATTAAGCAATCGGCGGCGGTTGTAAACCTCGAACTCGCTGCCATCGACGATGAGATCGCTCAGGCAATCATCGCATCTGCCCAACGGGTGATCGACGGCGAGTTCGACGATCAGTTCGTCGTCGATGTCTTCCAAACCGGCTCAGGTACTTCCACCAACATGAACGCCAACGAGGTCATTTCGAACGTCGCGATCGAATCGCTAGGCGGCAAGCTCGGCTCGCGCACACCCGTTCACCCGAACGACCACGTCAACAAGGGGCAATCCTCCAACGACGTATTTCCATCGACCATTCATCTGGCAGCAGCCGGTGCTATCAAGGACAGCCTGCTTCCAGCGCTAAAGGAACTTGAAGACTCGCTTCGAGCAAAGTCGGTTGAGTTTTGGGGTGTCGTGAAAACCGGTCGTACTCACCTGCAGGATGCCACACCGATTCGTCTCGGTCAGGAATTTCTCGGCTATGCAGGGCAGCTCGAATTTGCCGGTAAGCGCGCTGAGAAAGCTCTCGCCGAACTCTCAGTTCTCGCACTGGGAGGCACCGCGGTCGGTACCGGTATCGGTATGCACCCTGAGTTCGCCAAACGTGTCATTGAACGATTGCGTGAACT
>JAJRZP010000118.1 GCA_024275195.1 Chloroflexota bacterium | reverse complement strand
GGCGACTGTTCGGGTCAAGAGCAATGCGGGCGGAGACTCACGCTCCACTGCGGTACTTGCTACCAAGGGATCTTCGGGTCCTCCGCCCGCTGGCCAAACAAAACGCATCTTGAGAGGCCCAAAACAACATACAAGGGATCTGGCTCGCCAAAGAAGCACCAACCCTCAAAGGCAATCAATCACAATAGCGATCCAAGCCCAACCCACCCACGCCGTAAATCCGTTTAACCTGCAATCAACGTAAATATGTTCGTCTAAACGAACAAAAAAGCCCTAACATTCACACGCTTCCTCACCAACCAAACTCGACAACTGGAAGCCGCACACTGCACCGGGAAGCACAAATTCACCTTCCACATCTGCGAAGCCAGCAACAATCTGAACCCTCCGACCGCCTCGCGCATCTAAACCCGCGCGAACCAAACACACCGAAAGAAACCAACATTGGCGACGAAAGCAAAACGAGAACGACGTAAAGAACGAAACCGAGAGCGCAACCGAGAGCACTCGAAAGCTGTGCGAACGGCGCGCCTTAAAAACATCGGGCTCATACTTATCGCTGTCATCGTTGTTGTTGGAGGCGGAGGCTACTTCTTCGCAAACGCCAAAACGCTCCCACCAACCGGATGGGGCCCCGGCCACTCAGAGCTACTTCCCGCGCAGCAAGTTAGCACCCGCCCAATCGCACCCTCCATCCAGGAGCACGTGATGGAGCGAGACGCCACCCACGTGCCAGGCCAAATGCTGATCCAGTACAACTGTGACGACTACGAGTGCGATCCCGATCTAAAAAACGACCTGCAAGAAATCGTGACTCGATTCCCGCCGACCGTCTACATGGCGCCATACCCCGGTATGGACGCAATGATCGCCCTCGCTGCCCCCGGCAGGCTCGTGGTGCTCGAAGAACTGGACGAAGACAAAATCGTAGAATTCATCCGCGACAACCTCGACCGCTAACCACCGTCAACGTCCGACCTGCGACCCATCACCCCTCATCCCGACCCCTGCGGAGGGACCTTCGGCGGAGTGCGGTGTCGGGCAACACAACTCAATCCCACTTCATCCAACCACCACTATCGTCCGACCCGCGGCACATCGCCTCTCACCCCTCCTCATCCCGACCCCTGCGGAGGGACCTTCGGCGATGGTGCAGGGATCGGCATCACAACTCAATCCAACTTCATCCAGCCACAACCATCGTCCGACCTGCGACCCATCACACCCCCCATCCCGACCCCTGCGGAGGGACCTTCGGTGGTGTGCGGTGCCGGGCAACACGACCCTCAACCCAGCCCACACCCCCGAACCGAGCACAACCCCACCCCTAACGGGAACCAGCCGAACCCTGCACCGGGCAAGTCCGCATACCGAATACCGCATAGATCGGACACCAACCAACTGTCGACGTCAGCAAAGGCACCAATCCCACAAGCCCGACAAACCGAACCGGGCCATCGATAATCACCACCAACGATAGAAGCACGATACCGAGAGTTATCCTGATTCCCCGATCAACGCCGCCCATATTCTTTGAAAACATAACCTGTCTCCTGACTGATATTTCCACCGACCTAAACAGTAGCGGAACCGCACCGCTCTCTCTGTGACCCAGGTCACACAGCGCTAGACCCTGCTGGCATGCACAGCCAGTTTCGAACGATCTGAAATCGAAATTCGCCCTCTGCCGATCACGATCGCCTCCTCAACCTCGAACTGCCTGAGGATTCGAGATACGACCTCCCGAGCCGTGCCAAGCTCAGTAGCAATCGCCTCGTGAGTCGTGGCGAGTTCCCCCGCTTCGTCGGCTCGGTCGATCAGATACGAGGCAAGGCGAGAGTCCATCTTCTTGAACGCCACTTCCTCGACCAGACCCATCAACCCGGACAACCGGGTAGACAGCAACTCGAATACCCAGCGTCTGAAATCGTGATTCGACTCAAACAGATCGAGCATTGTCCGACCGTCGATCAACCACATCACAACCGGGCCATCGGCAACCGCTATCGCCGGATACCTCGCACCCGCAAGTATCGACCCGGCGGCGAGTACACAGCTATCACCGGCGTCGATGTCATACAAAGTGATCTCGTGACCCTCAGCGCTCCGCTTGAAAACACGTATTCGGCCCGATTCCACAAACGGAACGGCAAGCAGATCCGCCCCCTCGTTAAAAAGGGTGTCGCCCGCTCTCACCGAAACGCGGGTTCCCACCGACCTGATCTGTTCCATCACCTCACGGGTGCTCGACACTCTGGGTTCGTCTGCCAAATCCGAAATACTCCTGCTCGAAAGACTTGCGCCTGTGCGTACATACTACGAGAAAGGAACCTCACAGCGACCCTCCACAACAATCGGCCACTGAGTGGAAAACAGCGCCCCGGCAAATTCAATCCCCCCGCATTGGCGTACACTCACCACGCTTTGACAGACACTTCAAAAACAGACCCAATCGCCGACACGCCGAAAACCCTGAAGGACGAATCAACGACTCAGTCGGCTTCTACCGGCCTCTCAGGAAAGCAAACTGGTATGGGTCTCATGTACGGGCTATCCGCCGGGCACGGCATAAAACACTTCGGTCAGGGGGCACTGCTGGTGATGATCCCGAGCATCCGAGCGACTCTGGGTCTTAGCGACGTCGCTATCGGCGGAATATCGTCGGTGCAGTCCATCTCGTCAGGAGTCGCAAACATCCCTGCCGGAATCCTGACCGACATGTTCAGGAAGAAGATCGCATGGCTACTTCTCGCCTCGATGCTGATGGTCGGAACCGGCTACGTCATCATCGGGGTGTCACCCGTCTACTGGATTCTCCTGGTCGGCGTCGCGGTAGTCGGCTTCGGCACCTCTATGTGGCACGCCCCGGCATTCGGAACACTCGCCGCCCGATATCCGCAACGGCGTGGATTCGCGATGGCAGCCCACCTGACCGGTGCCCAGATAGGAAATACCACTTCCCCGTTAGTCATCGGATTCCTGCTCGCCGGAACCATCGGATCATGGGTCGTGTTCAGCGGAATCGATTGGCGATGGCTCGCCGTCATCGTCTCGATACCAATGTTCATGACCGGCTTCGTTGTCATTGCCAGATTCAAGACCGCTGGTGCCGAGTCGTCAGGAAAGGTGACACTCTCCGAGTATTTCGGTTCTGCCAGACGCCTGCTCACGAACCCCGGCGTCCTCGGAATGGCACTGCTCGGAGCCTTGCGCGGTGCGATTCACAACTCGTTCCAGGTCTTCCTTGTCATATATATGCGGGAAGAGCTCGACTACTCCGACACATTCGTTGGCGTCCACGTGGCGCTGATCACGATGGCAGGAATCATATCCACCCCGATCATGGGCAACGTGTCCGACCGGATCGGCCGTCGTCCTGTCATATCTTTTGCGATGACAGCAATGACAATCCTGATTTTCTTGTTTCTTCAGTTCGACTCCGGCTGGACCATGACGTTGCTCATTGCAGTTCTGGGACTGTTCTTCTTCTCGGTAATGCCGATCATCAACGCAGCCGCAATGGACATGATCGACAAAGGCTCGGAGGGCTCTGGCACGGCATTGATGTTCTCGGGCGGAGCGGTCATCGGTTCACTCACGCCAATCGCGGCAGGCTACATCAATCAGGCGAACGGCTTTCAGGGCGTAATAATCTTCGCCGGAATCATCGCCGCCGTGGGAGCCGCGCTCTCACTCATCCTCCCGATGAAACCGAAGGCATAGTTCACGATTCACGAAGTCGATTTTGCAGGGGGACGCTGCGTGCCCAACGTACCTCGCATTCGCATTACACGAATAAGAATCACGCCCTCGGGAACCAACGTCTAGCCGTTGATCGAGTAGCCGATTCCTCGATGCGACCGGATCAAATCATCGCTCTCACCATCGCCAGAATCATGCCTGAGCTTCTGGCGAAGCCGACGAATCGCCATGTGAACGGCGGCATCGGAAACATCGGTGCTACCCCATGCCTGCATTTTCAGCGCCGGGTACTCGACTACGACACCAGACTCTGACAGCAACGCCTTTAGTACGTCCCACTCCGTGAGATTCAGATCAACCTTCTCACCATCGACGATAGCCTGCTTGCGGTCGAAATCGAGTAGCAGCCCGTTGAGCGAAAACGTGGTCCGCTCTACCGCTCTACCCGTAGCCCTGCGAGTTACGGCCTCGACGCGCGCCATAAGCTCGATAGGCACAAACGGCTTGGTTATGTAGTCGTCGGCTCCAATCGTCAGCGCCTTGGTGACCGATTCAGTAGTGTCGTTTCCACTTACGACAATCACAGGCGCATCTGTATAACTACGGAGTTTTCGCAACACCTCTAACCCATCAAGGTCGGGCAGTCCCATATCCAGAAAGATCAGGTCAGCCGAGTTTCTCTTGAGATGATCAAGTGCGTCAGAGCCGAGTTCAAACTCGGTGAAACTATTCTCGGTCGCGGTGATTTCCAGGCAGACGCGTATCGAATCGCGCTGGTTAGGATCGTCGTCGCAAATAACTATTTCCAATGGTGTGCGTTCCTTCGGCCTATCCTGTTCACATTGGGTAGACCCAGTGGAATTGCAAACAATAACAGTAACGTGACAGGACTCGCTAGATTCCACTCACAAACCTACCCCTTGAAAAGAAGAGATCAGAACAGCTACCGTGATTCGAACAACGTACCCTTGCGCCAAACTTCCAGTTAGTCACATGTAGTTTTCGGAGATGCATCATCCCCGACGGTCAACCAGAAACAGGATCTACCAATGAAAGCAATCGATATCCACGTTCATATTCCGCGCATGCCCGGTATCCCCGAATACGGGATCGAACCCGGGCTGCGTAGGATGTTCCGCATGAACGATCAGCCCGACGATGTGGCGAAGATGGTCGAGACCTACCGTGCTATCGACACGATGGCGGTAATCTTCTCGGTCGATGCCGAAACTGAAACCGGTGACTTGCCGGATCCCAACGACTATGTCGCCGAAACCGTAGCGGCACATCCCGACGTTTTGATGGGATTCGCAAGCGTCGATCCGAGGAAGGGCGATACTGCGGTGAGCGAGCTTGAACGAGCGGTTACGGTACTCGGCCTGAGAGGACTCAAGCTGCATCCGATTCATCAGGCGTTCTTTCCAGACGACCCGAAGTTCACACCGCTGTTCTCGAAGGCCGAGGAGTTGGGTATCCCGGTGCTGATGCACTCAGGCTACGCAGCAGCCGGTGCGAACACACCCGGCGGCGGCGGGTTCGAACTGGCGTACTCGCGACCGATCCCGCATGTCGATTCACTGGCAGCGCGACATCCAGAGCTGACAATAATCATGGCTCACCCGGCATGGCCGTGGATACAGGAGCAAGTGGCTGTAGCGTTGCACAAGCCAAATGTGTTTATTGATCTTTCAGGCTGGGCCCCCCGTTACATTCCACAAGAGCTAATAACAGAAGCGGGGGGACGGCTCCGCAAGAAAGTATTGTTCGGATCGGACTACCCATACATTTCGCCAGTCACATGGATGGAGCAGTTTGCAGAGCTGGAAATTCGTGATGAGGCGCGGCAACTGATTCTCCACGACAATGCAGCGGGAATTCTTGGCATTCAGTAAACGGTCGAACTTCTGGCCCGCCTCTGTCCCGCCACCCGGCGTTGATTCATGGAACGGGTAGTTTTCAAACGCTACCGGATAGCTAACTATCGGGTCATCAGAACAACAAAGGGGTTCTCGCGAACGCACAAAGCTGTTACGGTCGGGGTTAAGGTTCATGTACCCCTTAACGCGATGCGCCCCTCCGGAGGCGTAATTGGAGGGGCACATGGGCTCGCAGCGGAGACTGTGCCAGAAACTTCAGAGCCCACGAAGTGTTCTGGCGGCGTGAGGTTTGTGTGTCCGCACAAACCTCAGCATTTCAATTGCATGTCTCTACGCGATATTCAGTTTTGAGTGCCGTCTGGCACGCCGATCTGGATGTCACGCGTCGGCCGATCTGCCGACGCTCCAGAAAATCGGTTGTCGCCTACACCGGGATTTTGCTTGGGGCGAACTGCCTTGGAACAGCCGACCTTACCGCTACGCCTCCGTTGAGATTCGCGAGTGCCGACTTGAGGCGACTGTCGAGAATCCTGAGACTGCTGATTAGTTTCAATCGTCGGTATTCGGGTATCACCTGTAGCTGCATCACCTCCAACTCGCCAGCAATTTTCAATACGGCGTTTTCGATCAATGCCGTATCGGCCTCCACCGGAATGGCCGGCTGGATCACTGGAGCGGGTTCTGGCTCACGCTCAAGTGCGCGCTTTCCGTTTACAACCTCTTCGATAATGTCTTCAATCGACAGCGCCGCGGAGGTTTTTGCGCGTCCTACGATCCGCTCAACATGGACGCTGGATAGCCGTCCATCGATGAATGGCTGCGCGATCTCGCGCTGTCGCACATGGTCTTCAATGTCAGCGATGGAACGCGCCTCCTTAAAGGTGAGTTCTCCGCTGTCTACCTTTTCACCAAGACCCGGATCAAGCGTGCGGATAAGACTTTCGTAGTGGTGAATCGTCCCCGGAGTAATTCCGGTCCGGCGTGCCAGTTCTTGCTGGGTGACCTCATGGCTGTCCCGGTACTCCATGAAGGCTCTTCCCAACTCCATCGCGGGGACGAGAGATGAGTGGTACTGCTCGGCCAGAGACAGCTCCCAGCGTTCCTGCGGAGTGACCTCTTCCTTGACAGTGCATTCCACCGTAACTTCACCGGCTTCTTTCGCCGCGGTAAGTTTTCGATCGCCTGCTAGCAGCAAGTAGCCGTTGTCCGTAGACAGAACCACCGGGTCGCGTTTCGAACGTACTGAGCGCGCATTTTCTCTACGCCCATTCGGCCTCTTCGAGCGTGGCAGATCAGGGTCAGGGAAGATCTGGTCTATCGGAATCTTCAACTTGCTTTCCTCATGTAATCCCGGGGCTAGCCAGGTTTTGAATCTACAAACCTCTCGGAACGGGATGTGGATCGATAGCTAAATCAATCGCATATGGCATTCCAAATCGATGATGTTATTCTCCGCGTTCCAAAAAGTAGTTTCATAAACTGTCCCCGTCGGGAAATCAGCGTTCCAAAAGTTATTTGACTTTGGAATTGCTGGGAGATACTGTGGGCTATGCACCAGCTTGGAATGTCCGTTTCCCAGTTCAAATGACCCTTCAAGAACAAACATCTGCTGTTCCCCCATATGTCCCGTACCGAACATTCCAAACTTTTTTGGAATTCCTTCTCGACGATGGCATTCCAGAACGTATCGATAAATCGGTTTGGGGCCCGCGGTTCTCGGGCAGCTCCGGAACTCAGTTAATGACGGCTCTCAAGGTGCTGGCTCTCATCGATCATGAAGGCCACCCGGCACACGATCTGGAAATTCTTGTCCATGCTGAGGGCGAGGACCGGCGAGCATTGCTACGACGGATTCTCGAGCGATTTTATGTGCCGGTATTCGAACTGGATTTAGCCCGTGCAAGCAAAGGCCAGTTCCATGAGGCATTCCGGTCTTTCGGCACAAAAGAAGGCGTGCTGACAAAGTGTGAGGCATTCTTTATCCGTGCAGCTCAAGCCGCAGGTATTGAGTTGTCGAAAAGAATTCTTGCTGGACGACATGGTGCCAGCAAAGGCAGGACTACTACCGCCGCAGGTCGTCAACGGGTGGCAGTCGCACCGGTCGTGCAGCCAGATGCTCCGGCTGTCACGGCATCGTCCGAAATTTTTCATCCAGCCGAATCTATCAAGCTCGAATTGGCCGACAGAATACTCGCCAAGTACCCTGATTTCGACCCGGCGTGGGATCCATCGGTGCAGACAAAATGGCTGGAGGGCATGACCCGTCTCTATGAGGGTCTATCGGTCACGTCGCCAGATCGCGAAGGTTCGCCCGACGAGACGTAGTTCAAGACACCGCCGACAGAGAAAGCGAGAGCTAGGGCGTTTCAGGGATTATCCGATATTCGACGATGTTCAGCGTTCTGCCATCGGGGGTAATACGGTCGTACTCATCTTCGACCTCGCCACCGAGTGATTCGGGAATGCGCCTACTGGGCATGTTCGCTCGGTCGACCGGGTACTTCAGGTAGTCGCACTCGATTTCTGTAGCTGCCCAACCGCAGAGAGCTTGAATACCTTCAAGCCCAAGTCCCTGTCGATGAAAGTTCTTAGCTAGCCAGATTCCCAGTACCGGTGTGTGCGTGTCCACCTCATGCAGCCCAATACAACCGACGAACTCGTCAGGCGAGACCTTGTTCATCGCAACCATCTGAAGGTTGGTGTTGTTACTGAGGCCTTCGATTGAGTTGGCAATGAACGGAGCGACATCCATCCTCGATCTCGCCGCAGGTGGATACATGTACTGAGCTATCTGCTCGTCGAACTCCCGAGCAATCGGCGCAATATCGTTCAGGTGAATCGGGCGGAGTATAAGGCGTTCGGTAACGATCTCGACATCAAGCAGGTCAATGTCTCGGCGCAGAACCATCGTTATGCTGGCTCGACCAGAGTGAGTCGTTCAGCACCAGTCGTCCCGCTCAACTCAATAACGCTCATAGCTGCCGCACGGGCCTTTTTGCCGGAAGGCGCGACCGAGTTGAACATCGCCTCGGTCTCAGGGTGGCAGGTTAGGAATATGACCTGGAACCGTTCCGAGAGTTCCATGATGACCTTACAGGCTGCCTTCGCACGTTCAGGGTCAAAGTTGACGAGAATATCGTCGAGAACAACCGGCATCGGCTCAGCATTCTTGGCATATTCCTCAATTAGTGCGAAGCGCATCGCGAGGAAGAGCTGTTCGGCAGTGCCACGGCTCAGTTCGTTGGCTCGCTTGGTGTGAGCCTCACCCTCGACAACCTCAAGATCCTGTTCTTTCTCACCGATCACTGCCCGAACGCTCGTGTAACGACCAAGGGTTAGATCGGATAGATACTTTGATGCCGACTTCATAAGGGCGGGCTGGCGCTCACGCTGGAACTCTTCCCGAGTTCGCTCGAAAATGTCACGGGCGATCGTCAGTACCGCCCAGCGTTGGGCGTCATTTCGGAGCTTCTCTTCAAGAACATTGATCTTCGAATGCAGTTCCAGAGCCTGGCCAGATTTTTCGAACTCAAGCTGTTGTCGTCGTAAGTTGCCCTGCTCGGCATGCAGTTCATCGACTATTGAGCGTAACCGCTTCTCTTCATCTTCCAGTTGCTGCAATCTGGCGACCGCTTCTTCATGTGGAGTCGATGTCAGTTCGTCACGGTACGACTGACCGTCCTCGTTGCTAATAAGCGGCGAGTTTTCCAGTAGTTCGGCAAGTTTGCGCTCAAGTTCACGGCGCTCTTGAACCTGGATGGCGAGAGCTTTGAACTCCTCGTGATCAAATGTTTCGCCCTTTTCAATCAGCGATCCGATTCTGGAGTCGAACTCTGCCAGACGTCCTTCGAGGTTCTGATACTCGGTCACCCAAACATCCATCTCAGCGGCGATCTGGTTCCGGCGTTCGACTGCGCGGTCGTGTGCGAGAAGTCGCCTGGCAAGATCCTCCAATGCATGGGTACCTTGCTGGGCAGGCGCTTCTGGAAGGTTTGCGGCTTTGAGAATTTCAGACAGGCGGAAATCGATCTCGCCCGCGGTGTCCGACATCTGAGAAACGCGCATCCGCAGGCTGGCGGTGGTGCGCTGCTGGCTCTTCAGCGTTCGGATACTCGCCATGACATTGGCAGCCTGAGATGGATCCAGATCAATACGTAATTCAGATCGCTCGAGAAGCAGTTGCCATCTGTTCTGAACATCGGCGAGTGTGTTCGAACTGAGAGCGAGCGCACTGTGGGCCTCTCTCAGGCGAGTATCGATGGTCGCAAGACGAGCCGCTGCGGTCTCAAACTCCCTCGACACAGACTCGAATCTTCGGCGAAGGTCCAGTGAACGGTCGAGTTCACCAACCTTCTCTTCAACATCACGGATCGAAGGCGTATCGCTGATATCGAATTCCTCAGCAATTTCGGATATTTCTTTCCCGACAGCATCAAGTCGTTCCTGAATCTCCTCAACCTGAACGTTCGCTATATCTTTAGCTTCGCTGATCGCAGGCTTGCGAATCGTGATCTTGAAGCCACCTGCGGCTTTGGCGCGTGAAATGAGCATCATCCCGGCTACGAGAGCCAGTAGTCCTGCCAGCCCGCCGGATAGTTCGGCGTTCATATAGCTCCACACCATAGAAGCGATTCCGACTATGATGACGGTGATTGGCAACAGGATAGAACCGACGAATCCGCCGATATCCTCGGTCTCGGATTGGGCAAGCGCACCGGCGAGATTGTTTTGAGCCTCGTTCATCTCAGATCGAATCGATCCTGAGTCGGCTATTGCAGCCCGTAGCCGTGATAACCGGTCGCGCTTTTTCTCAAGCTCAGCAGATGTTGTGTCTGGAACATCGGTCAGTGCGTCACGAGCCCCCGCAAGTTTAAAGCCTTCGTCAGCTATGGTCTCGCGGTCCTCGGCTCGGCTCTGAACGGTGAGTTCGGCTTCCTGATAACTACGTCGCGCCGTCGTTAGTTCACGGCCTGCCGATTCGAGATTCGACTGCAGATCCATTGGTGTTTCGAACTTGGTTACAGCTTCTTCGGTCCAGCCAAGTTCAGCCAGATCGCGATCGAGTTGCGCCTGTTCTTTCTCGAGTTCCTGCTCGATAACGGGAAGACCGTTAACCGCCTTCGTGTAGTAGGCAGTCTCCATCAGGAGTTTGCGGATTTCATCCCCATGCTCGATAAAGCTGTCCACGACTCCAACCGATTCCGATTCCTTCTTCCGTTCTTCTTGTCGGAGGTCGCCTTCGTCCATCTGATTCTGAATACTGCGCTTCTGCTCAACCAGATTCTCCAGTTGCAGTAAGCCATCTTCGGGAATGCTGTCGTTATCGGGTAGTTCCGAAATCTGTCGTTCGATTTCAGTTTTACGCTCCCAGGGCTTTCGCAGTGTGACAAGTGTCTTCTGACGCTCGATTCCCGAGCGCATCTCTTCAAGCTCGGCGGTCTGGGTGTATATATGTTCGATCACCCGTTCGAGTTGATTCGCCAGCTCGGTGTACTGATCGCTGCCGCGTCGGGCTTCTTCAAGTTTTGCACGCGCCTCGGCAAGTTCTTTTTCGAGTTTTCGCATTCGACCCGCACGCGGGCTGCGAAGCTTGCGAAGCTCGTTATCGAGTTCAGACCGAGCATCTGTGAGAGATACGTTTGCCAGCCCCAGTCCTACGGAATAGATCTTGTCGCGAATCTCGTCAGAGTTGAGAGACGACATGACCTGCAATTCACTTAGCGATATCGAGAATACATTTGTATACAGTTCGCTATCGATGCCGCCAAGCAGGCTACGCAAAAGGTCTTCACTGCCGGTGGCATCTCCGGTGATAGCAACTTCACCACGCTTCTTGCCGTCACGTCGGTAGATGTTGAAATTGGTATCGGAGGACGTAACAAGCGAAACAGCACCAGAACCTGCTTCAGGTTTGAAGTGCTTGTAAAGGAAAAGCTCTCGGAGCGATGCCCGGTCGGCTTTCGTTACGTAGCCGAACAAAGTTGAGCGTAAGAAAGCTCGAATTGCCGACTTACCGGCTTCATTCGGGCCTTGCAGTAGCGTCAACCGTTCCGAAAGATCACTGAACTCTCTGTCGGCGAACGGCCCGAAGTTTTCGATGTTGATGCCTGTTAGTCGCAAGTTATCTCCCCTGCTCCAACAGTTCGGCAAGGTACCAACGAGCTTCTTCTGCCCAGGCTGATACCTGCTCATCGTCTGGCTTTTCAAGGGCATTTCGTCGGCCGCTGTAAACGTCTGACACAACCTCGGTCAACCGTTCGATCTCATCTGACTCGATCGACGAGAGCAGGGCACGTTTCAGAGTGGCTCCGAGGAAGTCATCCTGCTTTGCACGAGATTCGATATCGATTTCAGGCCGGGTCGAATCGACGAGTCGCTCTACCCACACCCAGGGAGAGCCCGCTCCGCTCCATACGCCGCGTACTGCGTCGAGCAGGTCTTCAACTGCGCCTCCCGCTGCGAGTTGCTCATGCAGGGGACCGCGGCCAACGAGTACCAGGCGACACACCACATCTCGATCTTGCGCCTGAACGCTGAGGTTGTCAGTTGCCTGTCGAATAGCAGAATCAAGACTGTCGATCGTATCCAGATTTGAAATATCGACTTCGGCCCGTTCCCATCGAACCACATCGAGTGCTACAAATTCAGATCGAGAAGCCCCGCTTGGATCAACGTCGACCACCAGCGCGCCCCGTGCGCCCGTTTCGTTCGGGTGCCTGCCCTGTATATTGCCGGGATAGGCGATTACCGGGTCTGCTCGCTTCAAAGTCTGCCGAGTATGAACATGACCCAGAGCCCAGTAGTCGATGCCAGACTCAGAAAGGTCTTCAACTGTGCAGGGAGCATAGTTCGGGTGTGCGCTGTTCGCCCCGACATTGGCGTGAAGCAGGCCGATTGCGAACAGGTTGCCGGATTCAGGTGGGCTGAACTGAACTGCGAGATTGTCGGTTACCTCACGTTTCGGGTAGCTCATGCCCTGAACTGCAGCGACCACCTCGCCATTCTTCTCGAACTTTATCCATTCGGGAGTTGCACCGAAGATATGGACACCCTCAGGCCACGAAATCGACGATTGCCAGCCATCGAGCGGGTCGTGGTTGCCATGAACAACGAACGTCTGGATGCCTTTTTCGGCAAGTTTTACAAGCCCGTTGCGGAAGCGTAGCTGTGCTCGTACTGAGCGGTCGGCTCCATCGTAAACGTCGCCGGCGATTACGAGGAAATCGGCGTTCCGGGTAATGCAAAGATCGACCAGGTTCTGAAAGGCCTCATAAGTTGCCTCTCGAAGACGGGTCGCTACTCGGCTATCGGTGTCACCGACCCCCGCGAAAGGTGAATCGATGTGAAGGTCTGCCGCGTGTACAAAGCGGAAAGAATCCATATCGTTGTGCTAGCTCACTATGGCGCCAGTGTAGTGCACCTGGCCGATTCTCGGCGGGTTCGACTTACCGCTGAATGCATGATTGGCTGCCACTACCCGTCAGTTTAGCAATGTGTGGGCTATTCACAGGAGAGGGCTGTCACGTACAACCTGCGTGTGTGCCAGCACGCGAGTACAGAACCGTTCGGAACGTAGTTCGACCGTTCTCATGGTTTGCCCCCGATGTAGATTCCTCGGCCGGTTAGTCCTTGTTCGAGGTGTTCCACGTCGAGCTTGGCTTTTTCGAAGGCGGCAAGGTACTCGTTGTGGGTAAACCAGCCCATTTCGTGGGTTTCGGTTACTCGTGAAATGCCTGAAGAGTCGCCAATCATGTATTCGAGTACGAGTCGGCCGCGGTCGATTGGTTCGGAGACCATCATTCGAGTGACTATAAATTCATCGGTTTCGTAAGTGCTGGAATCTTTGTGCCCCACAAGCCACGCTTCCGGGGTTAGCCAGGGTTCTACGACGAGGATCCCACCGGATTTTACGTGCATTCCCATGCTGGCGACCGCTTGCTCCATACGTTCGACAGATTTTGTGTATCCAATTGACGAAAACAGGCACAAGACAGCATCGAATTTGGTACGCAGTGAAAATTCGCACATATCGCCAGTGTGAAAGGTTACGCCGGGAACTCTGTCACTGGCGATCTCCACCATTCCCGCATCGAGATCAATTCCTGTGCAGTTAAACTTCTTCGTTAGGTGTTCGAGGTGTTTGCCGGTTCCACATGCGACATCGAGAATCGTATTGGCGTTCGAGATTCGTTCACGGACTATTGAGGTGATGAGTTGGCTTTCGCCCTCGTAGTCCTTGTATGAGTAGATAGCGTCGTAGTATTTGGCAGTTTTGGTGAACATTGGTGGTAGGTTACTCGGATTGTCGAATGCCAGAAATG
Organism: Chloroflexota bacterium; assembly: GCA_024275195.1. GTDB lineage: Bacteria > Chloroflexota > Dehalococcoidia > Lucifugimonadales > Lucifugimonadaceae > Lucifugimonas. Next base: position 38,523 of record JAJRZP010000118.1, on the reverse strand, counting down.
GTCATTTGTAGTGACGACGGGTTCAAGATCAGCCTGACCGTGCTGGGAGTTGGCGATGGGCAACTCGCCTTCCTCCGAATTATGCTGATTGCGTTTGTTCCCCTCGACATACTCGATAGGATGACGCGAATTCTTCCTGACGGTATCGTTGCGTCAAGTACTCGGTTGCAGACTAATTCAGGAATGAACGCAGCCTTTGCTTCTTAGTTCCTGTATGAATAGATAGCGTCAGACTGATTCACTGTTATTGTGGATACCGTCGAGATAATACTTGCATGAACGCATTGTTATGAGAGAAAGCACTGTAATTCGTTCGGCAGAAGCCCTCTGATGCATTGACGCTGCATCCGAATCTCTGCGCGAGATCGTAAGTTGTTGTGAGGCTCATGATGAAAAACCCCGGAAAAATAGGAATAGGAATTGCTATCGGAGGGCTGCTGACAGCACCTCTTCTCGGTGTGTTGTATCTGGCATCTGAACTCGTTGGATTGCCGTTCGCTCCCTATGACCTGTTCGACTGGATCACGCGCGTATTGCCCGGGCCAGTCGTCACCTTCGGCATCGACGTGATGATCGACGCTCTTCGGTTATTCGGTCTGGGTATTTCAGAAACAGCGAAGATCGCCGAACGAGCCATTGCAGTGCTTCAGGTCCTCATCGTAGGTTCTGCAGTCGGTGGGGTCATATCTTGGATCACGAGGAACTCCAGTCGGCGTCAGGCACTGTCAGTCTCAGCCGGTATCGGTGCTGTCGTGGGCACCACAGTGTCCATCGTGAGCATCTACATCGAGGGCTCGTCAGTCAGCCCGGTGCTCGTTATCTTGTGGTTGACAGGACTATTCATGGTCTGGGGAGTTGCGATCGAGTTTGTACAGTTCCGCTTCAGTCGTGATGTAGAAGCGATCGCACATGAGGCGGATACCACCAGCCACAGCATGGGTATCGGGCGTCGAGATTTTGTCGTTAAAGTCGGTGCATCAGTCGCCGTATTAACTGTGGCGAGTACCGGTATTGGCAGTTTGCTTGCGCAAGCGGCTCGTCGTGAACTAGATACAGGAGTGAAAACGGCGCCCGGAACTCCGTCATCAACAGCAGGATCAACAACCGATCCTGCGGTGTCGGCCGTCGAAAAACCTGTACCTGCAATTGAGAGGTTGGCGTTTCCGAATGCGAATGCCCCCGTCATCCCGGTTTCAGGTACACGGCCTGAATACACGGCGGTAAAAGACCACTATCAGGTTTCAATTCGGACAAGGCCGACAGTGATTGACGGATCGACATGGGCGCTGGCAGTATCTGGCCTGGTTGCGAACCCCGTTTCACTTTCGCTTGATGACCTGCGGAGGGATTTCGAACCCAGAAGCGAATTCGTCACATTGTCCTGCATCTCAGGTCGTATCGCATCGAGCTTGATCAGCACGACTCAGTGGACAGGTTTTAGCGTCCAGGACTTACTGGAACGTATCCAGCCGAACGAGAATGCCCGCTATCTCGATTTCACCTGTGGTGATGGATTCCATGAGGTGGTCGACCTCAATCTAGTTCGGAATGATGAGCGGATAATGCTGTGCTACGCATGGAACGGAGAACTACTCACCATCGAACACGGATTCCCACTCCGTATCTGGATTCCCGATCGATATGGCATGAAGCAACCACGGTGGATCGAATCGATCGAGGTTACCGACAAGTACAGAGAAGGGTACTGGGTGCAGCGAGGATGGGACGAGGTCGCGAGAGTTGAGCCGACTTCAGTGATCGACACCGTGGATGGCGATTCGATATACGAGGTCGATGGCCAATCCTTTGTGCCGGTCGGCGGTATCGCGTTTGCTGGCGCAAAAGAAGTGTCTAAAGTGGAGGTCCGCGTGGATGGCGGACCATGGCAAGCGGCTGAACTCAGGTCGCCACTCAGTGAAACCACATGGGTCGTCTGGCGTTACGATTGGCCTTTCGAGTCGGGCAACCATATCTTTGAGGTTCGCTGTGCCACCGGATCAGGAGTACCACAAGCTGAAGATGACCGGGGCAATCGTCCATCTGGTGCGACCGGCATCCACTCAAAGCGTGCAGGATTCTAACTCCGGGTACTGCTCAACTTATGCGATAGCAGTAGCCAGCGTGATCGTGTGAACCTGTTCAGTGATGAGATCGACTTGAGTCACCCGTTCGAACTTCAGTGAAGTTTTGCCGCACCGCGGAGTGTCACAGATCTTGCTATTGGTGAACCTCTGGTTTCAAACAACAATGCGCTAGTATTCTCGGGGTTCTGATTGCATTCGAATAAAGGCATCTGCCGAACATCTGCTGACAGTAACTCACGTTGAACACACATTTCTTCAGTTACCAAGATTCTGGTCGCATCAAAATAGCGTTCCAAGCGCTTATCGCGGTCTCGGTACTATCGCTAATGCTTGTTGCCGACTCTGGCGGGGCATTCGCTCAATCGAGATCGGAGGCAACGAAATGGCGGTTGATCGAAACGATCATCAATCCCGACAACGCGCCGTTGGTGTTTGAGAACATCAAAGAGTTGGTAACGATAACTGAGAGCGGACGCACACCGATCGATCGAGATACAACCGATAGGATCGATACTGTAACGATTACCAACAGTTCAATGGCATTCGAGTCTCGTCAGGTACTGAAAAGTATTGTCACCGGAGAAGTAAAAGGTGAGTTGACTTATCAGGCTGTCTTCTCGTTCTCGCCTCCCCCATCGGAATTAATGCAGTATGGCAGAGATCCTGTTGATATCACTGATGTGATAGGGGCATACTCGGTCACGAGGTCAGGTAAAACCGAATATGGACTCTACGCGCGGGGAAAAACATTCTCGATCTCGCTCGGCGGCTCAGGTCTTCTCGGCGATTCGATATCGATAGACGAAGAAACCCCGTCGAACACAATGTCGGCCAGGCAGAATCCGAGCTATCGGATAGATGATCGTGAATTTCGTGTGTACGGGCGGATCGATCGTTGCGACGCGTGCGTGATCGTCTGGGTTTACGAAAAGGTCGATCCCGACGATCCTGAGACTGAAACGGCGCTCGAATCAACCGCTGAACCCGTCGGCTCAGATTCAGCCGAAAGCCCCGATCCGCCTTCACTCTCGACCGACGGTGAATCCCGGTCAGTTGCGGCGTTGGACGACCTGCTGAACACGTTTGGCAGGATGACGGCCGAGATCGCCGAAGAGCGGATCAATGTCGAGATGAAAGACGGTCTCGACGAACTGGCAACATGGCTTGGCAGTCAGATGGAAAGCTATCTTGGGGACTCGAACGGTTTCTCCGACGCGGTATACGACTCGCTGCCTGGGTTCGCCTGGCAGGAGCAGCAGGATGCTGGTGATATTCCAACTGATGTAGAAGATCAACCGGATGACCCAGACGGGCCGGGTCTTTCGTTCGATGCACTGATAGATGCGATGACGAAGAAAGTTCCTATTCCTTCCAGCCTCAATTCTGAGAGTGGTGAAGAGTTGTACGAACTTGTTACCGGGATGCTCTGGAGAGAAGACCCGGAGACAGGTCGATTCATACGTACTCGATCCGCAGGCGGCGAGGTGATCGAACTGAGACGCGCCGATGGCACGTCGGTCAAAACTGGCATCTATGTCACTCCTGATGGACGTGTGAACTATTCGACTGACGGAACAAATTTCTACGCCAGCCTGACAGATGCGATCGACCCCTCTTACAGCACTCGTGGTGTCGAAACGTACCGCGCCGTCACCGGATATTTATGGCAGCGATCAGTTGAAGGACGATCGCTCGACGGTGAGCAACAGTTAATCAACGAAGTATCACGAGACGTGTTGGACGAGTTCAGACGCGAGATGTCCGCGAGTTCTGCTTCTTCGGCACCAGAGAGCGTTTACGGCGAACTAAAGGATCCGTTTAAAGACATCAAAGGCATTGGCAAGGATCCTTACGCCGCACTCGAAGGCAAGGCTACGAAGTCAGCGTACGACTACATCGAGGCTAAGTTGTGGGATCCGGTGAAGGGCAAACTCAAGGCTAAAAGAGATGAGTGGCTCTGGGCCGCGGCTGAGAAAGCACTCGATAACTCGATCGAATTCGAAACAAGGCAGAACTTCAAGTTTCTACTGAAGGAATATCAGGAACTTGGAACAGATGCGCTGTCGGCGTGGGAAGAAATGAAACGAACCGCCGGCGTCGATCTGTTCGAGTTAACCGGTGTCGGTAAAACCGCGGCAGCGAGTGGTCAATTCATGGTCAGTGCAATTCAAGAGATGGGCAAGGGACTACAGGATTCCGACTTCGGTGTTCGGGCTCGGTCGTACATCAACTTGAGGCAACAGGGTTCGTCTCCCGAGGCACTCTGGCGTCAGACTCGAGCAGGTGAAATCCCTGAACTGGAGTTCAGCACCGGTCGCGTCACACGCTCAGGTATCGAGTCGACCATGGCCCAGCAAGGAATACCGCCTGAAGTACATATTGGACTCAGTTTCTCGCTCTACGAACAGTCGTACCAACGGCTATTGCTGGCTCAGAAGCTGGGTCGAAAATGAGAACCCGAGTAACGCTGTTAGCAACCACTCTAAGCGTGTTTTTCATCGTTGCAGCGTGTACCGGTGGATCGGGTTTGGATGTCGCTGATCTGACAGTGGAACTACAGCCGACAAGTTCGCCAACCGTACGACCGCAAAGCGACTCCAGAGCCTATCAAGATGCCACGGAACTCCCGGCGGTCAAGCCTGCACGGGCACTGGAAGTAAGTCTGGAGGTCGTCTCAGGATTCGAAGTTAGTTCGGTTGCATTTCGAGGATCTGACGTGATCGTGAAGTACGAGCAGATCGTGAACGAACCATCTGAGCTATTGCTTGTGCGGTGGATCGAGTTCGCGTCTATCGCGGTCAGTTACCTTGATGATCCACTGGGGCAGATCATCATCGTCCCGATCGTCGAGAGGCGCGAAATCGCGACTGTATCTTTGCGTGCGGTAGATGTGGTCGACTATCTTGACGGAAAGCGGTCGCTTGAGGATCTGCTTGCCAGTGTTGTCATCGAGTAGGTCGGTATCACTTCCGCGTGGGAACCCTCCTCGTTCTCCGAACTGACTGACCGGTAACACCACTCGTGTGCCGCCGACGGTCTCTCCACTCCGGTCGAGAACCGGGAGCGAAGTACCGGATGGCGGGCTCGTCGTGTGTGAGAGCGTGAAAGTCCGACCATTACGCATAAAAAAGGGTCGCACCATTCGATGCGACCCTTTCAAATTGCTTGAAGCAAAGGCTAGAAGCCCATGTCTCCACCAGGAGGTCCACCCGGCATCGCTGGCATTGGCTCATCCTTCTCGCTGATCAGTGTCTCGGTAGTGAGAATCATTCCAGCCACGGATACAGCGTTTTCGACAGCCGCTCGGGTTACTTTGGCCGGGTCAACAATACCCATCTTGACCATGTCACCGTACTCGCCGATGTGAGCGTCGAAACCAAAGTTCTTGTCGTCGTTCTCAGCAACCTTTGCAAGGATCACAGCGCCCTCAAAACCAGAGTTGGCTGCGATGACCTTGATCGGTGCGACGAGTGAACGGCGAAGAATGTCGATACCGGTCTGCTCATCATCAACGTCAGACTTGACGCTTTCGAGAGCCGCTGCGGCTCGAATCAGAACTGTTCCGCCACCGGGAACGATTCCTTCTTCAACAGCCGCACGAGTAGCCGAAAGGGCGTCTTCCATGCGCTGCTTCTTCTCTTTCATCTCGATTTCGGTGGCTGCACCTACTTTGAGTATGGCAACCCCGCCGGACAACTTTGCGAGTCGCTCCTGGAGCTTCTCACGGTCGTAGTCGGATGAAGTGTCGGCGATCTGCGTCTCGATCTCAGCCTTGCGGCCTTTGAGAGCGTCGGCAGATCCATCACCGTCAACAAATGTGGTCTCGTCCTTAGAAACGACGACCTGTTTGCACTTGCCGAGGTCATCGAGAGTAATCGTGTCGAGCTTGCGACCGATTTCTTCGGAGATGACCGTGCCACCGGTGAGGATGGCGATGTCTTCGAGCATTGCCTTTCGGCGGTCACCAAAGCCAGGAGCCTTTACGGCTGCGACGTTCAGCGTGCCTCGAAGCTTGTTGACGACGAGTGTGGCGAGAGCCTCACCCTCGACGTCTTCAGCGATGACAAGGATGTTCTTGTTGGTCTGAAGGACCTTTTCGAGAACTGGGAGCAGGTCAGAGATCGCAGATATCTTCTGAGAAGTGATCAGAACGTAAGGATCGGTCAGAACCGTCTCCTGACGTTCCGGGTTGGTCACGAAGTACGGCGACAGGAAGCCACGGTCGATCTGCATACCTTCAACGAACTCTGTCTCATACGAGAGAGACTTCGATTCATCGACGGTGATGACGCCGTCCTTGCCGACTTTGTCCATGACATCGGATATAAGAGAGCCCATCTCATCGTCGTGCGAAGAGAGAATCGCAACGCTTTCGATCTGATCCTTCGAGTCAACCGGAGTTGACTGGGCAGCGATCGACTCTCGAACAGCAGCCATGGCTGATTCCATGCCACGCTTGAGTGCCATTGGGTCGGCACCTGCAGCAACATTCTTGAATCCGTCGGCGATAATTGCCTGGGCGAGAACGGTTGAAGTGGTTGTGCCATCACCAGCGTCATCGTTGGTCTTCTTTGAGACTTCCTTGAGAAGCTGGGCACCCATGTTTGCAAATGGATCTTCGAGGTCGATCTCCTTGGCGATGGTTACGCCGTCGGAGTTGACCTGCGGAGGTCCGAATTTCTTGTCGACGATAACGTTTCGACCACGAGGGCCGAGAGTCGCCTTCAGAGTGTCGGCGAGAATGTCGATGCCCTCTTTAAGACGGGCTCGAGCCTCATCGCCGAACTTTAGTTCTTTACTTGCCATTACGTAGTTGTCTCCAAAATTTGCCAGCTAGTCCGGAATGGACTAGTCGACGATCGCGAGAATGTCGCTCTCTCGAACGATGAGGTAGTCGGTTCCATCTTCTGTGTACTCGGTACCCGCGTACTTGGAGTAGATGACGGTCTGACCGACCTTGACCGGCATGTCGATGACCGTGCCTTCGTCGGTAGTTCGGCCTGGGCCGGCTGCTACGACTTCGCCCTGCTGGGGCTTTTCTTTTGCAGTGTCAGGAATAATGATCCCGCCGGGAGAGGTTGATGCCTCTGCGTCGGCAGGCTCGATGATTACCCTGTCACCGAGAGGTGTGAGGTTCAATGCCACTAGTTATTTTCTCCTTAGTCATGACGACTGAAACCGGTTGGCAGAACATGGTTATTATGGTGCGGACACACGAAACCAGGCTCATTTCCTTCCGAATTCACAATTAGCACTCAACCACGCTGACTGTTAGCAGTCGCAGGCATAGAGTGCCAGCCAACGAATTCTATGAACCGTTTCATCACGCGTCAAGAACGTATGTCGGTTTCTAACGGTACTGGTGGAGATTGGTCGCGGGCCGGAAGGATTACGGCTGGGCCGATTCGAAGAGAACTTCGCCATCAATTTCGATTTTCACATGGCGTTGGTATTCGTGAATTGCTCCGAGATTTACTTCGACGCCCAGACCGGGTTTGTCGGACGCCTGCACGAAACCTTCAGAGTCGCGGAATATACCTGTTGGGGCGGTCAGGCCGAGCACGAGGGGTGAGTCACCCGCCGGGTACTCGATGAGGTCAAACTCTTCAATTCCGGCGAAGACGTGAATGGACGCTGCTACTGAAAGATGGCTCTTGAACGTGTGGTTGACGTACTGGATGCCGAGTTCATGCGCCCTATCGGCGACCCGCTTTGCTTCCGTGATTCCGCCGATGCGCCCAACGTCGATTTGAACGAAGTCGAGTCCGGCGTTCGTCATCATGTCATCGGCTGATCGGTAGAAATCGGCTCCTTCACCACCCGCGATACCTATCTGCACGCCATCGGCACGAACCCGGTCGCTCAGCGCCTTGTACGCACCAACTTCCTCAGTTCGCAACGGCTCTTCGAGCCAGACAACACCCAGATCGGCGAATGCAACTGCCCGCTCGTACGCAGCATCGACATCGTCACCCCAGATAATACCAGCGTCGACCATGAGTTTGGCGTCTTGACCTAGCCCATCGCGTGCCGCTTGAACGAGAGCAATATCGTCACCCAGCGACCCACGACCCATTGGACCCCACCCGAACTTGGCGGCTCGGAATTTACGTTCGGCTATCGAAGTGGCAATGGCGCGCGTTTCAGCCGGGTTGTCACCGAAAAGCACGCTGGCATACGGAAGCTTCTTATACGACGCCTTGTGGCCGATCAGCCTCCATACCGGCTCACCGACATGCTTACCCAGAACGTCCCACATCGCGATGTCGGCACCGGCGACAGCATGGTCGAGTTGCTGGATATCGAGTCCGAACTCTCCTGCCCTTGCGCGGAGTCGAACAACGTCTTCAGGTGAATCAATCGTTTCGCCGATCAAAGCCTCGCGAATGTTGATGATATTCGAGTGAGACATCGGCATCACATACGCCGTCATTGAAACCAGAGGCGAGGCATCGCACTCGCCCCAGCCCTCGAGTCCGTTATCGGTGCGAACACGGACTACCAGGGAGTCTTGAGTGCCGTCGGCAGTACGGGTGATGTCAGGGAGCGCGACATAAAAGAGGTCGATAGCTTCGATTTTCAATCTCTTATGAAGCCTTCCAGATCAGCAGGTCGTCGATTCCAGCTAGAAGCACGTCATACTCAGCCAGATCGTATTCGTCGAGCGATTTTCTGCCGGGCGATCGGGTGGTCGTGGATGCGATAACACCCCGTCGGAACAGGATTTCTTTAAACGCGCTCTGCCCGTAGAGACTTTCGTAGTTGTTGAGTGGTGCCATTCGAGTCTGAATTTCCCGCGCACCGGCTTCGTCGCCATCTTCAAGCAGGTTCCAGATGCGAGAATGAATGTCGCCGAAGTGTGAGGCGGGCATATTTCCACACATACCGCGGTTGAACTCAGAAACCAGGAATTTACAGCCCATGCCACCCATCACGCCCTTGACTGCATCACCAGCCTGTTCGAGCAACACAGATGCAAGCTGTCCGGCGAGAGCGGTCTCTTCTTTGATGTAGTCGACGTTCTCGACGTTTTCACACAGTTCGGAGAGTTGAGCCGCACTGAGTGGTGCACCCAATGAGTGGTTCTGGATCCAGATTGGAATATTTACCGCATCACTGAGTTGTTCGAAGAATTCGAGAACTTCAGATGTCGTTGGCTTCAAGCTATGCGGCGGCATGGCGATCACCGAATCGAAGCCTGAGCCTTCTGCGTACCTGGCGAGTTCGATGGAATGGATGTTCGACACGCCTGTGACGCCTGCCACGGTCGGTATTCGTGAATCAACCACTTTCGTGGTGATATCGAACACCTGTCGTCGTTCGGAGTCCGTCAGCGACTGATATTCGCTCGCCATGACCGGCATGACGATACCGTGACAGCCGTTCTCAACTGAGAAATTCAGGACACTTTCCAGAGATCGGGTGTCGAGCGTCTCATCTTCATGGAATGGAGTAGCGGGGATTCCAAAGATTCCGCGGTACTGAGTTGATTCTGATGGGTTAGTGGTCATTGGTGCGCTGGTGGACCGGTTACTTTTTCTTGAGTCGCAAAATGTAGTGACGACCCCCTCGTGTGTATGGAGCGATGCTCTTGTTCATGATCTCAATCAGTTCACGAGCACCAATCAGACCAGATTCGTGCAGCAACCGCGCCTCAGTCTCTTTGGCACGGTTGAAGGCAAATGCCAGATCTGTCACATCGAGTGATGTCTCGAGTTCCAGTCCCCAGTTCTGAACCAACTCAAGCGGTGTCACTTTAGGGTCTTCGAAAAGAGATATCGCAATGAACTTTCCCCCGGGTTTTAGTACACGCTTTACTTCGGAGGCATCAAAAACGTCGGTAGTCACGACCATATCGAACACGTCGTCGTTAAACGGCAGATCTTCAACCGGGGCTTCTACGAAGGTGCAAAGATCGGAGATATTCTCGATTTCAGCGAGATCACGAGCAACTGTCAGTGCCTCTGCGTCGATATCGTTGCCGTAAACCCGACAACCGAAAAGAGACGCCATCCAGCGGGCGTTGCCCCCAACGGCACAGGCGGTATCGAGAACCTTCGTTTTGGCATCGATTTCCTGTTCCTCAAGGGCGATTTGAAAGATGGTCTGGTTGGCACCGATGTGTAAGAACTCGCCGTATGAAGCGTGGTCCCACTTCGGGTGCGCCTCGAACCACCTTTGCAGTCGTTGTGTTTTGTTGTCCGAGCGATGATCCATTGTTGAGATTCCTGTGTCGGTTCAGGTTCATTCCGTAGCAATTTCTGTCATTCATCCGAGTTGTTGGGATCATCAACAGCTTGCCAGAAACATATTAGGCTTTTGGGTTTCTGATGTCGGCAGCATTATGACAGGCTGGGCGCGAAAAACGCCCGGCGATTTTTCACCGGGCGTTATCCAGGAGGATGCGGCTACATGCCTAGACGCTTAGTTCAGTACCGTTCGGGAGAGTAAACGATGTACCTGTGCCAGACCCCGGAGCATGCTGCATGTACCCCCGTCCACCGAATCCATGACCGCGTCCGCGCTGGTGATCCCCATGGCCGTGGCGACCACGTCGGCTATCGCGTTCGCCACGAAGCTCACTACGAAGCTCGTCCAGATATTCAGGTTTGGCTTCCCGCCAGGCGATGACATCGTCGGCTTCCGCCTGCGTGATCACTTCCTGTTCGACAAGAATCGCAAGTCGTGCCTCAATACTCCGGTCACCGCCGACACCGTGCCCACGTCCGAGCCTTTTCAGCTCGTTCATGACTTCTGGGCGTGAGTCTTTCCATGCGTCGATCTCGTCGACCTGTGCCTGGGTGATAGTCCCTGCTTCGACAAGTGCAGCGAGTCGCTCATTCTGCATTGCCTCTCTACGCTCGGTTCGCGCAGTACTCATCGCAGAGTCGAGAGCTTCCCGGTCTACGCCGAGGATTTCGGCTACACGGTCTCTTACTGAGTCGCCGGAGCCGCCATCGGCGGGTCCTTCCTGTGCGAAGGCTGCTCCTGCGATTGCGAGCGCACCGATCAGTCCTGCACTCGTTCCGAGCATGATTTTTCGTTTGAACATTCTCTAATAACCTCGGGCCGTATTACCGGCGGAAATGATTGCCTGCAACCAAAGTTAGAAGATGAATGTGTGGAACTTATTCAGAGAATGTGTAGGAAAGTTGGAGGAACCGAACTTAGATGGTCGCTTCCCATTTTCCTTTGCACCGAACCGCTTCGGCATCACCGGGCCAGGGCGGAGTGGTTTTAATAACGATCTCCAGAGGGCGATCGCCAGAACTTGCTCGAAACTGGAATCTGGTGCCGAGAGGAATTACACATTCGACTCCGTCGCGTAACGCGATCACATTCTCACCCTCGTCAGTTGACCTCCAGAGTTCGCCTCTACCGCCCACACAGACCCATGACTCCTCGACAGTACGATGCTCAACAGCACGCGAGACCGTTCCGGGCTGTAGAAGGGCGTGAACCATGCTCGAACCGTCATCGCTGGATTTCAGGAGTCTGATCTCAGAGCCATCAGGTGCGATTACGTCGGGATCGTTCGGTAGATCGCCGTATGTCGGTAGTTCAGGCACATATGCGATATTACCCCGACTACCGACCGTCAGTGCCCGGTGTAACGATAGGATTTGAGCGGGACACAGGAGAACGCTCTGGCAAATTTCAAGACGTTCTGTGGAGATCAATCACCTGGTAGCTAGATGGAAACCTGGGCGGTTTCTTGCAGATACAACAACGTCGCCTGCACCCGCCGATCTACCTCTTTACTGTCGTCGATGTGGAGGTCGGTATAAATGGTTTGCAGCAACGGCTCGACAAGATCCTCGTTGATCTTGAGTTCGTCGGAAATAGCTGAATCAGCATATCCAGACGAGATGAACATCAACGCCTCCATTTGGCTGTGTGTCAGTCGTTCGAGAATAGATCGGCGGCGTGGGAAGAGGTCGCTCATTATCGATGGATCCATTGTGACCTGTCCTGCTGCTGCCGATTCGATCGCTCGCGCCAACGAGTGAATGTCGGTGATGCTCTGCTTCAGAAGATACGACCATCCTGCAGTTCCGCTATCTACGAAGCTCGCGAGAAATTCTTTGTCACGATGTGCCGACAGCACAACGATGCCGGTATCAGGAAAGGCCTCTTTTATATCGTTCGCCACGACAATGCCGTTCGGGCCGTCCCCGAGTTCGATATCCATAAGGACGGCGTCAGGTTGTACATTTTTTGAAAATTCGATAGCTTCGATGCCCGAAGCGACTACTCCAACGATGTTAATCGTCGGTTCATCATCGAGCGCGGAAACAAGAATCTCTCGGAATAGTGATTCGTGGTCGCACACCAAGACGTTGATCGGCGACAGCATTAACTCATCGCTCAAATCGAACTGGTCGTGATCCATATAAATTGATTCCTTGCCGTAGAAACCTGGTTTTGGCCGGTGATCTCAACGTTAGGCTTGCTGAAGGCCCGGTGCGAATTCTCACGGGGTCAGTCGACTGACCCGTGGGGCTCAAAGGTACTTCGAAAACAACTGACGCGTTTCACTGGGTGAAAACCGCAACAAACAAGAAAGCCCGTACTCAAGATGAGTACGGGCTTTCTTTGATTCGGACTGAGATATCAGGCTAGATTAGCCCGCGACGCTGAGCCTCAGAAACTGCATGCGCCCTGTTGCTGACACCCATAACATCGAACACGTGTCTTAACTCACGCTTTACTGTGGCAGGACTGAGAAACAGATCATCGGCGATTGCCTTGGTGGTCTCTCCCGCGGCGACCATCTTCAGCACCTTCGACTGGCGCTCAGTTAGGTTCTGATTGTCGGTAGTTTGGTTTTGAATCTGACGATATCGGTCGACCAGCAGCGCGTTAAGCGCCGGTGAAAGCGGGGAACCGCCGCGTGCGGCATCCTTTACGGCTCGCACAAGCTCTTCCTGAGAGGCTCTTTTTAGCAGGTACCCTACCGCGCCAGCTTCGAGGGCTGGACCCAGATGGGTGTCGCCGAATGAACTGAGCATAACCACCCGCACATGTGGGTATCTCTCCATAACGCCCTTCGTGGTCTCGATGCCATCGATACCTGGGAGCATCACATCACACATCACCACATCTGCAAGACCGAGAGCCGGGTCGTTGAGAGCATCTTCGCCAGTGCTGGCCTCGCCGATGATAGTCGCATGCCCATCTAGCTCAAGCAGTCGCCTGGTGCCTTCGCGTACGACCATGTGATCTTCAATCAAGAAGACTTTGACCGGCTGCGTTGCTGCTTGTTCGGTCTCGGCGACCGTGAAATCGTGTTGATACATGGAGAATTTCTGTTCTGGTTGCTCTGGTGTGGTATGGATAACGGGATCAGAGTTCTGCGGATGGCTTATCAGTAATTAGCTTGCTTTTCTTGCCGATTTCATCTGGGTGAGACCTGCTGAAAGATTTGGTCGTCCAGACAAATCCGACTCTGTCGGTCGCTGCTCCTTCTGAACCGCGAATCTGTCCATACTCTGCCTGAGTTCTTCTAGACTGAACGGTTTGTGTAGAACATCAACGCGTGTCTGCTCCAAGAACATGCGCGTGTCAGGCGAAACAGTATCCCCGGTGATAAACAGCACACGGTCCGCCAGATCAGGTCGTAATACCTCGATACTCCGGAACACCTCGGGCCCGCCAAGCCCTGGCATTCGCACGTCGAGGAGGATGGCATCGTACTCGTTAAGGAATATCGTTCGCAGTGCCTCGGCTCCGTCATGTGCGATATCTACATCGTGCCCCTGTGCCATCAGTGCCCGGTTGAGGAGCATCGTCACAGACCGCTCATCGTCAACGGCTAGTATCTTTAGCTTGGTGTAGCTGTTCGGCTGTACTGGTGTGATCGGAGATGGAACATCCGCTTGCTCAACTACCTCGATTATCGGGATCTCCACGACGAACGTTGTGCCACGCCCGATCGCGCTCTCGACTCGGATTGACCCTCCGTGATCTTCAACAATGCCTTTGCAGATCGAAAGACCGAGACCGGTTCCCTTTCCAACCGGTTTCGTGGTGAAGAAAGGTTCGAATACCATTTTCTGGTTTGCTGTCGAGATACCGGGGCCATCATCGGTGATGCTTACTCGAATTCGGCTTTCGTCATGAACGACCCCGACTGTAATGGTGCCGTGCCCAACACCCTCGCCGATAGCGTGGATGCTATTTCCGATCAGATTCATAAACACCTGTTCCATACGGTGCGCATCGGCGAGTGTCAGCGGAGTTCCTTCGCCGAAATACGTGACTACTTCAACGTTGTTCACCCGGCATTCATACTCTCGAAGAACGAGAATCTTTTGCAACGACTCGGTGATATTAAGAACCTGCGATTCTTTGGACGGATCCGAAGATCGGGCGAACGTGAGGAGGTTGTCGACAATTCGACCGGCACGTTCGGCTTCGTCAGCAATCGATTCAAGATCGCGTTTTAACGTGTCGTCAGTTGCCTGACGCATCGCTAGTTGCGAGAATCCCAGCACTGCTGTGAGCGGGTTGTTCAGTTCATGCGCTACTCCGGCCGCCATTTCACCAACTGACACCAAGCGGCTATTGGCGATCAGTCGATCTTCTCGGTCAGAACCTTCGGTCGTATCGTCGATCAGAAGTAAGAGTTTTGACTTTAGCTCAGCGTCTGAATGAGGCGTAGCGGTGATGCTGTAACTGATTTCTGGAGCCGTTAAATCGTCAGGGGCTATCACGAGTTCGCGATTTTCGATGGTCCGAGACGTGAGTGAACACTGCTTGAGAATATCTCTCAGGCCCGGCGGATCGAAGTAGTCAGAAAGCCGGTCGCCGATACTGCTCGTGCCAAACATATGATCGAATACTGCGTTCGTGAACAGAATCCGTCGTCGTCCATCGAGCGCCACCATCGCCTGCGGGATTGAAGCCGTCAGCGCCTGCATAAGATTCTTAGATGCGTTGGTTTTGGTGCGCGACTTCACGACGGACACATCGCCACGCTGTCGATTCATGCCTGTGCGAGTATTTGAGCTCGTGTCAGGAGCCATCAACCGCCTTGCCTTATCTTGAGCTCTTCGAGCACAGCTTCTGTCTCGGCCGCAACTTCGATCATGGTCAACTGTTCAAGGTCGGCAAACGCAGCGAGTCTCTCGGAGTCCTCGCCGTCATCTTCAGCAAAAATATCGTCCAGAAGATCGTCACCGCCAATTGCGGCATCGTCTTTCTTTTCAGTTGCTGGCTCAACGCCCGGGGGAACCATGGCGAACTACCTTTCTCGCCTGCCCGACCGGTCTGTTGTCAATCGATCAGGATGCCGGTGCAGAAATTGTGACGAAGATCATCCTCGAGATCGGAGGAATAGCCGTCATCGCAACGCCCGATACAATCATCATCACACCAATCTGGTATCCGGCACGCATGCGGTGCCCCCCACTTGCAGCCCATGGAGCCACTGCATTCGCGATAGTAAAAACCACCACTACCATAGTGATAATTATGTTCAGGAACTCGAAGTTCACATTCGCGAACGTGTTGAACCCGCTCGACCCCGCGATATCGGGAATCGAGGCTCCAGAGGCACCCGGATCAACCGAGTCGGTATCGGACAACATGGTATCGGCAAACAATTGCATGACATTCACGATGAAGATCAACAGCCCAACCATTGCGGCGTGCAGTGGAACCGTCAGGTATCCGAACGTTTGAGCCACGAGGGCACGCTTTTCTCTCAATAGTGAGATCTCTGCCGAGAAAAACGCAGCAGTTTTTCCGGTGACGAGCGGGTTACCACCGATCGTGAGAGCGTCCCAGAAAATGTTTATTGTTCGCTCCATAAGTTCGGAGCCAGATTCTTTGATCAGATGATCCCAACAGCGGTCAGGGGTGATACCTGATCGCACTCTTACTTCCAGACGCCTGAAGTACTGTTCGAGAGATCCAAGCGAACGTCTATCGACTTTGCCCAACGCGTCACTGACCGTAGTGCCGATTGCATCGGTAATACCACCGAGCATACGGGTTGCGGTTGCGACGTCTGCATCGAGTTTCAATAGTCGGCTTGAATCCCGATTCATGATGACACCAGATGGCAGAAGACTTACGCCGAAAATGATCATCCCAATCCCCAACTGCCCACCTGTTAGCACAGTTACCAGTGCGCCCAGAATAAACCCGGCAGGAACCAGATACTTGAAGAGCTTTAGAGCAATTATCTGGTTCGTGGCGGTCAGGCCGGCCGTTCTCGTATAGTTCTCTTTGGGCGCGGCGATGTAGATAGTCCAACTACCAATGATCGCAACAGTCATGGTGACTGTACCGGTCATCAGAATCATGCCCGGGCCGAGGCTCCAGATCATCATCGAGATGATGGAAACAACTACGATAAGACCAGCCGATACGATCATGGCTGAATAAGCGTCGGTCCACTTCCGTAGAGATTCGATATTGGTTTCATACGTTGCCCGGTAAAGCTCAGCCATCACGGCAGCTTCACGGGTGAGAAACTCCTCTTCATCTTCACCGGATGCGAGAGACCCCGACATTCGAAGCAGCAACGACGATACGTCGTGTTCCTTGGTGCGATCGGCAACTGCGCGACATGCTTCTGAATAGTCGTACTTCAGCCTGTTCACGAGCGTGTTTATGTCCATAAAGTACGAAGTAGACGAAAGATTCAACGTCGCCGCGTACCGGAACATGACATCACGCGACGCCTTGGCAGTAGCCATTGACGCCATGTATGAAATATGCGTAAAAAGATCGAATGCAAGCTGTTTTTTATCGACGTTCGGGCGCGATTCAATTGCACTGAGAGCATTGTCTTCAGCAGCTTGCTTTGATTTGTCGCTAAAACCCAGACGAGAGAGAATGCCCTGTGCCATGGCTTAAAACACTCCGTCCTTAATGGCCTTGGCGATCGTCTGATAGACCTCCTGATATTCCTCCAGGCCAGACGCAGCCAGTTTCTCGAGAATTCGGGCACGCCGTTTTACAAGTGAGTAGATCTGGCGTCTGCGGGCAGGCGGGTATCCCCGGGCTGGGGCAATAATCTGTTCGAGCAAGTAGCTGTTGTTGAAGCCAGTAAATTCAAATGTGTCGGTTACAGGGTCCCACTGGAACACTTCAACGAACGAGAACGCATCGGCAGCAGAGTCGTAGTTCACGATCTCGTTGATTGCAATCGCGCGCCGCCCCATTTTGCCATCGGGCAGCCGTACGGCTACTTGGATCACCGCGATGTTTAGGTTGTCGACATAGTTCTTCGGAACAAGAATCGGGTCACCAACGAGACGCTGGATAAGTTTTTGCACGGAGGCCGCGTGGAAGGTTGCCATAACCGGGTGACCGGTCTGCATCGCCTGGAACGCGATCAGCCCTTCCTCACCACGAATCTCACCAATGATGATGAATTCTGGGCGTTGACGCAGTGCAGCACGAAGTAGGTCGAACATTCCCACTCCGGAGTCGGTTTCTCCGGGTTTGGGCTTCCGGGTTACCTCTTTGATCCAGTTTTTGTGCGGTACGTTTACTTCAGCCGTGTCCTCGATGGACACGATTTTGGCGTTAGGTTCAATAAACGTGCAGAGGGCGTTCATCAGCGTTGTCTTACCTGATGCTGTTTCACCAGACACGAACATGTTCATGCCGTCTTCGATGGTGATCGAGAGATATGCAGCCATCTCCCAACTCAGCGACTTCCACTTACAGAGCTGGATGATGCTGATGGCCTCTTCGGAGAATTTACGGATCGTGTAGTTCGTGCCGCGGAGAGATACGTCTTGGCCATAGACGATGTTGATACGTGAGCCATCGGGCAGAGATGCGTCCACAACAGGCTGACGGAACGTTACAGGCTTCTTGATCCGCTCTGACATGCGGAGAACATGCTCGTCGAGTTCTGCGTGCGTCTGGTAGCCGAAAGAGCACTTCATCGACTTGAACACTTTGTGCTCAACGAATATCTGACCTACGCCAGAGCAGGAGATATCTTCAATGTGATGATCGTTGATTAGCGGCTGAAGAACTCCCATTCCCACCTTTTCACGAACCATCGAGTATTTGATCCCCTCGATGGCGTCCTCATCCAAGCCGTACTTCTTGGCAATATCGAGATTGATTTTTGAAACACCAAATAGCTTGGTGATCGGAGCGAACAGGCCAGATTTTCCTCCCGTTTTGGCGGGTTTAGCCTCTGTCTTCTCGACCTTCTCCACTACTGCTACCGCGGTTGAACCGTTTTGTTCGTCCGAAGTTGCAGAATCACCTTCTGCCCCCGATAACGCTAGGCCTTCTTCTTCTTCTTCGATCTCTTCACCGAGAAACCCCTTAGGCAAGGCGAGGATTTCATCAAGGTCCATTTCGACTGGCTGCTTGAATATGTGAGAGAGCGTCCAACGCAACATTGCGGCGAGTTGCTGGTCGCCTTCCGTTGATTCCAACTCGTTGGTGTATTCGATCAGGCCTTCTTCGATATCTGCCATGATCATCGGGAACTTCGGATGCTCAACAGAAGGCTCGATGGCGATTAACCAGTCCCGGATTCCCTCTGGATCTGGGAATACATGGAAGAAGATTTCGCCAGTATTCGACTTGTAGATGAAGTTTGGGGTTTCTTCGTCGCCGTCGCTCTTCTCAAGCTCCTCGTGGTATACGGGAATACCTATTTCAGCAATTGGCAGCGTGTGAAGATACCGAAGCAGAAACGAGTACGAGAGTGCAGCCTCCTTCAGCGCGGTGGGGAGTTGCTGAACAAGCTCACACGTCTCTCGGTCACATACGTGTTCGCTTACATCGACGACGTTGAATGGGAGTTCGAATACTGCCAACTAGATGCCTATGCCGATGCCTTGGAGATCGGGATGATTTTCATGCCGAGATCCGGCTCAATGTCGAAAGTGACGATGTTTCCTGTGTTCTTAGAAGCTCCGCGAATTTTCGCCACCTCGAGAATTTTCACGAGTTGATCTCCAACTTCCTCAGTACGGAGAGTCAGGTGGGCATCACACATCGATCTCAGCCGCGCAAGGGTGGTGTCATCGAACGCGTAGGTCGACGCCACATTGATTATTGTTCGAGCTTCACCGACAAGTATCTGGCACTCCTCGAAGTAAGACGCTGTATCCTCCCAGGAGCCACGGGTTACGAACGTCGTCAGGGAGTCGACAACGATCAGATCGACACGCGGGCCGTGCGTGATGTTCCGAACCATCGTGTCGAATACTTGCTTGGCGCTGAGCTTTCGTTTACCGGCCGAGATCGGATAGATCTTCAACCGGCCCAGAAGCAGAAACTCCATCACCTCAAGGTTTAAACTGCTCATCTGTCGCAGAAAGCTTTTGGTGGTGTTTTCTGTCGTGAACAAAGTCACGGTAAGACCAGACTGCAGCGAACCCCAGATGAGTTGCTGAGAAACCACAGATTTTCCAGAGTCTGACTGTCCTTCGAGCAGCGTCAGTGAGCCGAGCGGAATTCCTCCACCCATTTTCTTATCCAGATCGGGTTGACCGGTGGATACGCTTGCGAGGCCTTCTTCGTTTGCCATGGTTTTGGCTGTGTCTTACTCGGAGAGTGGTTAGGCTCTACCGTCTAGCTTGGTTAGTTCGTAAATACCGCGGTGATCGCTATTCCCTGCTCAACTGCGAGCGTCACCGTATTGCTCGAACTGGTGGCCACCGCCGGTCCCAGTTCCGCCCTGATAATGAATTCTTCACTAGGATTGACTATTCCGGGCTGGTAAACCTCCGGGTCTGATGTACCGGCATCCTCATAAATCCCTCTGAGTGTCCACTCCCCTGCAGAAGGAGTCGCTGAGGTCGTATATGTGAGACGATCGATTTCAAGACCGGCTCCAGTTGCTCCGTGGTACCACACAACAACGTCCCAATCGCTCACCCGCCTGAAGTCGGATTGACCGTTGTTTTGGACGGTGAAATCCAACCTTGAATTTGTCGTTACCGTTGCGCCGAGAGATGCAACACTTGTGCGAGAAATCTCACCTGCTTTGTCTCGGGTGACCTTCACGCTGTTGTTGATCCTGTCTTGAGACTGAACCGAGCTCGTTGCGTAACCTGCCATTGCCGCAAGGATGATCATCACGGCGAACAGCGCCACTATCAGACTGGACATGATTCACCGCTATTCAGACAGCAAGTACGTTTGATTACCGTGTGCATGGGTTAGCCATTGAAATAGATAGTTCCGGTCTGTCCGGTGGGGGTAGTAATCGTCACTTCACCTGAAGTTGATGCCTGAACTTCAGGGTTCAACTGAATTCGCATCACCATTTCTTCTTGCTGGTTGATGCGTCCAGGTTCGATAAGTTCGGCTGTCGAGTTGTCATAGTCGAGCCAGAACGACAGATCGGTCCATGAGTTGTCTGCTGTGGAGGCTGCGTAAGGAGTAAGCAGGACAGCTTCGCTCGAAGCACCCACCTGGTCGTAGCGAACCGTGACATCCCACGTGCCAAATGAAGCGAGAGTGCGGGTTCCGTCGTTGGTTAGCACTACATCAACCTGTGTTACACCACCGGCAGTCGTTGCACTGGCCGATATGAGGGCTACAGAGGTTTCGAGATCGGCGATCAGCAGATTGTTGCTTGAAGCCTGCGCCTCCGCATTGTTCGAGCTGGTTTTCAAGACAGTGTTCACCGCGGTCATTGTTGTACCAATGACCAGGAAGAAGGCGAAAAGTGAGACTACTGCGGTACCCATGGTGAATTTCTAGGAATTTGGTTTCAGGAATATTGCTGGGAATCCCAACTACATCGAGAAATAGCTTTCCGCGGCGACACCGTTTGGTGTGATCACCCGGATGAAGTAAGTTCCAGTCGGTTTAGTGCAGGTTCCGGGGCAACCGTCGTCGAACTTGATGTCGAACCGAACAGTGGCTGCGAGACCCCATTCGGTTGCGCCGCCTTCGAATGTGTAAGACCACTGTGGATAGGTACCACCGGCGTCGTCTTCGTGTGGGATCCGCTCAATACCGCCGGGCTGGCCAAAGAAGATATCGACTTCATCAACGGCCAGAACTCGGATATCACCGACGTTCTTGCTCCAGATGAAGAAATCGAATAGAGAATTTGAGTTCGTGTCGACCCAACTGCTTGAAGAGTTTAGTTCTCCGACCGACTGAACTACCGAGATGTTCGTTCTTATTCGTTCGTCGACCGTGCCTGCCGCAGAGGCTACTGCGCTCGAGCTACGGGTCACTGCCGGGTACACGGCGTTCATCACTGCAACTGCTGCTATAACACCGGCGATGGTGAGGAGCATGGTTGTGATTGCTTTGTCGATGACGAACTCTCCATGAATTTATTAGCGGGATGATTGCCCGGTGCGGACTCCGGGATTGCCTGCGCGGTAATTACCAACACAGATTCATCTGGAGTCTATGATGCATTGCCACTCGAATATTCACGCACGAATAAGTTGTGGGCTGGGTGTGGAGGGTTCGCGAATGAGTGCTAAATGTCATTGTTGACAGGCCGTTAATTGGGACGGGGCGATCACGATGATCGCCCCGTCCCAATTAACCTCGAATGCTTATCCGAACAGACGATCCATTGGATCGTCGTCGACATCCATCAACATGCTGAGCAGCCGACTGCTATCGGAGCCGGTGTTGGTATCCAGAACGCCTTCCATTCGAACCATGGCTGAGACGATTTCTCGAACGGGCACAACTTCAGAAGGGTCTTCTTCGGTCAGAGCCATCAGGTGATGGAGAACAGCACGTGTGGATGGCGCTATTCGACCGGCGGCCTCGAAGGCATCTAAAAGAATCTCTGTCCTGTTTGGGCCAAGTCGCTCAGTTGTCACCGCAACCCAGCGGACCAAGCCTGCCATCGTAAGTACATCGAAGTCTGCGACCAGAGTTGGAGCCGTTCCGTCGGCACCGATCGCCGATCCATCGGTAGATAGTTCCGCGGGCTCGTCCAATTCCAGTTCTTCTTCTGAAGGCTCTTCATCTAGCTCGAAGTCTTCATCATCATATGGGACGACCTCTTCTTCCTCGAAGACCTGTTCGTCGCCACCCCTGTCAGAAGAAATGCCACTGCCCATGCCATCGTCGATTATTTCGTCATCCATATAGCCGTCGTCAGGAAGGTCTTCAACGATTTTCGAGTCCGGTTCGTCGAGGAGTTCGTCATCCGATTCCTCACCGTCTTCACCGTCCGCAAGCTCATCTGTTTCATCAGAGTCTTCACCGTCGGTACCCTCGCCGTCACCGTCCTCGCCATCGGCACCGTCAGCACCTGCGGCTCCACCACCACCCATGAAGTCGTCACCAAATTCGATCTCATCCTCATCGGTCAGAGCATCGTCAATGGCACTGAACGGATTGGTCGCGTCCAGAATATGCTCGCGGATATCGAGCAGTGTCTGCTGGACCTGATTCTTGATGAGGTTAAGCTCGTCCTCGGCGGTCTTCAGACCGGCTTTCATTCGAGCGTCTTCGGCAGCCAAAGCTAAAACTCATCCCCTGGTGAGAGAACCCTCGCACGGATATCCGCGATCAACGGAAAAACCGTCTCTTTGAGAATTCTTATCTCTTCTTCCAGATCCTTAAGGCGCTGCTCTAAGTCGGTAACTTCGGCCATGGTTGGGCGTCCTCCGGGTAGCTGGTAACTAGATTACGTAAATCAGACGTTGGCAAGACAGCCTGAGAGGCTGTTATTGCCTCTCATCAATCGCTTCGCTCCTGACCACAAGAGCGACCAGGAGCGAAGTTTATTGATGAGGAATGACTTCTTACTTGAGGTCCATAACTGTATCGAGTCTGGACGGAGCAGTTCGCTGAATGGTAAGCACCGCACCACTGGTGGGTTTCATCTCGATAGTGAACTGGTCATTCGTACCGATCAGCGTGCCACTTTCAAGTATGCCGTTGGCACCGTTGGCGTCTGCGGCATCCCATCCACCAACGCCGTTCGAGTCAGTAGCGTTTGTAACACCAGTTGCTCGCTCGAGTAACCACACCGTGATCTCAGCCTTCTCTCCGGCTTCAAGCAAGCTGTCCGAGTTGGAGTTGCCGACCCAGTCGAGTGACCAGGGGACGTCTGCAAGATACTGGTTGCTGTCGGTGTACGAGATTACGGTCTTGTACTCAGCATTTGAGACAATGTCAGGGTCTGTCCCCGATCCATCGGTGGTGTACGGAGCTGTCAGGTCGACAGGTTCACCGGCAACCGCGTTAGATACTACAAAGACGACTTTGTAGATCGTGTCAGTAGCGCTTGTGGTGTCCACGCGGCCCTTGTAGGCAATGACTGATCCACGTGGCTCAATTGAGCTCTTCGCTTCTTCGAGCCCGGCAAATACCGTCTCTTTGGAACGCTCAGAGGCAAAGATACCTGTCGAGAGAACCGTGAAAGCAAACACTGAGGCTACGACTACGAATGCGATGAGAATGATCGCGGTCTCAAGACCGGTGATTCCCTTTTCGCTATTAGGCGTACCGTAGTTGTGCGTAAACATTTGTGACTATCTCCTAGTTATCGCCGGATAGGCGAGGTCAGCAGGTCATCCTCATTTGCTGCTCTGGTATCGAGTTGCTAACCGTGTTACTCGGCCAGTTAAATCAGCCATGCTTATAAACTATTGGGAAACAGCGGATTCCAACATTGGGGGCACTCCAACGATTGGGGTGTGGAAACCCACATACGACCTATACGAAAACAGCCACCGTAATCACGGTGGCTGTTTCATGTGTTCCTAGTTGAGGTCAGGAACTACTTCAGATCCATGACCGTGTCGAGCCTTGAGGGAGCAGTTCGCTGAATAGTCAGCACCGCACCGCTGGTGGGCTTCATTTCGATAGTGAACTGGTCGTTCGTGCCAATGAGCGTGCCGCCAGTATTCAGAATGCCTGATGAACCGTTTCCGTCTGCCGCCGCGTATTCGCCCACACTGTCATCAGAACCAATCGCTGTGCCGGTGTTTCGCTCAAGAAGCCAAACGGTTATTTCAGCCTTCTCGCCCGCTTCCAACAGACTGTCGCCGTTATCGTTACCTACCCAATCAAGTGACCAGGGTACGTCTGGAAGATACTGGTTCTGGTCTGTGTACGAAATCACAGTTTTGTATTCGGCGTTCGAAACAATATCTGGATCTGTGCCCGTTCCGCCTTCGGTGTAAGGAGCTGTCAAATCGACAGGCTCACCGGCAACGGCGTTAGACACGACGAATTCCACTTTGAAAATTGTTTCTGTCGAACCGACTCTGCCCTTGTAGGCAATAACCGAGCCGCGTGGTTCGATCGAGCTTTTTGCTTCTTCGAGTCCGGCGAATACAGTTTCTTTGGAACGCTCAGAGGCAAAGATACCTGTCGAGAGAACCGTGAAAGCAAACACCGAGGCTACGACTACGAATGCGATGAGAATGATCGCGGTCTCAAGACCGGTTATTCCCTTTTCGTTCTTCGGCGAGCCGAAGGCGTGCGTAAACATTTACGTATCTCCTAATTTCCGTCCGATATGGACGGGGTCAGAATGGTCTTCCTCATTGCTGATGCCAGTGTGTCGCTCTGACCAGATGCTTCACGGAATTCGGCACAGCCGTTTACATAAAGGTATGGCGAGCAGGAACTCCGGGATATTGAGACCACTCCAAGCCGTGGGGGCGGGTAGCCCACACACTGTGTTAATAGAAACAGCCACCGGGTTTCCGGTGGCTGTTTCTGAAGTTCTATCGATTTCAGAACCTATTTGAGATCCATGATCGTATCGAGTCTCGAAGGTGCAGTTCGCTGAATAGTCAACACAGCGCCGCTTTCGGGCTTCATCTCGACAGTGAACTGGTCATTCGTAGTGATGACTGTGTCGGACGACAACATACCGCGTGCGCCGTTCGTGTCGGCGTATGGGTAGAACTCGACACCGCCAGTCGCCGTTGGATCACTGGCCTGAGTTGAAAAGTCACGTGTAAGCAGCCAGACAGTTACCTCTGCCTTCTCACCCGCTTCGAGGAGGTTATCCGAGTTGCTGTTTCCAACCCAGGAAACTGTCCAAGGAACGTCAGACAAGAACTGGTTCTGGTCGATGTACGAGATTACTGTCTTGTACTCGGCACTTGCCACAATGTCTGGATCTGTGAGTGAGTCATCTGTGTTGTAAGGCGGAGTCAGATCAACTGGCTCTCCTGCAACCGCGTTGGAGACCACAAACGAGATCTTGTAGATCGTGTCGTTGGTGCCATCGTTGCCCTTGTAGGCAATAACCGAGCCGCGTGGTTCTATCGAACTCTTTGCTTCTTCGAGCCCGGCGAATACAGTTTCTTTGGAACGCTCTGAGGCAAAGATACCTGTCGAGAGAACCGTGAAAGCAAACACCGAGGCTACGACTACGAATGCGATGAGAATGATCGCGGTCTCAAGACCGGTTATTCCCTTTTCGCTTTTAGGCGTACCGTAGTTGTGCGTAAACATTTACGTATCTCCTAATTTCCGTCCGATATGGACGAGGTCAGAATGGTCTTCCTCATTGCTGATGCCAGTGTGTCGCTCTGACCAGATGCTTCACGGAATTCGGCACAGCCGTTTACATAAAGGTATGGCGAGAAATAACTCCGGGGTATTGAGTTGACTCCAACACGAGAGGTCGGGTAGCTCTCACGAGTCGCTACGCAAAACAGCCACCGGAAACCCGGTGGCTGTTTCTGAAGTTCTATCGATTTCAGAACCTATTTGAGATCCATGATCGTATCGAGCCTCGAAGGTGCAGTTCGCTGAATAGTCAACACAGCGCCGCTTTCGGGCTTTACTTCGATGGTGAACTGGTCGTTCGTGCCGATGATGGTGTCGGTGGAGAGCATACCGCGCGAGCCATTGACATCGGCTGCGGCCCAGTAATCGACACCGTTATTGGCAGTCGGGTCAGTAGCCTGAGCGTCAAAGTCACGTCTCAACAGCCAAACAGTTACTTCTGCCTTCTCACCCTCTTCGAGGAGGTTGTCCGAGTTGCTGTTTCCGATCCAGGAAACTGTCCACGGAACGTCAGACAAGAACTGGTTCTGGTCGATGTACGAGACTACTGTCTTGTACTCGGCGCTTGACACGAGGTCTGGATCGCTCGCTGCGTCGTTCGTGGTGTACGGCGGTGTCAGGTCAACTGGCTCTCCAGCTACCGCATTCGATATTACAAAAGAAACTTTGTAGACGGTGTCGGTTGCTGTCGTTGTGTCAACACGACCCTTGTATGCAATCACTGAACCACGTGGCTCAATCGAGCTCTTCGCTTCTTCGAGTCCGGCGAATACGGTTTCCTTGGAACGCTCTGAGGCAAAGATACCTGTCGAGAGAACCGTGAATGCAAATACCGATGCAACGACCACGAATGCGATAAGGATGATGGCGGTCTCAAGACCGGTAATACCCTTTTCGTTCTTCGGCGTACCGAAGTTGTGCGTAAGCATTTATATGTCTCCTAATTTCCGTCATTTCTGACGGCAGCCAGTTGGTCTTCCTCAATACTGCTTCCGTTTACCAGTTCTGGCTTTGCACTGAGCAACAGTCATCGCAGCTATGCATACAAAGTTATGACCAGCGGAATACCTGGGGTATTGAGTTGGCTCCAACGTGAGGGGACGGGTAGCTCTCACGAGTCGCTACGCAAAACAGCCACCGGAACCCCGATGGCTGTTTTTGAAATCGATAAAACTTCAGAACCTATTTGAGATCCATGATCGTATCGAGCCTTGACGGAGCTGTTCGTTGAATGGTCAATACCGCTCCACTGTCCGGCTTCATCTCAAGAGTGAACTGATCGTTCGTGCCGATCAACGTACCCGTCGAGAGTATGCCGTAAGATCCATTAGAGTCGGCTGTCCAGTAACCGGTGGAGGCTCCATCTGTAATAGCGGTTCCAGTTGCCCGCGTGAGCAACCAAACGGTGATCTCTGCCTTTTCACCCTCTTCGAGAAGATTGTCCGCATTGTCATTGCCAATCCAAGATACGGTCCACGGCACATCTGGCAGATGCTGATTGATGTCCGTAAACGAGATGACAGTCTTGTACTCTGCATTGGATACGATGTCCGGGTCGGTTCCAGAACCGCCTTCAGAGTATGGTGGTGTCAGATCGACCGGTTCACCGGCAACTGCGTTCGATACGACCCACGAAACTTTGTAGATGGTATCCGTACCACCACGATTTGCCTTGTAGGCGATAACTGATCCACGTGGCTCGATCGAGCTCTTCGCTTCTTCGAGTCCTGCGAATACAGTCTCCTTGGATCGCTCAGAGGCAAAGATACCTGTTGAGAGAACCGTAAATGCGAATACCGATGCCACAACAACGAAGGCGATGAGGATGATAGCGGTCTCAAGACCGGTGATCCCTCTTTGCGTGCCTGCCTTCGAGTCTTTAATGAACAGCATTTCTGCGGTCCCCCTCGTTCTCGTAATTGGTCTTCTGGAATCACCAAGAACCGCCACTTGCGCCAGTGCCTGATGAGACCTCTCCTGTAATAAAACGTTAGAGACTGTGGAATTGGCAGTCGGTCGGACGGCACACAATCTCAGGTGGGTAGACACCAATACTTTTAACGACAAACGACCAGCGAGTAACCACTGGCCGAGTGCACGATTCTCAAGATTATCGAGTGTTACTTCAGATCCATAACGGCATCGAGTCGGGCCGGTGTAGTTCGCTGGATTGCCAGAGTTGAACCACTTCCGGGCTTTACCTCGAGAGTGAACTGGTCGTTCACATTCAGTAGCGTCCCTGTTGTCAAAATTCCGTTACTGCCATTCACATCGGAAGCTGAGTACCTTGCCACGCCGTTGTTGGAGAGTGGGTCGGACACGCCGGTTAGTCGCTGCAGCAGCCAGACTGTGATTTCCGCTTTTTCACCCTGTTCCAGCAAGAAGTCACCTGACGACTGTCCTAACAGTTCGATTGTCCAGGGTACGTCCGAAAGGTACTGGTTCTTATCCTGAAATGAAATGACAGTTTTGTACTCAGCACCTGACGAGATGTCCGGGTCGGTTCCAGAATCATCCAGCGTATAAGGAGGGGTCAAATCAACCGATTCGCCCGCGATGGCGTTAGAAAGAACGAACTGAATCTTAAATATTGTGTCGTCAGCGGTCGTTGTACCTGCGCGCCCTTTAAAGGCGATGACGCTGCCGCGGGGTTCGAGTGAGCTCTTAGCTTCCTCCAGCCCGGCATAGACGGTTTCTTTCGATCGCTCGGATGCGAACACGCCAGTCGACAGAACTGTGAACGAAAATACGGAAGCAACTACAACAAACGCAATCAAGATGATTGCTGTTTCCAGTCCAGTTATTCCGCGCTGCTGCCGGGCATCACATGCTTCCAGCTTGTTCGTGATCATCTCTCGGATGCTCCTCATGGCCTGATCTTTTTCCCTGAACTCACTTGTATCGGATGGGAGAACAGCATTGAGCGCACGCACGAGAGTGAACGCCCGACCTGACCGGTTCAAATTTATCTACTACAGCAACAGTATTCCGACGACCAGACAAGCGGTATTGGGAGCACACCAAGACTCCCGGCGTGTCTACCCACATGGGTTTCGGGGTGCGGCATACGACGAGGCTGCGGGAGCGCACTCATGTATTGCCACCTAGCACGACGCGTGGGTTGCTCTAACGACATCTGAACCATCGCCGGACAGTATTAGGGGAATACGTTCGGTAGAAAACAGCTAGCGATACCCGGCATCAGTATTGTGCCTTCAGCTAACGCTATCGAAACGGGGGCAAGCGATCAGGTAATCCCGTCAGATTCCTGAACGCATACAGGGGAAATCGAATGCAAACAATATCTGTGCTAATAGCGGACGATCACGAACTTACACGTGAGAGCCTTGCGCTACTTTTGGATCGGGAGCCGGGGTTAGAAGTGGTAGGCGTTGCGGCCGATGGACGGAGTGCCATCTCAATGGCAAAATCACTTCAGCCATCCGTCGCAATTCTTGATGTCGGCCTGCCGATGATAAATGGCATACAGGTTGCCCGACAGCTACGCGTTGACAGTCCGCGTACCGGGCTTGTCATGCTCTCGACTCACGACCGCGGAGAGTACTTGAAAGAGTTCATGCGCGACGATTCGGCAGGCAAGGCTTTTCTGTTGAAGGCGACACTGCGAAACACTCGTGACATCGTGCGGTCAATCGAGGACGTGACTGCCGGACGAACGGTTTTGGATCCCGCAATGGTCTCGAAACTAACGTCTGATGATGGTGTCAGGATGAGCGGCGCGTTAAAAAACCTGAGCCCGCGAGAACTACAGGTTCTCGGTTTGATGGCGAAGGCCCATTCCAACCGCGCAATCGCTGAAGCATTGTTCATTCAGCCCCGTACAGTAGAGCACCACATCAGCAGCGTTCTGGCGAAGCTGGGGTTCAACTCAAATGGTGAGAGGCACGGACGTGTATTCGCGATTCTTACTTACCTTGAGTCAACCGGTCAGTTGCCGATGTCAGAGAGTGACGTTGAGCAGGCAGCCGACTTTGTGTCGCCTCTGCAGATGATCGCCTGAGCCAGATATTGTGAAGAACCAAAGGGTCGGTGCATCGCACCGACCCTTTTCTTTTGGGCGTATTCAACACGATCTATCACGTGTTCCGAGTTCGTAGATTGGGAATTGGCGCGTAGTCAGGAATTGTGCCGGTCGAACCAGTCGATCATTCGTGCGAAGTACCCACTTCTGATCATGGGATGCTTCGCTTTGAAGACACCGTGATTGGTGTCGGGAAGCCGAACAAACTCAACTTCTTTGCCGTATCGCTTTAGAGCAACGAAATACTGTTCTGACTGTTCGATCGGTACCCGAACATCGTCTTCACCGTGCAGCAACAACACCGGCGTGTTTACGTTTCTGACGTAGGTGAGAGGAGAGTGTTTGCGGTACTGCTCGATTGCTTCAATCCGCTCGCCGCCGATCTGAGTCTCGGTAAAGTTGACGCCGATATCGGACGTTCCGTAGAAACTCTCCAGATTCGTCACGGGAGCACCGATCACCGCAGCGTTGAACCGATCTGTGTGTCCAACAGCCCAACATGACATAAACCCGCCATAGCTTGATCCGTGAATCACCACTCTTGATTCGTCGATGTAGTCACGCGATGCAACTAGCTCCATCGCAGCCATAACATCTTCGTAATCACCGATCCCCCAATCGCCATGAACCGCGATGGCAAAATCGAGGCCGTACGTACACGATCCTCGCGGATTCGGTGCAACCACCACGTACCCGGCACCGGTAGCCACCTGATGAATCGGGTAGAACGAATCGTAAAAGGTACTGTGTGGCCCACCATGAACATCCAGCAACAGCGGATACTTCTTTGCAGGGTCGAAATTCGGTGGGAGCCAAACGCGAGACTCTATCTCAAATCCATCTCTTGTTATCGAGAATTTTTCGAGAGTCGCCAGCGTGTGATTGTCGAAAAATTCGGTATTGAAACTCGTGAGAGTACGGACATCCGCAGAGTTCAAGTCAATGAGATGTAACTCACCATACGAGGTGGGAGAGCTTGCGGCCACGATTGCAAACCCTGCTCCTGAGCTTGCGGTCATCTCGGTGATGTGCCATCCGTCAGTTACCAGACGAAATTCTCCGGGTGTGGTCGGGTCGGCAATCACAACATGAGACTGGCCTCTAGAATCGGCTCCGAAAACGATCTGCCGGTCCACGTCTGTCCACATCATGAACGGACTGTCGGGTGTGACCGGTAGCCCCGAACCGGCGGTGTGGGGTCGAATAGAGTCGTCGGTAAGTTTTATTGTTTCCGCTCCCGGTTCGACTATGTATACGCACGACTGGGTAGTGAGACCGTACCCACCCACTTCTGTGTTATTTCTGCCCGCTGTCACGGAGATACGACTGGAATCTGGCGACCAGGCTATCGACTCGACCATGAACATATCGCCCGACCACTGCACAAGATCGGAACCGTCAGAACTGCACACAAACAGTTCTGTTTTTGAAGTAAATTCTCGTTCGTGGTTTCGATCGGATATGAACGCTATCTTCGTACCGTCAGGCGACCATACCGGGGGACCATCGTCACCCTCTCCGCAAGTTATCTGCGTCACTTCTTTCGATGCGATATCCACCACGAACAAGTGGTAAAAAGAATCACCACGCCATCCGAATTCATCCTGCCGATAACGAATTCGGCGAGCTGTGCGTATTTTTGGTGTGTGAGAGTCAGCGTGTATCGCATCGAGCTCGTCGGGCCCTGACACCAGCGACCTGAACGCGATTCTGGTTTGATCCGGAGACCACGCGTAAGCGTCCACATTGGCAACCTGACTGGTGAGGGGCGACACACCCGCACCCGAAATATCTCCCAGGTAGATCTGGTCCGTGCCTGACTCGTCTTGATCGATGAACGCTAGCTTCGTTCCATCAGGCGACCATGACGGCTTCGATGCCTTGCCTGTGGTCGTTATCTGGTTCGGTGGCGTGGCATCGTCCAGGCTCTTCACGAAAATGTCAGTTATCGATACGTGAGAGTCTCGATCGAATCGATGGACCGTAAATGCGACTGTTCTGTCGTCCGGACTAATAGCGGGATTTGAGGCGGTTTTCAGATGATAGTGATAGTCAGGTTGTACTGTTTTTGGCACTTTTGGTCGCCTGTCGGATTGACTCGGTGTAGGTGGGAGAAGAATTTGCAGAGAACCGAAATTGTATTCTAGATTCTGATTTCCGATTCCACTCCTGAGTTCGCCCATACACAGTAGAATTGCCGTCGGCTCAATTCCCCTATGAATCGAGTTAACTCTGTCGCAACAGTTGGAGCAGTTGAATGAAGATCGCGGATATCAGAACGGTCGTTGTAGGAAATCCCTGGAAAAACTGGATATTCGTTGTTGTCGAAACCGACGAAGGTTTAATCGGCGTCGGTGAAGCGACGGGCGGTTCTGAAACTCAGCCACGGGTTGCTGCTATCGAGGAGATCAAGCACCTTGTTATTGGCATGGATCCTCGAAACGTCCATGAAATATTCCACAAACTTTATTTAACCGCATTTATTCGAGTCACCTCGACGATGGCCGGCATTGAGATGGCGTGTTGGGACATCCTCGGAAAGTCTCTGGACGTTCCCGTCCACACGCTGTTAGGTGGTAAGGTCCGTGACAATGTCCGAGTCTACGCAAATGGCTGGTACTCGGGCGAGCGGACACCAGAAGGGTTTGCCGAGAAAGCTTCCGAAGTTGTGGCGAAAGGTTACACCGCACTCAAGTTCGACCCATTCGGCGACGCTCACATGCAGCTCTCCCGAAAGGAAACTCGGGAGGCGAAGGCTCTGATCGGTGCCGTGCGCGATGCTGTCGGCGATGACGTAGACATATTGATCGAGGCTCATGACCGGTTCAGCACCTATGCAGCGATCGAAATCGGCAACTGGCTTGAGGACTACGATGTTACCTGGTTCGAGACACCGGTACTCTCTACCGATGTGAGCGCACTGGTTGAAGTCGCACGGCGAATTCCAGTCAGGATGATCGCGGGTGAACGGATGCACGCCATTCACGAGTTTGGTGAGTTCTTATCCCACAATGTGACCGATGTGATTAATCCAGAGCCGCTCGGTGTGGGCGGAATATGGCGCTCACTGCAGATTGCGGGAATTGCTGAGGCACACCACGCTGAAATCGCCCTGCACAACGCCGAAAGCCCGTTCAAGACGATGGTCGCCCTGCACATTGATGCCGTCACGCCAAACGTGTTTATCCAGGAATGCTTCGACGACTTTTTGGAGCCGTGGGTCGCTGATGTTCTGAAGGGGTTCCACCGAGTCGAGAACGGACACCTGACGATGCCAACTGCTCCGGGAATTGGCGTGACGCTCAATGAAGACGAAGCGAAGAAACACCCCTATGGCAAGAGTAACTTCCTCCGTATGTTCAGGCCCGGCTGGGAG
Source organism: Chloroflexota bacterium (assembly GCA_024275195.1). Taxonomy (GTDB): domain Bacteria; phylum Chloroflexota; class Dehalococcoidia; order Lucifugimonadales; family Lucifugimonadaceae; genus Lucifugimonas. The sequence goes on along the minus strand of JAJRZP010000118.1, from coordinate 5,561 downwards.
AAGCGCGACACAGCGAAACAAGAGTAGAAGAACATGGCAGACCACGTTGTTCTGATCACAGATCCTGCCGGTGCAGGCAAGTCGGCAGTTGCTCGCGAGTTGGCTTCTCGTTCAAGCGAATCTTGCGCACACCTGTCGCTCGATATATTTCGCGAGATGGTCAAATCTGGGTTTCTCGATCCTCGAGATGGTTGGAATGACGAAACACAACGGCAGTTAGATCTTGCCCGCGACAATGTGGCATCTGTGGCTAAGAACTACCTGGATTCAGGAATTGCGGTCATTATTGACGATGTTGTATTTCCTGCCTGTGAGCCTTCAGGGCTTGATCGTTGGGTGTCAGCGCTATCTCCGTGTGACGTGAATTTGATCGTACTATTTCCGAGTTGGTGGGTGATTGCCGACAGGAATCGTGGTAGATCAGATCATGACCGACTGCCTGAGAAAATGCTCAAGAAAATATTCGATGACATGCAGGGCTGGCGCGACCAATCGGAGGTTGCTGTCATCGATAGCTCCAATCTCAGCATTGCTGAGACGGCGAGCAGAATCGAACTACTGCTGATAGTGAAAACCGAATGAGTAGCGACTGACCATCGATTCCCAAACCCCCAAATGTCATCCTGAGGCTCTCGAAGGACGACACGCCAGCCAACATCGTTCAGCACCGCCGCGATTCACCGCAACCACACACCAACTCCTACGGCATCACTCGACAACTCAGGCATGGTTGCCCACGAGTAAATATTTCGTTAGCAAACATCTCGCTGAGCAATCACTTAAAGCTATCGAACCCTCATACCGCTATGGTCAGGCCGATCAGTTGAAAATATATGATCGCCTGTAATTTCATCAGGGTAAAATCAGCAGAGAGTTATCTCGCCGGTATCGAACAATGGGCGTTGGCACGTTAGAGCGCATGCAAGAAAATAGACTGGGCGAACTCGTAAATCGATACAAGGCCGATACGGAATCCGTCTACAACACATGGTTCATCAATAGTGAAGATCGCCTCAAGGCCTTTCGTTCGATTCGCCGCGGCGTCCGCGACGTGGTCGATAGCATCGACGCCGGTACATTCGGAAACGACTTCAAGGGCTCACCGCTCGAAGTTGTGTTGAACGCCATCACTGAGCAGAAGCAAGTATTCGCGGGTGCCGCGCATCCCTTTTACTGGAAACCGAAACTTCGCATCCCTGACATATACGAAAGCCCTGAAAATCAACGTATTTTCGGTGGGGTTTTACGGGCGTGCCTTGATGGAAAGAGTGAGGAGCAGGTACTGGCAGAGATGAGCCGTCTCGCTTCTGCTGGCATAAAAGGTGTCGGTCCATCCGTAGCCAACATCGTCTACTTCTTGCACCCTGAATGGATATCGCCCTTCAATACGGCAATGGTCAGGGGTTTCAACAATCTGTTCAACGAAAAGGCCAAGCTCGGATCGTGGGAAAGCTATCGAAAGATGCGTGAACTCATTGTCCACACCAACGCACGAATCAACTCCTTGCCTGAGACCCGCAACCGCCTATCACGAGATCTGGGAGCATTCGCTGGCCTGCTATTTGAGATTGGCTCGCTGCAACTACCTACCGAACCCAATGTGGAGGCCATTCCGCAGGCTGAAAAAGAAAAGGCCGAGAAATCTGCGGAGACCCGTCATCGAGAGGTTCAGGCCGAGCATCGAGAGGAGTCTGAACACACCCACATACAGTATCTGCTAATTAAAATCGGTCGAGCCTTGAACCTTGATGTGTACGTGGCACGCAATGACCGGCATCGTGTCTATGACGGTCACTTTTTCGCTCAGGAAACAATACCTGAGCTACCAGCCCAAGATTGGCCGTCCGAAGAAGTTCGTAGCACAGTGGAATTGATCGATGTAATCTGGCTGAAGCGAGGAACGGGCGAAATCGTAAGCGCGTTCGAGGTGGAGAAAAGTACCTCCATCTACTCCGGTATCCTGCGTTTGGAGGATCTCGCTCGATCGATGCCCAATGTCGCCTGCGATCTATACATCGTCGCACCGGACGATCGAAAGAAGCAGGTTTTAGCTCAGTTCAGCCGACCCGCGTTCAGTGACCTCTCCAACATGTCGTTCGCCTATGTCTCGTTCAGTGACCTGTGCGACCATTGTGACGGGCTGTGCATGTTCGGCGAAGATCACACGGCTCTCAGTAAGATCGCAAGCAATAGCCTCTTCGCCTGACCTGCGGCACACACCAGAGCGATGTTGACTGGCTGTTTCGTGGAAAAAAATGGAATCAGGCACCAGTCAAAGGATTCCAGAAACTACCCTGCTACTGCGTTCGGACGCTACCTCTGACCATGCTGGCCTCGTCGCTGGCGAGGAACGCGTAGACCTTCGAGATTTCATCGGGTGATACGAGCGCGCCGATCTTGTCTTTGAGATTGCCGCCTCTACCGCCAGCCTCGTGCATTTCCTCTACATTCGAAACTTTCAACGGGGTGGCGACTGCTCCCGGAAGCACGTCGTTCACACGAATGTTGTACTTCTCCAGATGGCTTTCCATTACGAGTGCCAGACCGTGTACGCCACCCTTTGATGATCCGTATGCAAGCGACGAGCTACCGCCGTAGACACCTGCACCAGACGCAGTGAGGATGATCACACCCTTTCCTTGCTTCTTCATAACGCCGGTAACGTATTTGCAAATGGTGAACGACCCGCGCAGGTTGATATCTAGAACTGTGTCCCAGACCTCTTCCGGAAATTTATCCAACTCGATAGCGGCTCCCTGCAAGACACCGGCGACATGAATCAACACATCCACGCCACCGAGCCATGTCTCGGCCGCCGCTACCGCTCCCGATACTGCGGTTTCATCACGAACATCGACATGCCAGTAGCGAGCGTCGCCCCCTGATTCATTCACATCGCTGATAGTCGCGGCGCCGTCAGCGTCATTCACATCAAAAGCCGCCACCTTCGCACCATATGCCGATACCCGGAGCGTCGTTGAACGTCCGATTCCGGTGGCAGCCCCGGTGATGATTATTCGTTTGCCGGAAAGATCGGCGGGCATAGTCGACTCCTGAGATCCAAGAACAGGTTGTTATACAAATCGTTAACCGTTTACGCTCAAATATCGCTCAAACGGTTTTACATCCGGCTCTGGTCTGCGTAAACCCCGAAACCCGGACCTCTTCTAGTCCCATTCGATACCGACATGGTCGGCGATTTTTCGAATACCCGCAGCAGCCACGGGTATCTTGTCGGCAGGGAGGTGTTCAACAAGGACGTGCGCTCTCGGATTTACCTTTTGTAGACCGAGCAGGAGCGCCTCATTGTCCAGAAGGCTCCCGGGTTGGCCGATGATCGACTCTTTGAAGTGAGGCAGAAGCCCTTCTACCACCGTGAAATCCTTCGCATGGCACCCAACAATCCTGTCAGGAATCAAATCGTAGAACTCGTTGATGAGCGCTGTGGTGTCGTAGGCAATGTCGAGGGAGCCAACAAAGTTGACCGGGTCCATATTCAGTCCGAGATTTCTCGAGCCAACGGCGTCGATGAGGTCTTTCATTCTCTGCGGAGAGTCGATAGGGCAGACCGTGCCTCCCTCGACCGCCATCATGATTCCCTCGTTCTCCGCAACTTGGCAAATCTGCTTCGTGCTGTCGACCAGTCGATCGAATACTTCGTCTGAGTGGTTGTCAGGATGGGGCAACCATGCACCCTTTGGGTTAAGGCTTCCGGGTCGAAGATAGGTGTTTGGGCTACCGAGACGCGCGGTCACGTTCACCATTCGCTTTACGAACTTAATCTCGTTCTTGCGCACTGATTCGTCTTCCGCAATCAGCTTGCCGCCGTAGTTGCCGACAGTTTGAGGCATTTCGAATCCACGGCCATCGAACATCGACTTAAGGCGTTTTACGTCTTTATCTTTCATGGCCTGCGGGTCATCAACGCGTATTTGAACGGTCTTGAACCCGTGTTCGGCAACGTTGTCGAGCACGGACCCGTCGATTGATTTCCAGTCGCCTGGTACCAGACCCGCAACACCTAACAACATGAGAGAACCTTTCCGCGAATATCACGACAAATTGCACGCAAAACATCGTGCTGTTGGCATAATCCAACAACTTAGTTTCGCGTAAACACGTTACTAACCTCTGAACGGAAACCAAGCTTATCGGGATAGCAGGCTGGATGGGGCATGTTACCGATTTGATTTAGGCGATGAGAACGTAGGAATGACATTCGATGACTGAACGAAACACAACTCGGGCCGGGATGGCGTGGCAGAAGGCGGTTGAGGCCGAGCATGCCCAATCAGATCGTATTCGAGAAGAGTTGGTTTCTGACGACTTCTGGCGCCCAGTAGCACATCGATTCGTGCCCCCGAAACGTGGCGAATCGGCACCGGATAACACCGCGGAAAAGCTGGCTGAACTGGTTTCACAGGATGAAACGGTTCTCGATGTCGGCGCAGGTGGCGGCAGGTTGACGATCCCGCTTGCTGAGACCTGCGCTCACGTGACCGCAGTCGAGCCGTCAGAGGCGATGCGAGAACAACTGATCGCAACCACTGAGGCATGGGGCATAAAAAATGTTTCGATCCTCGCAACCACGTGGGAGGAAGCCCAGGTCGAACCACACGACCTCGTAGTCTGCGCCCACGTCGTTTACACCGTTACAGCCATCGAACAATTCATCAGACAATTAAACGAGCATGCACGTAAGGCGGTTGCGCTAATCTCATTTGAACGCCCAGCCACCGCTACATACCTGTCACTGTGGCCATCCGTTCACGGCGAAGAGCGTATACAGCTTCCAACGCTGCCCCAGATCGAGGATCTCCTAACTGACCTGTCGATCAATTTCGAGAGAATAAATCTGGGAGAGTGGCTTCCCAGACCTTTCAGAGACCGAGAGCAGGCGCTGGCTGAATGTCAGGCCAGGTTGTTTGTTGCATCCGGTTCCGATAAATCTGAGAAGCTGTCGGAAGTACTTGACGATTCACTTGTTGAGGTCGAGGGCGGGCTGAGATTGAAATGGGCGGAACCACACCGCCCTGTGATCATTAGTTGGACTGTTTAGTTCAAGTTCGTTCAGGCACCCGACAGGGAATGCCTAGTACGATGTTGTGATTCCCGCGTTGTAGTAAACACGGCGGTGGCACATGCGCGATCGCGACAACTTGGACGATTTCAAGCCAGACAACACCCTGAGCCCAGATTCAGAGTCGGATTCTCGCGCTCACCACACGATCACTCCTGATGCCGAGCAACTGGATGAGATTCAGGAGTCGATTGAAGAGCTCGTTCAGTCGGGTGAGGCTCAACAGGCGTTATCCGAACTACAGGAACTACGAGTACCAGACAAAGCTGAAGTCCTGGCTGATCTTGAGCCTGAAAACCGGCGAGCACTTCTGGGAAGTCTTTCGAATGATGAAATCGCCGATGTACTCGAACATATGGAAGTCAACAAAGCTGTTGAAGTTTCCGGGCTAATCGATGTCGATCGCATGGTGCGGGTTCTTGAGAGGGTGTCGAATGACGTTGCTGCCGATGTGCTGCGCGGCATCGATTGGGGAGATGCC
>JAJRZP010000117.1 GCA_024275195.1 Chloroflexota bacterium | reverse complement strand
GCTTGTTGAGGGTGGAAAACCGAAGAAAGTGGCGCTTGTCGCTGTCATGCGCAAACTCCTGATCACCCTGAACGCAGTAATCGCAAGAGGCACGCCCTGGCTACCACAAAAAACTTGACATTCCAGACAGTCGCTCCGCTTTGGTCGGGACGCGGAGGGAGGTGAGGAGATTGTTTATACGGGTTTTACGATCCAGTCGGGGGTTTCGCCACGGACGATGCGGCCAGCGTTTTCCATTGTGAACTGGGCTGCGTTCCATTCGGATTCGATTGCACGGGTAGCAAGGTGAGGAGTCACGACCACGTTTGGCATGGTCGGGAGAGGGTTGTCGGCTTCGATCGGCTCGATCTCCGTTACATCTAGGCCAGCCGCAAATATTTCTCTCGATTCAAGTGCCCTTATAAGGGCGTTTTCATCAACGACCGGCCCGCGGCATGTGTTGATGATGATCGCGGTCGGCTTCATCATCTCGAATTCTCGATCGGACATCATGTGCCGCGTCACCCGGTCGAGCGGTACGTGCAGCGTAACGATGTCGCTGGTGGATATGAGTTCGTCGAACTCGATTCTTTTCGCTCCGGTGGCAGCGACGTAGTCGGCATCATGATCCACGACATCAGAGAAGACGAGTTCACACTCCCAACCGGCGAGTCGCTTAGCGACCCGTGAGCCGATCCTACCGAGTCCGACGATTCCGATTCGCTTGCCGACAAGCGTGTGGAACTCTGTTCTATCGCCGCCGATCTGCATCCATGTCCCGGCCTTGACGCTGTCGATCTGAACGTCGAGTTTCCGATTTGTTGAAAACATCAGCCCGATGGCGTGCTCGGCAACGGCGACGGCATTCGCCCCTCCGTTGTTGGCAACATCGATACCGAGTTCGGCAAGAGCAGCCTTATCGATGTAGTCGGTTCCTGCGCTGAAGGTCTGCACGAGTTTCAGTGTGCCTATCTTGCCTGCCAACTCGGTCATGTTTGCATACGCACCCTGGGGCAACAGAACGACAGCACCCCTGCACTGCTCGACGATCTCATCGAACGTTGCCCCGCTATCGACAAATCTGAGGTCGATGCCACCGACTCGATCCGCGGCTTCCCGTGTTTCGTTCATTCGAATTTCTGAGCCGGAATTGTTAGGGCCGAGGATGACTACGATGTTCGACATGTTGATGAATCGCTTTGCTATTTACGTTTGCGCCTGTGTGGGCGTGGGCTATTAACAGGGTAAAAACAGATCACTTACAAAGCGGTCTGTACGTACGACGGCAGATTATACTTACAAGGTTGGTTCGATTTGCAATTCGTGCTTCGATCGTTCGAGAACGCTGCTTTCGGTGTGAGTGCCGATGGTACCAACATAGCCTTCAATCTATAAATTCATCCCGCGACCAAAAACTTGAACTCAGTAACAGTACGCGCACCGGCTACGACAGCGAATCTCGGCCCAGGCTTCGACAGCATCGGCATGGCTCTCGACATGTGGAACGATCTGACCGTTACCCGCGGCAAGTTCAGCGTGTCGACTGTCGGTGAAGGCGCTGATCTTCTCCCGCAAGACACACGAAACCTGGTCATTACAGGACTTGAAGCGGTGTTCAACCACATTGGCGAGCCTGTTCCCGGCCTGCAATACGAGTGCACGAATCGCATCCCGTACGCGCGCGGGTTGGGCAGTAGCTCTGCAGCGATCGTCAGTGGTCTGGTTGCCGGTTCAGCAATTTCTGGAGCTGACCTCACCAAGGAAGAACTCACGATTCTGGCTGCCGATATCGAAGGCCACCCAGACAACGTTGCCCCGGCGATATATGGCGGTTGCACTGTGGGAGTGCGTAACGGGACGGATAAGTGGATAGTCGATCAGGTGAAAGTTCCTGACGAACTTTATGCGGTGCTATTCGTCCCCGAAATGTTGACCAACACGCACGAATCTCGTGCAGTTCTTCCAGATCAGATCAGTCGTACCGACGCCGTGTTTAACATCGGGCGAGCGGCATTGCTGGTAAATGCACTATCGTCGGGACGGTTGGAACTGCTGAAATACGCAACTGATGATCGACTTCACCAACCTCACCGTACGCAGGCATTCAAGGCTTTGCCGCATCTGATTAAATCGGCGCTCAAGGGTGGAGCGCACGGTGCCTTTCTTTCGGGGGCCGGACCTTCGGTTCTTGCACTCGCTACAGGCCGTGAAGTGACGATCAGCTACGAAATGTCTGAGACTGCTCGTACGTTTGGAGTAGACGGCAAGCCGATGATTATGGCGGTCACACACGAAGGTGCATCTGTTGTATCGAACTCATGATGACTGACTTAGGAACTGAGCGACGCCCGGTGGTCGTGCAGAAGTACGGTGGAAGTTCACTCGCCAATGCTGAGCATATTCACAACGTCGCCTCTCGAATTCAGGCTCGCAAAGACGACGGGGTAGATGTGATTGTCGTCGTCTCGGCGATGGGTGATTCGACCGACGACTTAATTGCGCTGTCAGAGGCGGTTACGAACGGGCAGACGCCCGATGCCCGCGAGATGGACACTTTACTTTCGACGGGCGAACTCGTTAGCTCGACCCTGATGGCGATGACCTTGAAAGCCCGCGGCTATGACGCAATTAGCCTGAGTGGTATTCAGGCCGGGATTAAGACCGACACGGTTCATGGGTCGGCACGAATTGCCGATATCAATACTGAGCGCCTACGCCGTGAGCTCGACGAAGGCCGAATCGTGATTGTGGCTGGTTTTCAAGGGCTTGCTGAATCTGGCGACATAACTACGCTGGGGCGTGGTGGATCGGACACCACGGCAGTGGCGCTGGCGGTTGCGGTCGAGGCAGAGCGCTGCGAGATTTACACTGATGTCGATGGCATTTACACAACAGATCCGCGACTCACCGACAGTGCGCGCAAACTCGCAGAGATCGGGTTTCAGGAAATGCTGGAAATGGCTGTTCTCGGTGCGAAAATGAATCCACGCTCGATAGAACTTGGTGCCGTTTACGACATGCCGGTCTATGTAGCATCGTCGTTCTCGAACGAACCCGGTACGCTCATTCATGGAGGAGAGCACACTATGGAAGTCCGCAAGGCGGTCACCGGCATCGCAGTTGATCGGAACGTAGGAAAAATCACCGTCAGAGGTGTAGTTGATCGACCGGGAGTCGCCGCCGGGCTGCTCCAGCCGTTGGCTGATGCTGGTGTGAGTGTTGACGTAATCGTCCAGAACGCCAGTTCGGACGGTACGACCGACTTTACATTCACCGTTGCCGAAGCGAGTGTCGATAAAGCTGCCAGAGTAATCGCCAGTGATTCAAGCGTCGAGTATGCCGAGGTAGTTACCGGCTTTGACCTTGCGAAGGTGAGCATTGTAGGCACGGGTATGGAAAATGCACCCGGATATGCTGCAAGAATGTTCTCAACGCTATCGGAAGTCGATGTGAACATAGATATGATCACGACATCCGAAATTCGGATCACGACCATCATCGAGCGTGACCAGGTTCAGAAAGCGGTCCAAGCACTGCACGATGCGTTTGAGCTCGAAAAAACCGAGTAAAATCTGGTGCGGATTAACTATCTGCACCGACATCACCTTCGAATCCGTATTTTGACCCAGCCTTACCTAAGTGTCGTTATTCCCGCCTACAACGAAGAGGCTCGAATCGCGTCGACAGTAAAGGCAATGGTCGATTACCTGGATGTTTGGTCGACCATAGCTCCGGATTCGGCAGTTGAGCGATCATGGGAGTTGATCGTCGTCAGTGACGGGTCGACTGATTCGACAGCCCAAATTGTGCGAGAGATAAGTGCGGCTGACGATCGTGTGCATCTCATTGATACCCCGCACGGTGGTAAAGGGGCTGCAGTTCGCCAGGGAATGGAGAGGGCCAGTGGTGATTGGCGTTTTCTGTGCGATGCAGACCTTTCGATGCCGGCCGATAATCTCGGGCGCTTTTTCAATGATTCAGACACAAGCCGTGGGCAGCCGGCTTTCGATGTTGCCATCGGCTCTCGTGAAGCCAGGGGGGCGCGGCGGTTCAACGAACCGAGAAGCCGCCACGTTAAGGGGCGATTGTTCAACTACGCGGTGAAGGTCCTCGCACTGCGAGGAGTTGAAGACACCCAGTGCGGATTCAAGCTTTTCTCAGCGGAGTCGGCGCAGAAATTGTTTCCGCATCAATCGCTCGACGGCTGGGCGTTTGATGTTGAGCTTCTGGTGATGGCGAAGAGTGCCGGTTTCTCTGTCGGAGAGATTCCAATCGATTGGTACTACGGCGTCGGCTCGAAAATGACCCTCTCGAAGGGCGTTCTCGCCGTCTTAGATGTTGCCCGGGTTGGGCTGAACAACCTGTTCAGGAAGTACAGAGTTGTTGAGCGAAAGGAGGGTTCGTAGCGATGCACCTGAATCCTCCAACGACAGAAATACGAACGATACTTCGTGATTCGGAAACGATTGCGGTAGTCGGCATTTCGGAACGTGAGGACCGAGCAAGCAGATACGTTTCGGAGTATCTAGGGCGAGAAGGTTATACGATCTATCCGGTCAATCCCAACATCAGTGAGTGGAATGGGCAGAAGGTCTATGGCTCTGTTGTAGATATTCCGGTGAAAGTCGACATTGTCGATGTGTTCAGACGATCGTCGGAGATTCTGTCACTTGTGGGGGATGTTGTGGCCGCCGGTACGAAGGTAATGTGGCTGCAACAGGGCGTGGTGAATGAAATGGCAGCCAAGATTGCATCGGAAGCTGGTGTCACCGTAATTATGGATTCGTGCATCATGGTGGAACGCAAATCGATGAAGTTGGACTTTTAGGTTGGCTGACGAATCCCAAAAATCGGACGAAAGTTCGCTGAGAGTTGCAGTCGTTGTACCGACTTACAACGAAGCCGAAACTCTGCCGATATTGATTGAGCAGGTTCTACAGCAGAACATCGAGGGTCTCGGGTTTATTGTTGTGGACGATGGTTCGCCCGATGGAACCGGTGAGATAGCCAACAAACTTGCCGCCGAGTTCGATGGGGTCTTTATCGTTCTGCACCGGGAAGGCAAGCAGGGCCTTGGAACCGCGTATATGGCTGGCTTTCAGATTGCGTTGGACAATGGAGCGGAACAGATTATCGAGATGGACGCCGATCTCTCACATCCGCCAGAGGTGCTAGAAGGTCTTATTGGGGAACTTGAGAATGCCGATGTGGCAGTGGCTTCACGGTATGTGCCCGGTGGCGGAGTCGATCCACAGTGGAGCTGGCGACGGCGGCAGATTAGCTACTGGGGCAACGTCGGGATTCGGTTGATACTTGGTCTGAAGGTCAAGGACGCAACTGCTGGATTCAAGGCCTTTCGCCGAAAATCACTGGAATCGATCGGTATTGATCGACTTCGACTGAGTGGATTCGGCTTTCAGGCCGAGGTTGCGTATCGATGCCAGCAGGCAGGCATGAAGGTGGTCGAACACCCTTACGTGTTTATGGAACGTACCGCAGGCAAGTCGAAGATGTCGTTCGGCATAGTTATCGAAGCGTTCTTCCATCTCTCATGGCTTCGGATTCGCGGCTGATCGACTGAGTGAACCACGATGCAAGTACACGGCAACCAGTATCGGGCAGTTTGGTGGGACGACGGGGTCGTTAAGTTCATTGACCAACGCCTGATTCCGTACCGGTTCGAAGTTGCAGAGGCGCATTCTCTCGAAGATGTTGTTAATGCGATCGTCACGATGGGAGTGCGGGGCGCCCCGACTATTGGTGTGATGGCGGCGTACGGACTGGCCCTTGCAGCGAATCAACGCCAGGATCTGGCAAATGCTCGCCGGATTCTCGCCCAGACCCGGCCCACCGCAGTGAATCTTCAAGCAGGGCTTGATAGTGCAATGGACGATACTCCGACCCGAGTGCTGGAAAACGCGAAACACTTTGACGATTCAACAGTTTCCGCAGCCGAGGAAATTGGAGAAAACGGCAATCGACTGATTACACCTGAGATGAAGATCCTCACCCATTGCAATACCGGGTGGCTTGCCGCTCAGGATTGGGGTACCGCCGCTGCTGTGATTTTCAAAGCACAGCGCGCAGGTAAAAGGCCGTTTATTTTTGTAAGTGAAACACGTCCACGTTTGCAGGGATCACGACTCACGGCATGGGAGATGACAAACGAGCGCGTTGATCACGTCATAATCGTGGATTCAGCGTCGGCACTGCTGATGAGTAGAGGTGAGGTCGATATCGTGGTCGTCGGAGCCGACCGCATCGCAGCGAATGGTGATACCGCCAACAAGATCGGTACTTATGCCCATGCGCTGGCAGCGAAAGCACACGATGTGCCGTTCTATATCGCGGCTCCAGCGTCGACCTTTGATTCCGGTACACCGAACGGGGCTGCAATCGAGATCGAGGATCGTGACGCGAACGAAGTGCTATCAGTTGAGGGAGCAGGTGGCGACGATAGCATCCTAACCCTCCGAATTGCCTCGCCTGAATCGGGTGCAAGAAATCCGGCATTCGACGTTACACCGGCAGAACTTATCACCGGGATTATCACTGAGCGCGGAGTGGTGAGGCCGTCGATCAGGGCAATAGCCGCTCATTTGGCGTAATTGGCGTGATGTGCTTGTCGATAGCGTGCTGCACGGTCTCGCACACCTGAATCACAAGTAGGTCATCGATGAAACCTACGTGCAGACTTCCACAAAAAAAGAGGGTTAGCACCGGTGGTTAGCAGTCAACTCGACGATATCACGTGTTTAGCAAAGTAACGAACACTACATTTATCGACAAGAGTCATCGATTAATTCGCTCCCAGAAATCCCAGGAAAATGGTCACACAGAGTCATTCATTCCAAAGCCCCCGGTCCTACAAGAAAATAGAAGAGGACGCCATCGAGTTTGCCCTCGCAGGCCGCTGGGAAGAAGCCATCGAAGTGAACCTCGAGGGCGCTGAGTTAGATTCGAACAATGTTGGATGCCTGAACAGGTTGGCGAAAGCCTATCTCGAACTGAGCAGGTACGCAGACGCACGTAAATCTCTCGAAAAAGCCATCAAGATCGACCCTCGCAACAGAATTGCGGCGCGGCAACTCGACCGGCTTTCGAAATTAGATGGCAGTGGCATCGCTCGGCGGACATCGAGCGGCACCGCAACAAGTTCTGCCCTTTTCATCTCAGACCCTGCTGTGGCTACAGTTTCCGAACTGAAGAAGGTAGCCAATGCCGACATACTTGCAGCCATCTCTCCCGGCGATAAGTTCAAGTTGGTTGTCGATGACACGATCATGTCGGTTGAGACGATCGGTGGCGAGTATGTCGGAACCCTTGAAGTACGGATTGCCACTCGTCTCCGCAAGATGATCGATGGTGGCAACAAGTACGAGATCCGCGCCGCCAAGCTGACCGACTCCGAAGTGGTTGTGGTTTTACGTGAGACGAAGCGGTCAGCCGAGCAGGTACGAATCGCCTCATTTCCTTCGTATCTTCAGAAAAAGATCGGTGACTTTGACATTGACGACCCGATGGAGATCAATGACGAGCTTCGTATGGAAGATGACACTGACGAGTATGCTCCGCAGCCCGTGGAGGCTGAATCTATGAAGTCGATAATGCGAGGCGAGTTCGGTGGGTCGCCCGAAGATTCCAGCTTGAAGTTCTAGCTATATCCGGCTCGTTTCAAAACATTGCGAACCGCGTTGACGAATGCATCGACATCGTCCTGGGTATGAACGGTTGAGACGTTCCCCGCACAGCGATTCGACATCAGGAACCCTTCGTTGAGAAGGCCGATGAACATTGTTTGAAACATGTTCTTATCGTTGGTGGCAAAGGTTCGGTAGTCGACAACTTCGGTCGAGGTGAATTGAAGAGCAAACAACGATGC
>JAJRZP010000116.1 GCA_024275195.1 Chloroflexota bacterium | reverse complement strand
GGAAGACCTGCGTCTGGCGGTTTACGCACATCTCCAGAAGCTACCGCTCTCGTTCTTCACGACGACCCGTACAGGCGATCTCCAAACCCGGATATCGAGCGATGTGGCGAGCACACAGTTGTTGTTGACCGACACACTGGGCGTTCTCGTGTCAAATTCGGTGATCGTAATTTCCTCGATCGTGGCGATGCTGGTGATCTCGTGGGAGCTCTCGCTCGTTGCCCTTGTCACAGTCCCATTCTTCGCATTTGCAATGTTCAATGTCGGCAGAAAGCGACGCGCACTTACTCGCGAAACGCAGAAATCGCTTTCGGACTTGACCTCGCGAACCGGTGAAACGCTCTCCGTATCGGGGGTGATGCTCTCGAAAACGTTCGGCCGAGAGGCCGACCAACTGAGTTCGTTCAAGAAGAACAGCTCAGAACTGACCGCGCTGAGCCTCAGACAAGCGATGACAGGTCAACGTTTTTCGGTCGTGATGCAGACATTCTTCACCATGGCCCCTGCGATCATCTGGCTGCTAGGTGGCTCGTTCATCATCGGCAATCGAGAATCCGTGTCACTCGGCGACATTGTCGCGTTCACCGCCATCCAGATCAGGCTCCTCTTCCCGATGGCCGGACTGTTCATGCGCGGTGTAGAGATATCGAGTTCCATTGCACTATTCGACAGGATATTCGAGTATCTCGATATCGATCCTAAGATCAAAGATCCCGTAGAGCCTGTCGAAGTCGATCCCTCTAAGTTCAGGGGTGAGATTGAGTACCGTGGCGTGGGGTTTACATATTCAACCGAGCACGCAATAGGCAATGGCGATGAGGGGGCACAGGCTGAGATCAATGCCCCGTTCAGATTGAAGAATATCGACTTCACCGTTCCAAGCGGCGACCTCACGGCTCTCGTCGGTTCGAGTGGAGCCGGGAAGACCTCGGTCGGGTATCTTCTCGCTCGACTGTACGACGTAGATACCGGCTCAGTGTCTATCGACGGAGTAAACGTGAAAGACATGGCTCAGGCCGATCTTTCTCGCTTGATCGGTGTCGTTTCGCAGGATTCGTTCATGTTCCATGCGACCATCCGAGAAAACCTCATGTTCGGAAAATCAGATGCCACCGAACAGGAGATGATCGATGCCGTAAAGGCTGCCCAGATATTCGAGATGATTGACGGGCTGCCAGATCGTTTCGAAACGACTGTGGGTGAACGCGGCTACCGACTCTCCGGGGGAGAACGCCAGCGATTGGCGATCGCCCGGGTGATCCTTGCCAATCCACGAATACTGCTGCTCGATGAAGCCACCAGTTCGCTGGACACGCTTTCAGAACGACTGATCCAACAGGCGCTTACCCGACTCCGAGAAGGCCGAACAACAGTCGCAATCGCCCATCGCCTTTCGACTGTGATCGCTGCTGATCAGATCCTTGTGATGAAGGCTGGTGAGATTGCAGATCGTGGCACCAATGAAGAACTGCTGGAACGCTCATCACTGTATCGCCGACTGTACGAAGAGCAGTTCACCTCAATTCCCTCGCTTTCGTAGCAATTTCGGATTCCTCCAGAGAAGTCGGCTGTTCCGTCGTATCAGGCTCCATCCACAGCGCATTTAAGGTGTACATTTCCAGCAAATTGCCAACATCACGTGGAGAACGCTCGAATGACCCAGAGTAAGTCCGGCAAGCAGCCCCTGAAGCCCGTCATGTGCCTCCGACCGCCCAACGACATCATGTTCGAAGAGTCGTTCTGGGACGAGTTGGCTGAAGGTGGAGTGAATGAAATCGCCCTGCAATGGCTGTGCCTGTTAGACGATCAAGCCCCGGAAGACGAGGGCAACGTCTATCCGCAGCCAGAAGATGATCACCCGCGAGGACTCGAGGCCATGGGTGGTGAACGCGTCAAGAGGGTTCCTACTGCAGCGTTTGACCCAACACCAGAGTTTTACGAAGGACTTTCGTGGCAGCCACCGACGATGCCCTCGCACCTTGCAGATCAGTCTAAAAAACTCGCCGCCGCACTGGAGATGGGAAGATCGAAAGGCTTCACTATCTACGCTGTCGACGACAAGGGATATTTTCTGCACGGCGGGTTTGGATCCGGGAAGCTCGATCCAACAAAACGCTCACCAAGTTTCACCGACCCGAGCATGCCAGCAATGACAGTTGCCAGAGCTCGCGACACAGCCAAGCACTTCCCACAGGTGACAGGCCTGCTGCTTGATGGTCCAGACTTTAAGTGGGAGATTAAGCCCGGTCACCGTGATGATCTCTGGGTTGAATCAATCGATACTCCCGAGAACCGAGCGTTCGCTTCGAAAAACGGCATGGACTTCCAAAAAGTATTAGACGGAAGACAGCATTTCAAGGAATTCCTTCATGGATTCAACCCTGACTACGCTCGGAAGTTCATGACAAAAGCGCCGGGCGCACTGGCGAATCATGATTGGTGGCGGGATCACCCAAAGTTCAGCGACTGGTATTCGTTCAAACAGGCGGCAGTCGAGTGGAGCGTAAGCAGTTCATACAAAGGTGTGAAAGAGCATCTCCCTCACATCCAAGTCGGTAACTCATCACGGCTTCCATTCGCAGAGCCATTGACCGGTCACAACACTGTCAGAAAACAAAACTACATCGATTTTCAACAGCCAAAGCAGTACTGGTGGTCGGGTGGTGTCGCTGGCTTCCGCGGGACGATCGTGAACTGGGTCGACACGTTGGCTGACTGGAACGATGGACTGGACGTAGAACTGGCGTCAGAGCTATTCGGGTCGATGTTTGATTACCCGCTGGCGGCGAGTTATCCGATCAGCGACTACAACGGTGAAGCAACCGACGAGTGGTTCACGACAGCCGTACGTGATCAAACCGCAAAAATGATCGCCAACAGTGGCGGCCAAGAACGCTATATGCCATGGGTTGGACTCGAACATTTTGGCTCGAACTGGCTAACGGCTTCCGAACTGGATCGCTTGCTTGCCGAGATGCAATCACAAGGAGCGACCCACTATTGCTACTTCATCTATAACTCGATGAAGCCAGAAATCTGGGATGTTATTCAGAAGTACAGCCGAGGGTAGGTTGAGCTAGTTAGTTGGCATTCGTTCAGTTTGTCGCCAAATCTTGTCTCAGCGAACGATAGGAAAATCGAATTTGACCACTACAAAAAGACCATTTACGACATTGTTCCTGATGGTTTCAGTTGATGGCAAAATTTCCACAGGCGATACGGATGCGCTGGATGTCGATGTGGACTTCCCAAATATCCCTGGGATTCGGGAAGGTCTGGATCAATACTATGATTTGGAACGCAGCACCGACCTGTTTTCGTTGAACACTGGCCGTGTATTTGCCAAGGTTGGATTCAACGAAAAATCTGGCACACCTCCGAAGAAGCAGGTGAGTTTTGTCGTTGTAGACAACAAACCGCACCTCAGCAACAAAGGGGTGGATTACCTGGCGGAAATGTCACGTGACCTCGTAATCGCGACCACGAACAAAGCTCATCCAGCGGCTGCGATGCGCGAGAGTCACGACAACATTCACGTCTTGGAATACCAGCGTGAAATTGACTTCGGAAATCTATTCACCAGACTAAAGCGAGATTTCGGTGCTGAAAGACTCACAGTTCAGTCTGGCGGCACGTTAAACACAAAATTAGTCAGAGACGGTCTGATCGACCGGGTTTTGCTCGTTGTGGCGCCCGCGCTGATCGGCGGAAAGAATACATCCACGCTGATGGATGGCCGCTCATTGCATACTCTGGGTGATTTAGATCAAATAAAAGCACTTCAACTCGTACAAGCTAAGCCGCTCGAAAACTCTTACCTGCTACTTGAGTACCTGATAAAGAATTAGTCTTACAACCACTCAGCGAGAGGGTGAAGGAGTGCCATCATCAACTAACCGGCGGGCGTTTTTCGGCCCAGGGGCGGGCTTCTTCGAAGGCGGCTGAGGCTGCTAGAACGCTGACTTCATCCTTCATATCACCAACGATCTGGAGTCCAATAGGTAATCCATCGGCAGAGAAACCGGCAGGGGCAGAAGCTCCGGGGTTACCGGTTAGGTTGAACAAATACGTGAACGGGGTGAATCCCCAGAGTCGGTGAGGAACCTGCTTGCCACCGATCACGTCCGGCGCATCGCCAATATCGAACGCTTGGACAGCCAGGGTTGGTGAGAGCAGCAGATCGTACTTGCCAAAGTATTCGTTCGTATATTTTCTATACCAACCGATATTGCTGAAAATATTCCACATCCGCTCGGCGGAAAGTGTGTTGGCGCGATCCATGTACTCGCCAAAGTAGTCGGTCATATCTTCCCGATGATTATCAAAATCTTCGCGGGCTGCGGCGAGTCCCTTCACGCTGAAGTAATCAAAGAAAGTCCAGAAGACATCCTCGTAGTCCGAAGGACAGAAATCAACGGTTTCGACCGTCGCACCGAGGCCCTCGAACACCCTGGCTGCGCTCTCGGCGACCTGCGCCACTTCCGGATCAACTGGATTGCCACCCATGTCGGGCGTCCATCCGATCCTTAGACCCTTCACGCCTTTGCTCAACGCACCTGAATAGTCGGGCACATCGTCGGTCATCGTGTCGTACTCAGCACGAGGATCAAACCCGGACATGATTGCCAGGGTCTCTGCGGCATCTCGCACCGTCCGAGTCAGCGGACCGGATGTCGCGTTGTTCATGATGTTGTGACCGGCGTTCCGCGTCAAATTGGCAGCACGCGCCACCCTGCCCTGCGTCGCCTTGATCCCGTACACACCGGCAAAAGCTGCCGGAATACGAATCGAGCCACCGCCATCGCCGCCGGGGGCGAAACTGGTCAGGCCCGAGGCAACTGCTGCCGATGCCCCACCGGAAGATCCGCCGGGAGTTTTATCAGGGTTCCATGGATTTCGAGCCGGTGGCCCGAGACGATTCTCCGTTGTTCCCGCGAATCCATTTTCAGGGGTATTGGTTTTGCCGGTGATGATTCCACCGGCGGCCTTGACCCGGCCGAGCGGTATTGCATCCACTTTCGCGATGTTGTCTTTGTAGGTAAGCGAGCCATGTGTCCAGACAACCCCGGCCATCGGTTCGGTATCTTTGTACGGCACCGGAATTCCATGTAGTGGTCCGAGTTCATCGCCACGCATTACCGCAGCTTCGGCATCACGGGCAGCGTCCATCGCCATCTCGGAGATACGTGTGATGAAAATGCCGAGCTTTGGATCGAGTTCGTCGGCACGTCTCAGGTGCGACTCGGTAAGTTCGACCGGCGAGATATCTTTCGAGCCAATCATCTCTCGCAGCCTGTATGTTGGCGTAAATCCGAGTTCTCGATCTGTTGCCATGCTCCACCATTCTCCTACCCACATGAATCAGGTAGCGAGATTCTAAGGGTGCAAATCGTCTCTTTGTTGCGCCAGTTGCGCTTCTACGTGGCCTTCATCGCTTCGATGAATAGCTCTGTTGGCTCAGCCGGTAGTGTCTCAGTCTCGATCGTACCGCGAGCACCGAGATCGACTGCGAGACGACTCATATGTGCGTTGTCGGGCGCTTCGATCAACGTAGCGAAATCGTATCGTCCCAGCAAGGCGTACTGATACACAACGCTACAGCCCTGCTCTTCGATTTCGAGATTCACCTGAGTAATACGATCAGGGTCGTGCTTGATTCGATCTCGTCCGCGTTCTGTTAGTCGTGAAAGCATCAGATAGTACGGCAATTCTAAATCCCTTCGTGTAGCAATAGTGGCAAACTCGTCACAATAGTCGGATGCACAAAGTATCGGCCTACTCCATTTTCGAGCCGACGAACCGAGAAAGGGCACGGGCGGTAGGGTCGGTCCGAACGTTCACGATTGCAGGAACTCCGGCATCGAACGCCCGCTCAAGCGCATGTTGAATGTCGGCAGGGTCTTCAACCAGTTCGCCGTGCCCACCGAGTGCCTCGGCGACTCTATCGAAGCGCGTGAAACCAAGCTCACGGCCAGGCTTGCGCACCCCTTCGACTCTCGCTGTCCAACCTTCGTTGTTCGACACAACGATGACGATCGGCAAGTCGTGCCGAACAGCCGTGTCGAAATCTTGAATGTTCAGACCCAGCGAGCCATCTCCATGTAGTGCCACAACCTGCTTGTCAGGCTTGGCGATCTTCGCACCGAGAGCGTAAGGCAAGCCGACACCCATACAGCCGGAGGGACCCGAGTTAAGGCGATGACCCGGAACGTAGGTCGGCATAGACTGGCGGCCGAAGTGGAGTATCTCGTTTCCATCAACCGTCAGGATTGCGTCGCGATCCATCACATCACGGAGTTCTTTGCAGAGCCTGAGCGGATGAATCGGGTGTTGGTTCGAGTTTTCCAGAGGTGCGACACGCTCACGACGTGCGAGATCCGCTTCCCGAAGCGTCTCGACCCACTTGGTTTCAGCCTTCGATTCAAATCCCGTTCGCTCGGCCTCATCGATTAATTGCCGTAAAACTGTCCTGGCATCACCTTCGATACCAACATCGACTGATCGATTGTGGCCGAGTTCAGCACCGTGAATATCGACCTGGATGAGCTTCGAATCGGAAGCGATGCGTTTTCCAAAGGTCATCATCCAGTTCATGCGCGTTCCGACAACCAGAACAACGTCAGCACCACGGAACGCACCCGAACGTGCAGCCGGGAACGACATCTCATGATCATCGGGTAACAGGCCACGCGACATTGGCGAGGTGTAGAACGGTATTCCCATACGCTCGACCAACTGCCGTAGCTCGTTATATGCCTGCGACCACCAGACTCCGCCACCAGCGAAGATCATCGGGCTACTTGCCTCAGAAAGCATCTGGACGGCCTGCTTGATCAGGTCGGGATCGCCAGCCGGGCGTGACCTACCCGATGCACGTGTCGGTACTACTGCGTCGGATTCCTCGACCTTGCCATACAGCACGTCCTCGTTGCAATCGACATAAACAGGACCCGGTCGACCCGTCGTCGCCAGTCGAAATGCTGTCGAAATATGCTCTGGATAGCGAGCCGGGTCTGTCGGTCGCATCACCGCCTTGGAGATGGGCTCAAACACGCTGACTTGATCGACTTCCTGAAATCCGTCACGGCCGAAATCTTCGATCGGTCCCGCTCCGCCGAGAGTAACCATGGGGGCGCAGTCTGCCCACGCCGTGTACTGACCCGTCAGCAAATTCAGGGTTCCGGGTCCCGACGCAGCAGTAGTTACACCCGGTTTTCCGGTTACACGGGCGTAGCCATGTGCTGCCATCGAAGCCGCCTGCTCGTGGCGAAAATCGATAGTTTTTATTCCAAGATCTTCTGAGTTGTTGATGATCTCGTAATTAGGGCCGCCCATGAGGAAGAAGAGGTGCTCAACTCCTTCTTCTTTGAGCGTACGCGCCAGAAGATAACTGCCATCTACTTCCATGTTTGCTCTCAATGACTCGCTTGTTGTTCTCAAATACTACTTTGCAGATCTGAACGAAGACAGAATACGCCCAATAAAAAGAAGGCATTTGGACATTATCTGTTTTTAGTGTGCGCTGCCTTCAACCTTTCGCCTTCGTCGATTGGTGATTCGCTCAACCTGCCCAGCACGCCGCACGGACTTGTTCCAGCAAGTTTCGCCGCTTCCGCTATCAAGACCGTACCACCAACAAAATCATCTTTCGAAATGAACTCTGGCTCCACGCCAGACTCGCCACGGTTGTGCCACGAACCAAGAGGAAATGCCGTTCCGGTAACTTTGTAGCCGTGCGCTTTGAATGCCGAGGCTTCACAACCGCCAGAACTCATCAACTGGCGCTGAACTTTAAAGTTCGGATTCGTGGATTTAATCCTGTGGGCAGCTTCTCCGAGATACGCTTCTGCTTCGTAATCGAAAGTAGCCGCTCGGTCACCAGTTCGTATGACCACACCGTTGCCGATCTCGGCCCCGGGTAGTACAGCGCTCGTCTCCACCGAGACGATCACGGTGTCTTTCGGCAGTAGGTCGTGTTCCGCAGCGAGTCTTGCACCAACCAGTCCGACCTCTTCAGCCCTCGTGAAAAGACCGTAGACGACACCTTTGACCGGAGTGGAGGCGATAGATTCAAGAGCAGCAAGAATCGCTGCACATCCGGCGAGATCATCTGCAGCCCGCATGTGAATCAAGCCGCCTTCAATTTCTATGTCGGGCAGGTCAGGGACGGCAGGACGTGGAAGATCCCCCAGGTCCGCTTCACTGGCTAGCTCGGCGTAGACGGTGTCAGTACCCAACCAGCCGACATCTTCTCGTGATCTAAGAAAATCACTCTCGGCCACGTCCGCTCCAGTGACGACAGCACTGATTCGGTTGCCCGCTTCACCGATCACCAGTATCGGAGTTCCCTTACGCCCGGCAGCAACGCCAACACCACCGAGGGTTCGGAGTGTGAGTCGCCTATCTTCCTGTGCCACTACCTCGTAGCCGGGATGATCTGTATGAGCGACGAACGCGATACCCGGAACGTCAGGTTCGCTGCCATCTCTGGAGACCAGGACATTACCCCAGTCGTCTATGGAGACATCAAGGCCAGATTTGGCGGCCCGGTTCGCCAGATAGCCTACAGGCCCATCCTCCCAGTAGGACGTCGCGGTGAACGCACCGAGTTCGGTAAGAATTTCTATTGCCGATGATTCGATACGACTAAAGTCAGATGTCATATGGAGATAGTCAGGGATTTGCTATTTCATAGCGACAAGTTTTGAAGCAGCCATTCAGTAGGATACGCACCGAATTTCGTTTCAGTGTCGGATAACAGTACGCACAGCTTAGGCAATTTCAGAACTCGCAGCTATTTTCATGGCAAAATACGACGAACTCAGGCGATCGTGAAGGTGAAGCAATGCAACAAGACAGTCTGCCGGTGAACTTGATTTAGATCGGACTGGCACCACAGATAGCTGCGGGCAGTTACGAAAGCTACCCGATGAGAGTACGATTCGCCTTCGAAAACATGATGAGAGCTTACATATGCTGCCGATCAGGATGCACATAAAAGCACGCAAATAGCCAGTTGAGGCCCATTGGAGAAAAATGAACCGAATAGCGCAAGGAAAACGAGTTTTATACATAGGCACGCAGGGCGATGCGGGTGTGCACTCTGCCGGGACCACCCTGCAAAGCAAGGCAGCCAGAGAGATGGGTGCCGAATTTACTGTCTACGAGGGCAGCAGCGATGGCGAACTAATTGAAGCTCTTAAAGATGCTGATGTAGCGATGAGTCAGGGTCACGGAATCGCACCAGAGTTATTTGTCCATATGGGCAACAATGGTCGTTGCAAGGGTCTTGTTTCGTTCGGGCATGGATACGACAGTATGGATCTCAACGCCGCGGTTGAAAATGGCGTCGTTCTGGCGAACACTGCTTCATTTGGCACAGAAGAAGTCAGTAACCAGACGATGATGCACTTCCTTGTCTGCTCACGGAAATTCGTTCTGCACGACAAGCTGATTAAAAGCGGGAAATGGACCCGGGATCATCTGGCTCCGATGGGGCATATTTCAGGTGAAACATTCGGAATTATCGGTCTGGGAGATATCGGTCGAACGGTTGCTCGAAAAGCGATTGCCTTCGGAATGAAGGTAATTGCTTTCGATCCTTTCGTCTCTTCGTGGGATGCGAAGGAATATGGTGTCGAGATGGTCGGGACACCACAGGATATCGCCCGGCGATCTGACTATGTTTCGCCGCACACATACCTGTCGCCTCAGACACATCACATGATCAACTCTGAATTCTTCGACCTGATGAAGCCGACTGCCTACCTGATCAACTGCTCGCGTGGTCCGGTTGTCGACGAAAAGGCACTGATCGAAGCTCTTCAGCAGAAGAAAATTGCAGGTGCGGGGCTGGACGTTTTCGAGAAGGAGCCAATCGACCCCGACAACCCGCTCCTAAAAATGGACAACGTTTCTGTGACCAACCACTACGCCTCCTACAGCGAAGTTGCGTGGGATCGAGCCAACAGCCAACTCGGCGAAGAGGCAATGAGAATAGCTCTCGGCTACTGGCCAATGTCGCTAATCAACCCCGACGTGCGGAGCACAGTACCGTCGCGAAAACGGGCAGTTAGCTGGGAGGTAATGCTTGCCGAAAGAGGCAAGTAGCTTCGGCAATAACTCTAAGCGTGCATGGATCGAAAGTTTCATTCCCAACCCTTCCCTACAATTTTTGGAGCACCTAACAAATGGCAAAGCAAAGAGTCGTCGTACTCGGACCTTCCACTGATGACCCTTTACACCATGAGCGGGCCGAGATGGCCGATCTTGACGTCGAATTCGTTCAAGAAGCACCACAGTCCGAAGGAGAGGCGATCGAAGCGGTTCGGGGTGCCGACGCAATCATGATGCGGGGCGGCTGGGGCACCGAGCAGGTCATACGTGCTGCCGACCAAGCCAAAGTTCTTGCCGTCTACTCTCACGGTTTCAACCATATCGATGTGGATGCAGCGACCGAGATGGGAATCATCGTCACCAACGGTGCTGGCATGTGTGCCGAAGAGGTTTCCAATCAGGCTGTAACGATGGCGCTGGCGCTCAACCGACAGGTGGTACAGACGACCAATCAACTACGTGAGACCGGAAGTTGGGATCGTTCAGCCTTCATGCCAATCGAAGCGATCGACGAGCAGACTCTGGGGATAGTCGGGTTTGGAAATATCGGTCGTCAGGTTGCCCGCAAGCTCGGTCAGGGCTGGCGTATGGAAACTCTCGTCTACGACCCTTACGTCGCTCCGTGGATAATCAGTGAATACGGTGTCGAACAGGTATTTGAGATCAACGAGCTATGCAGACGCTCCGACTACATCATCGTGGTAGTTCCTCTGAACACGGAGACATTCCACATGATCGGGGCGGAACAGTTCGATCACATGAAATCATCTGCCTACTACATCAACGTCTGTCGTGGTTCTGTCACTGACGAACCGGCGATGATAGAGGCGCTCCGCGATGGCAAAATTCGTGGGGCTGGGCTCGACGTGTTCGAGCAGGAGCCAGTCGACCCGGCGAATCCGCTTCTTCAGATGAACAACGTGATCACCGCAATGCACATAGCCGGTGCGTCGACGCGATCTGGCTGGCTGGCACGCCAGCGAGCTTCGCAGCAGGTCGCCGCGGTCCTGCGGGGTGAGTGGCCAAGTGCCGGGCAGAACCCGGAAGTGACTTCCAAACTTGAAGAGAAGAAGAAGATGCACGGCTCCGTCGGGATCATCACCGGAGATGGCGGTTAGTCGATCGAGTAGCACGAGAACGAAGGTCGGTGGAGTCTCAGGAACCGAGCTCCACCGTTCACTCTGCGCTAGGCGCAACCACACCGACGCTCCCGATATCGACAATCCTTAGAACCTGCGCCCAACAGAACCCGCAATCATGACTAACAGGCTCCGTATAGCCACACTCGGTATCCACCACGAGACCAACACTTTCGCCAGCAACAAAACCACACTGGCCGATTTCAAGCGATCAGGTCTACAAACGTACGCCGTGCAACGCGGACAGCAGTATTACGACATGCACGTGCGTTCGCAGACCTCTATGGCGGGCTTCATCCAATCGGCTGAAAAGCATGATTTCGAACTCGTCCCGTTAATATTCGCTGCAACCGACCCGGCAGGGACGATCAGCAATGAGGTGTTCGAGACTCTGGGTGGTGAAGCTCTGGAGATGTTGCGCGAACAGGGGCCGTTCGATGGTGTTCTGCTGAACCAGATGGGTGCTGCCGTTTCTGAACAGCACCCGGATATGGACGGTGAGTTGGCCCGCCGCGTTCGTGAGATCGTTGGATCCGACGTGCCGGTGGTAATGACTCTCGATCTACATGCCAACGTTTCGAAGCAGATGGCTGATATGACGGATGCACTGGTTATCTACAAGACCAACCCGCACACTGATGCTATTCCGCGAGCCCACGACGCCGGCGATCTGATTGTCAGAATGGCAACTGAGAACTGGCGGCCCGCCAAATGGCTGGAGCAGCCACCAATGGTTATCGGTATTTTTCAGCACGATACCCGTGAGATGCCGATGAAAGCGATCATCGATGACCTCGAGGCCGTACTATCCCAACACGGGATTGTGGGTGGATCGATTGGTCAGGGCTATCCGTGGTCCGACGTCTATGAGAATGGTCTGGCCTGCTACGTGCTTCATGAAGACTCGGCAGAGGAAGCTAAAAAAGCTGCGCGCTGGATAGCCGAGCGGGCGTGGGCCAATCGAGAAGAACTGTACAAACCAGTCGGCCCGTCGCCAACCGAAGCGGTCGAATATGCGCTGGAACAGGCTCTGCTGAAGCCCGACGATTCTGGTCCCATTGTGCTACTGGACGTTGGCGACAACATTGGCGCAGGCAGTTCAGGCGATAGCACGTTCCTTCTGGCCGAGGCAGTAAGACGAGGGGCTCGTTCGTGGTTGCAGACCATTCGTGATCCAGAGGCAATTGCTGCTTGTCTGGCTGCCGGAATAGGGGCGAATATGACCGTAAAGGTTGGTGGAAAGACCGATTCACTCCACGGAGAACCCGTTGAAATCACCGGGAATATCGCTCGAATCTCGGATGGACGGTTCGAAGACACCGGGACAGTGCATGCCGGTTGGAGGTTCTTCGACGCTGGAACCACTGTGGTTGTCGAATCGGAAGAAGGACCAACCGTCGTGCTTGTGACTTCGCGGGTCGGCAACATGAGCCGTGAGCAGTTCTACTCGCTCGGCTATCGACCCGAGGATTTTGACGTCGTGGTGGCGAAGGGTGTCGTTTCACCTCGCCCGGCGTATCAGCCGATTGCCAGTGAGATGGTCACAGTCAATACACCAGGCGCGACATCAGCCGACATGTCGACGTTCAACTACAGACGAGTGCGCGATTCGCTTTACCCGCTGGATCTCGACGCACGCTACGTTCATGAGAGTGGCGACTAGAAACTATCTGCCGTTCTCAAGAATCTCGGCAACAGGCTCCCAGCCTTCGATCCATGAACCGTCGCTCGCGTAAGCGAATAGAGTCCTGACTTCGTCACCTGTCAATTCGGTGCGCCAGTTAACCTTGCGGGGTGACTTACCATCGATTGTCAGGCGAATGGCGTCGTCGACCTCGATCCGGTACTCGACTCCCCGGTACAGGTGCTCGGCTTTCTTCTTGTCGATCCCATACTCTTTTATCGGGAATGTGTGCTTGGTCTCGTGATCCCATGCCAAGCGAACACGATCCAGCCCCATTTTGAGATCCCTCGCTTTGTACCAGGTCTCCATATCAGAACGACCGAATATGTAAGGCAGCCGCAAATCAGGATCGGGCTTCAACCATTCGCCACGAGTAAGACTGATCTTGAGACCGGTCACACTCTCGCCTGTGTGGCGCAAACTCAACTGCTTCACAATGCCGTTGTCGAAGTGAGTTACATCGATCGAGTTTTCGTTCAGCCCCCACTCCTGCTCGCGCCAGACACTGGACGCTACGCCATCTTTCAGGACAAGTTTGTGGTTTAACTGTCGGAACTCGTCGTCCTCGGCGACATGCCGAATATCGAGAGAACCGCGCTGCTCACGGCTGTAAGTCGTGTTGCGAATCGGGATTATTGCGCGCTCGTAGTAAAAATCGAAAAGAGATTCAACAGACATAAAACTGGTGTTTACCGTGAGTAATCTTGCTTGGAATAAATCGACCCGAGGGAGTTTACTAGCTGATTCACCATTTCGGTTACTCATCCACCCCGCTCATGTCAGATTGCGATACCAGTCCTGGCCTTGCCTGAACAGATCCATGACTTCTTTTCGCTGAGCGTCCGAGTAGAACCGCCCTCTGGTCTTGACCCAGTTGATTCCCTCACCAATACGATCGGTGAAGTAGTTCGCCGATTCAACGCTGGCCTCCGATTGGATGCCTGTCCCGGTCAGATACACCGGGCTTGTGTGCGCCCAGATCGGTTGGTTGAAAGAATCGCGCGATCCTGATCCAAGCCGTGCCGCGATCCAGCCATCAGCCTCGGCGATAATTTCGGTTTCAATGTGACCGGTATTCACACCTTCTGGAAATTCTCGACTGGCCACGACATTGCCGTTGAAAACTATCTCGACCCGATTGATGGAGTAGTGAGAGTTCCAACTGGTACGAACTGGAATTCGTGTCCCCTTCTCGACCTCAATGGTTTCGCCGGGCTCCTGCCCTGCCGCCGTCACGAACAGCGCCGGTCCGTTAGTGATGAAGGTTCGCCCGTTACGAACACCGTCAAGCCACGACTCGTATGCAAAATCGCCGTTCGCCTGCGAATAAACCCTGTTTGCTGAGCTAACGAACCAGTCCGAACCGGTTGATACTGGCAGCCTGATACCGGTATTCAGCATGTGATACCAGTAGAGATATTCGACGTCGCTCCAGAAGGGATCGAAAAGATTCATGGCGTGGACTTTGCCGAGTGCCGCAGCCACGGGTGCTTCCATGCCCTGCCCGTTGTGGCACCAGATCACGAGACCACCCTGATCATTCGCCTGATCGCAGGCGTAGCTCAACGGTGGATAATCAGGGTCGAACTGGTCGACGATCAAACCACGACTCAGCGGATCGACCTGATTGCGAATATTGAGCAACATCACGTGCCCGTAACCGATTTTGAACGGATTCGAAGGGTCGTGGTTGTGGCGGGTCTCTTCCCCACTCTGGACGTGGTGGTGGGTATCGGTGAACTCGGTTAAAACCCCTGGCGGATACTTGTTGGTGGCGTAATCGAGATCCCAGCGTTTCAGAATCGACACCGCGGTCATACGCAGATCCTCGACTCTAGAATCGTATGCCAACCTGCGGTCAGGATCGGTCTCTTTTTCGTCGTAGTGGATGTGGGTGTTGCCCGGATGCCAGCCACGCTCCGGCAGGTCTGACCAACGTTTGAGGCTAATCTCAAGCGATGTGCTGGACGTGCCGTCGACTTCGACAGTCGCCTCCCACGGGGTAAATTCTGTCCCGCGCTCCACAAGCACGCGGTGATATCCACGGATCGTCTCAAGTGAGAACTGACCATCGCTGTAGAAGAACGGTTCGCCCGATCCAACTTTCCACATAGCGTCGGCCGGGGCAGCATTCTGACCCGTGGGCGAAAGCACTTGAACACGTGCCTGAACGATTTCACCTGTCGCCGCATCTCTGATTTCACCGGTGATTCTCGGCATGTCGTTCCCTGTCTGATCTTCCTGACGGATCCGCAATCATGATCGTGCTACGTTAGTCGCCTTGTGGCATTACAGCAACATGCGCGGGCAGGATTGAAGTGGTGAGACCGATCGTGGAGGACTGATCATGGCAGGAACTGAATCGCACGGTTGCCGCCCAAACGATTTCCGTGCCGTCGAATACCCGGCGAGATTAATCGCTGATCTCGCGATTCAAACACCGGCAGCGCGTGCAATCAAAACCGCTACTCCAGCCACCGCACAGTAGACGATAAATGGCTTTAGTGATCCGTTCCTTAGCAGCTTCATAAACCCGGCAATTACCAGGAACGCTGTAACCGCCGAGATAACCGCACCCAACACAGCAGCACCCCAATCGACACTTTCGTTGCCGGACAGGGCATCGATGGCAACCAGCAGTCCCGCACCAGCGATGGCAGGGGTTGCCAGCAACATTGAGAATCTTGCTGCGGAACTCCGGGTCATGCCGACTGCCATACCGGCAACGATAGTCACACCGGAACGCGAAATTCCAGGAAATACTGCCATGACCTGAGCCAGACCGATCAGCACCGCGTCTGGCAATTTGAGTGAAGAGAGTACTCGAACCTTGCGACTCAATAGTTCGCCGAGGAGCAGCGCACCCGCGGTACCGATTAGCAGCCATCCAACCGATTCCGGTGTGCGGAAGTTTGCCTCGATGCTGTCTTTCATCAGCAGGCCACCGATAGCCAGTGGGAGACTCCCGACGACAATCAGCATTGCAAGCGTTCGCGCTCGAATTGTGTCGCCTGAGTCGTCGATCTCGACCAACTGGTTCGCACTAACCCCCATGATGAGCTGTATCCATTCACGGCGAAAATAAACGACTACTGCCGTTAGCGTTCCAACGTGAACCGCGGTATCGAAGACGATTCCTTGATCGGGCCAGTTGAACAACCACGAGCCGAGTATCAAATGACCGCTGCTGCTGATCGGCAGGAACTCGGTTATTCCCTGCACTAAGGCGAGCACAACTATCTGGATGAAAGACATGAGTGTCCGAATTTTGAACTTTTCCTAAAAACCATGCTAGGTACTCACATGACCACTATCGGGCTTGTTAACCTTTTGAATCGTCAGTTCATGACAGATCGTTCACCAACGACAACCCCAGTTCTATATCTCCAATACAACGAGCAACAAGATGTCATCCGCACCGGTTATCACACGCATCGAAACATTTCGTAACCCGGAGTATCCGCTCATCGTATGGGTGCGTATCCACAGTTCAGACGGTCATGTCGGTCTGGGTGAGACATCGTTTGCTCCTGACGCTGTCGAGGCAAATATCCACAGTGACATTGCGTCATATCTCCTCGGCAAGGACTCCAATCGACTCGATATTCACTGGGACATACTGGCTCGCAGATTCAAAGTTCAGCGAGGCCGTGGAGTCGATTCGTCATCTGTCTCTGCGATCGACATGGCACTGTGGGACCTCTATGCGAAACGCGTGAATCAACCTCTGTATCAGGTACTCGGGGGGCTAGCTCGTGACCGCATCCGTGTTTACAACACCTGTGCCGGCTATTCATATGGCGTAAAGGTCAAAGGTGGTTGGAAGGCAGGGCAGATTGACTATCGACCCGAGCAGCCGTACGAGGACTACCATGCGTTTATGACAGATGCAGGAGAGTTAGCCGACGATCTGTTGGCTCAGGGATTCACCGCGATGAAGATCTGGCCGTTCGACAAGCACGCGAACGATTCGAACGGCCAATTCATCCATGCCACGGAACTGGAAGAGGCAACAGAACCGTTCCGGAAAATCCGTGAAAAAGTCGGCAACAAGATGGATGTGATGGTCGAAATGCACAGCTTGTGGAACCTCTCATCAGCGAAACGAATCGCCAAAGCTGTCGAGCCATTCAACCCGTTCTGGTTCGAAGACCCGATACCAATGGACAATATCGACGCGCTGGTCGAATTCCGCAAATCCACGGAAGTTGCAACGACCGCCAGCGAAACGGTCGCATCACGCTGGGCGTTCCGCGAGATGTTCGAGAAGCAGGCTATGACGATCTGCATGTTCGATATTTCCTGGGTCGGCGGTATCTCGGAATCCAAACGAATAGCCGGTATGGCACACGCCTATCACATGCCCGTGGCCCCTCACGATTGCGTCGGGCCGGTGACCCTGATGTTCAGCGTGCACCTCTCCTTGAATGCGCCAAATGCGTTGATCCAAGAGACGGTGCGGGCGTACAACGCAACCTGGTACAGGGATATCGTCGATAGGCTGCCGAAGATCGAGAATGGCTATGCATACCCGCCAGAGGGTATAGGCGCAGGAACCGAGCTACTGGACACATTCCTGAATGACCCGGCAACAACCGTCATCGGGAGTGATTTGTAGATCTGGTGGATTCACGTCTCGAGTGGAGTCATCGGAGTCAAAGGGTCTGCTGAGGGAGGGACGCGTTCGAACTGCCGTTCCGCACCTCAGCACGGCCACCGCATGTCCGTCCCGCGGAGATCGGCGAGCAGGGCAGCCGCCATCATCGCGAATAATCGCCAGTACCGGTCGACGCCCAGTATGTATCATCGCTCCACCTCATCAGCGCCCGCGGGATAACACATGCCACTCGACAAATACAGCGCAGCAAACAAGGCGAACTGGAACGACCGGGTTCCGATTCACTGGGATTCAGACGACTACAACATTCAGCAGTTCATCGACGATTCGAACTACATCAGCGATATCGTCCAGTTTGATGTTGATCGTGAAGAACTGGGCGACGTCTCTGGCAAATCACTACTTCATCTCCAATGCCATATTGGGCACGACACCCTGAGTTGGGCACGGCTCGGAGCGAATGTCACCGGAGTCGATTTTTCAGATCCGGCGATCGAGGCGTGCAAGAAACTCAGTGTCCTTTCAAACACTCCCGGTGAGTTCGTAGTAGCCGAGTTGTACGATTCTCCAAGAGTGCTCTCAGGTCGCCAATTCGACATTGTGTACACCGGCGTCGGAGCAATCTGCTGGCTGACCAATATCAAGTCATGGGCTGAAGTTTGTGCAGGTTTCCTGAAGCCCGGTGGAACTTTCTACATCCTCGAAATCCACCCAATGGCGTGGTCGGTTTCTCAAGACGACCACGGCGATCAACTTCTCCTTGATTGGCCATACTTCGAATCGGCTGGACCTCAGGGCTATGAAGAAGATACCTCGTACGCGGGAATCGGAAAAGTCTCTCACACGCAGCAATTCAACACTCCGCACGGGTTCGGAGAGATTATCAATGCCCTGATTCAAGCCGGTCTCGTGCTCGATTTTGTTCACGAGCATAAAGTAGCACCAAACAAGATTCTTCCAATGCACGTTACTGCTGGCAAGGGCCTGTGGAAGATGCCTGAAGGGCGGGAATACGATCTTCCGCTTATGCATTCGATTAAGGCGCACAAGCCTGAATAAGCCCGATCATTCCCTCCGCACAGGCTGCTCCCGCGCTACACTACCGCCGCAAGCCGACAACGCATCCGAGTAAACGAGAGAACCCATGCCGCACAAAGTCGCCGATACGATTTTCCAGTTCAATGCACCGGGGCCGAAGCCCAACGGGCTACAGGCTGCCGATGATGGCCTGTGGATCATTGACCAGGGTGACGACCACGTTTACAAGGTCGATTGGGCAACCGGCGATGTACTTGTTGACTTGCCGACCGAAACTGAAAAATCGAGCGGTATCGCGCTCGGTGGCGGCTACATCTGGGTCGCATCGACCTACAGCTGTGAGATCTACCAGCTTGATATGAAAACTGGAAAAACCGTCGAGGTCTATCCTTCAGCTGGCGCCGGAATCAATGCGACCCGCGAACATCTCGATGCCGAGGCAGGTCGAAAATCCGAACCAACCGGCGACCACGGTCTCGAATGGAAAGACGGCAATATCTACGTCGCTTCACCTCCTTCGCAGTTCGTTCATGTAATCGATACTTCTAACTGGCAGGAAGTTCATCGCATGAAAGCACCCGGATTCCGGGTACACGGACTTGCATGGGCCGAACAGGAGGGTCACGTATGGATAGCCGACACTGCGTTTGGTGTAGTAAGTCGCCACCGTCTCGAAGATGGACGTTGCTACGACGCGTTCAGGGTGAACGACCCGATCCAGGTACACGGCATGACTATCAAGGACAACCGGCTCTGGTATGCCGATGATCGAGGGCCGATCGGCTTCTTCGATGTTGGCATGGAACCAACGTTTTGATTCGAGTTTTGTTCGTCGATAACGTCAGATCGCTCCCGAATCAGCATTCTCACACCGACTACTGGCCTGTCCATCTCTTCCGCGATCATCGGCGAGAACATATGACAGATATCGGAAAATGGAGTACCACATCGTGACAACAGTTTTCGTTACTGGTTCAACCGGGCGCGCCGGTAAATACATCGTCGAAGACTTACTCAAGTACGGATATGACGTTGTCGGCATCGACAAGAATCCTCCTGGTGGGACGAACGCCATTCGATCGCAGGACTACATCTTCAAGACGGTAGACGTCACAGATTTCGGTCAGGTTCTTTCTGCCATGAAAAACTGCGATGCCGTGATCCACATGGCGGCCATCCCGAATCCGATCACGGCCCCTGAACACGAGGTATTCAGGGTCAATATGACCTCAAGCTGGAACGTGCTCGAAGCAGCCGAACTACTTGGCATCGAGAAAATCGTTCTCGCATCGTCGGTCAACGCGGTTGGCGCTGTTTTCTCGAAAGGCATTACACCTCGCCCGTACTTTCCGATCGATGAAAAGCACCCGACCTTTGCCGAAGATGCGTATTCGTTAGGCAAGTGGCTGGGAGAGGAAATGGCCGAGGCGTTCGTCAGGCGACGTCCCGGCAAGGTTCAGATCGCGAGTATGCGGTTTCATGGTTTGATGGATCGCGAGCGTCAGGCGCAGCTAAACGCTGCCGCAGAACGGGACGGGGCGCATGGTAGCAACGCGAAGCATTTCTGGGGTTGGAGCGACATCAGCGAGGCGGCGCGTGCCTGCACACTGGCTATCGAGGCAAACTTCGGTGGTCATGAGGTGTTCTTTATAAACAGTGAAGACACATCTGCCGATGAACCGACCGAAGAGCTGATCAAAAGCGTCTATCCAGAAGCCGAAATACGTACTCCGATGCCCGGCAACACGACTGCGATATCGGTCGAAAAGGCAAAGCGACTTCTCGGTTGGAAGCCAAAAGCCACGTGGCGTGATGCGTAATCGAGTTCGGTTGGTTAGGTTCCTGCGATAGACTTTGCCTCGATTCGAATCTCGTTCGCATTCTGTGCGAATCAAGTACAGCCAGCAGGGTTTAGTTAGTTGACCTCTCCTTCTCATCCAGTACCGAAGCACCGAGCTGCAAGAAAAGTCCTGACCGTTCTGGGCCCCATCGAGCCCGCAAAAGTTGGGATTACGACGACTCACGAGCATTTACTGATCGACTTCAGCGCAGTATTTACCGAACCTAAAGAGGCATCGGATCGTCGATTAATGGACGAAGAGGTATCGCTGGACAACCTCGGATGGGTTCGCTACAACTGGTCGAGCAGCCGTGACAATCTTCGGATTCTCGATGAAGATATTTCGACGTGGGAGGCTCAGGAGTATTTCAACGCCGGCGGAAGCACGGTAGTCGATGTCACATCGGTTGGTCTTGCGCGCGACCCTAGGGCACTCGTGCGAATATCCAGAGCGACCGGTCTGAACGTGATCATGGGAGCTGGCAACTATGTCCAGATAACCCACCCACCTGAACTCGACGATCTTACAGTGGAACAGATTGCCGGACAGATCATCCATGACGTCGATTACGGCGTCGGCGATACCGGGATTCGTGCGGGCATCATCGGTGAGATCGGATGCTCATGGCCATGGCACGATTCAGAAAAGAAGGTTCTCGAGGCCGCAGTTATTGCCCAGCGAGAAACGGGCGCTCCCCTACTAATTCATCCCGGTCGCAGTGAACGAGCGCCGCTGGAGCTGCTCGAAGCTGTCGTAAAGTGGGGTGGCAATCTCAATCGCACGGTGATGGGTCATATCGAACGGACTGTGTACGACCGTGGGATTCTGAATGAGTTGATCGTTTCTGGCGCGTACCTGAACTTCGATCTGTTCGGACATGAGTCGTCTTTCTACCCTCTGGCTCCAGAATCTCACATGCCGAGTGATCACGAACGCATCGAGATGGTCGAACACATGGTTTCGGAAGGCAGGCAGGGCAATATCCTGCTGGCCCACGACATTTGCACCAAGCATCGTCTGAAAACCTACGGTGGGCACGGCTTCGATCACATACTGAATCGAGTTGTCCCGCGAATGCGGGCTCGCGGGATGAGCGAAGAAGCCGTTCGTCTGATTCTTGTCGACAATCCAACGCGCATGCTGACGTTCGACTAACCTGCCTGATCAAAACTGCCGGTTTCAATTCCGCAATACCGATGAGGTAAGTTCGCGCCGTGTTGATGTCTGGTGCATCCAATAGCAAATGCACTAAAAAAGAATCTGCACGGTTGAATTGGGTAATAACAAATGAATCAGTTTGTTTCGTTGGGAAGCAGCTATAAAAACGCAAGTTCACGGCTGGGTTGTCGACTTGGAATTTTTGCAATCGGTGGTGTTGCAGCGTTTGTTGTAGCTTGCGGTGGAGCTGCCGATGACGGTTCAGCTTCTCCGGCGACCGTGGATCCTTCCGGTGCTGACAGTACAGTTGTCACAGCGCCGGAACCGACACCTACTGAAACATCAATCGCCACACCAACCAACGAGCCTGACGCCACGTCCCCGTCAGATGATGCGGCGACAGAACCCACGTCGACTCCCAGACCAGAACTTCTTTTCGATGATGATGTTGAGCGTTCACGAGCAGAGCGTTTGCGATCGATCTGGGGCTGGAAGACCGATCTCAACGAGAGGACCATCCCGCTCACCGAACTGGAAATTGTTCTGCCAAAAGATCGAATAGTGCCAATCGATGAGCCGACGTTTGCTGCGGTCGCTGAAGCACCCGACTACATGGATCCGCAGGAGCCAGTCGTGGCCCTCATAATTGATGGTGATGCCCGTGCATACCCTCTCGCAATGTTGATGTGGCACGAGATCGTGAACGACTCGGTCGGTGGGGCCCCGGTTACAGTTACATTCTGTCCTCTCTGCAACACCGGAATCACGTTCTCGCGGATAGTTGATGGCGAAGAGTTAACTTTCGGCACATCAGGCATGCTGCGAAAATCCAACCTCGTCATGTGGGATCGGCAAACAGAGAGTTTCTGGTGGCAGGTGACGGGAGCGGCACTTGTGGGTGACTACGCAGCCGATGAAACCGTACTGACGCAGTTCCCATCGTCGATCATGGCATGGGAGACATTTGCGGAGTCGTACCCTGATGGCAAGCTTCTTGAGCGGATAGTCAACGAGTACGGTTCGTTTGCAAAACCTTACGACAATCCGCCGTACGCCGGTTATGACAACATTAACGACCAGCCCTTCCTGTTTCGAGACACCCTTGATGATCGTCTCGTCGCCACTTCGCGTGTATTGACTATCGATGGCGAAATACCTGTCGCATACCCGTTCAGCTTTCTTGAAGAGAATCCGGTTCTCAATGACATAGTCAATGATTCCGAGATCGTGGCGTTGTTCGACAACGGAACCTTCTCAGCGTTCAATGACCTCAGGAACGAGCGCCAGACATCGGGGTCGGTTGCCGTGTTCTCTCGTAACGTCGGCGAACAACTGCTGACATTCGAGGCATCGGAAGACGGGATCATCGATGTCGAAACTCAATCATCCTGGAACTTTGCCGGCATAGCTATTGACGGTGAACTGGCAGGAACCCAACTCGAACCCGTTGTTCACGCCAACCACTTCTGGTTCTCGTGGGCTGTTTTCAAGCCAACAACTGAGATTCGAAATTCACTTGACGATATCGGTGCTTGAGCGCAAGTGTGGATGAAACTGCCGATCGATCATTGAACGGCAGCGACCCGCTCATCTAGAACCGTCAGCAGGTTTTCTGCCCGGTCGATAATTTTTGGCAACTTTGGGTCCTGAGAAAGTGAAATCGCTTCTTCGAGATCGGCTCGGGCCAACTCGGGCTCGATCTCTGCCTGAATGTAGAGTTGCGCTCTGTCGAGGTAGAGCGCAGCCTGCGCTGGAGCCAGTTCAACCGCAGTGTTGAAATCATCCAACGCTGCATTGCCAGCACCGAGAACGTCTCTGAAGAATCGCCCGCGCCACCACCATGTCGATGCATCTTCCGGGTCGGTCTCTACTGCGGTATCGAACCACTGGAGAGCAGTCGCCGTATCGCCTTCGCGTGCGTAGACCCTGCCAAGAACCAGTTGCGCCGCAACGGAGTCTTCATCCAGTTCGTAGGCTCGGCGTGCGTCACGCTCTGCCCCATCGATATCGTCCATCGCTATTCGCGTAAGGCTCCGGTTGGCGTAGGCGATCGAGAGATTCGGCTTCAACTCGATGGCACGGTCGAAGTCGAGCATAGCCTCTTCAAATTTGCCCTGAAGCATCAACGCCTGTCCCCGACCGTCCCAACCCCGAGCAAACTTTGGTTCAAGTTCGATCACTGTGGTGAACGTACGTTCGGCATCGACATACTCGCCTCGGCTTATCGAGCTAAACCCCCGAAGATAAAAATTGACGCTCTCTGATTCTGATACAGGAGTTTCTTCGGGTTCGGGGGTTGGCGTTACAGTTGCTCTCGGCCGGACAGTAGCGGTAGGTGATGGCTGTTCGTCCGATGTCGAAGCAGGCTCAACAATTTCAGTCGCCAATGGAACCACGGTCGGATCGCCTGTGTCATCGGGTACCGACTCGGTACTGGTACAGGCGACAGCAACCAGTGCGACCAGACTGATCAGCACGAGAACTATTCGATGGCGACTCAACATTCAGACAATTATCCGTGGATTTGGTTCGTTGTGCCTCGACACCTGTTGCACAGTTACGTCGAAACGTCGTACTCAGGTTTCCCAATCACGCCGTTGACAGTTCTCCAATGAGAATCTCAACCGCCAGACGTTCGTCCATCTCGCCTTGCTTTATGGCGAGGTCAGCGGCAAGCAATCGTCGCAGGATGTTCGCAAGATGATCCGTACTGAAGTTCACCGACTGCCTCATCGTTTTGTCCAACGCATATCGATTCGTTAGCCCAATACGCTTGCCAAGCTCTTCTTTCTGTATCCCATGTTGGTTCAACTCTATCGTGAGTATGAGAAGCCGAACCTGTCGTGCCAGCATCGAAAGTACGCTCTGCACACTGGAACCACCTGAGAGCAGCGAGTAGAGCAGCTTCATCGCCACCGCAGGTCGGCGTTCAAGAACCGCATCAACGGCGGCAAAGATGCTCGCTTCACGCGCATCGGGAACCATCAGATCGACATCGCTCTGCGTAACTTCTCGGTCGCCGGCGTACAGCGCAAGCTTCTTTATCTCTTGATCAAGCAGCCGCGAATCTGCTCCTGCGAGCCAGGCTATGCGCGCAACTGCGTCTCTCGTTGTCTCGGCTCCATAGTGTGCAAATCTGTCTCGAATCCATGACTCGAGTTCGCCGCGGCGTCGAACACGATACTCCTGGACACGGGCACTCGGCCCTACCGATTTCAGTGCGATCCCATTTTCACGCAGGCTAACTTCTTCGACAAAGACAAGCTCTGTCGTCGCCGGGATATCACCGAGCATCTCGGCAAGGTCACGCCAGTCATTCCCGAGCGTTTTATCGCGCTTTTGCATCCGACCCAGAACGCCGTGAACTATCACAACACGGCGGTCTGCCATGAATGGCACTACGCGGGCGGCACCGATCACATCAATCAGCTTAAACCCACGGCCTTCGAACACAGTAGTGTTCGGATCGCGAACCTCTTCAGGACCGGCAGATTCGCGGATTTTCGCGAGTGCTTCCGACCTTGAGTATTCGTCCTCACCGTGCAGAACTCTGATCATGGGCTATCAAAACTCGAAAAGATTAGAATTGGTTGAGTGAACAAGACGATCTATCGATACACTTTCTAACATGTTCAGACTCCTACCGATACGTTCGCTTGTCTTTCCGTTCCTGAAATTAGTGTGGAGATTGTTTCTGGATAGGCGCGTCCCGGCATTCACGAAGATTATCCCGCTACTGGCGATCGTCTATATCGTTTCCCCCTATGACATCATCGGGGACCGCATTCCGTTGCTGGGTCAATTCGACGATCTGATTGTCACAACCATACTGCTGCTCCTGTTCATTGCCGCATCGCCGAATCATGTCGTGGCGGATCAAACGATCGGGAAAAAGCTGCGTGATTTACAGAAGCGGCAGGAATCTGGACATGATCCAAACGATGATTCCTCACCCGGAAAGACTATCGATGCGGAGTTCAGATACGTCGAAGACGATGATGAAGGTAACGATAGCGAGAAAAAATAGCCGGGTATTTGATGTGATCCAGCGGTACGATTATCAGTCGGCACACTCAATTTACTCACCCAACCCGACCTTGAACTACCGGGAACTACCGGGGGCTACCGGCCTCGACCAGCGCTAACGACTTATGAAAATTGGCATCATCGGATTACCCGCCAGTGGTAAAACCACGATTTTTAACTCACTGACACGCGGTAAGGCCGAGGTTGGCGGCTTCGGAGCCGCTCGCTCCGCAAACGTTGGAGTGGCGCATGTTCCAGATGAACGCGTAGATATCCTCACCGGGATGTTCCAGTCAAAGAAGACCGTCTATGCCGAAGTCACCTACGTTGACTTGCCGGGCAGTAGTTCTGGCGATCTGTTCGAGGGTGAGGCGATGGCCCACCTACAGCAGGTTGACGCTATCCTGCACGTAGCCCGTGCATTCGAAGACGAGTCGGTTCCCCACCTTGAAGGCAGCGTTGATTACAAGCGTGACATCGAGAAGGTTGCTTTCGACATTCTATTTGCCGATATCGCCCTGCTAGAGCGCAGAATCGAAAGATTGACTGGCAGCCTGAAGAGCATGAAGGTCGCGAACAGAGACGAAGCCGTAAAGAACATCGAGACACTGAAACGAATTCAGTCCGACCTCGAAAATGGCGTCGCACTGCGGGATCGTGATCTCGATGCTGGCGAAACCAAAGCGATCTCCGATACTTTCACACTGAGCAGTCTCCCATTACTGGTTGCAATGAACATTGGCGAGGACGATATAAGCAACACTGCTGATCTTGAGATCGAGTTAGCCACACTTCTGGAGGGGCGTTCCACGGGAGGAGCGGCGATATGTGGAAGGCTGGAGGCTGAACTCGTCGGCATGCCAGAGGACGAAGAATCAGAGATGCGCACCGGTCTCGAAGCTGGTGAATCTGGACTGTCCCGAATGATCAAGCTCTCTTATCGAGTGTTGGGTCTGAGTTCATTTTTGACCGTAGGTGAAGACGAAACACGTGCTTGGACCATCAACATTGGGGCATCGGCTCCGAAGGCGGCTGGTGTAATCCATTCAGATATCGAACGTGGGTTCATTCGCGCCGAAACGGTCGCATATGACGATTTTATTGAATGCGGAACTATGGCAGAGGCTC
The DNA here is from genome assembly GCA_024275195.1 of Chloroflexota bacterium. Taxonomy (GTDB): domain Bacteria; phylum Chloroflexota; class Dehalococcoidia; order Lucifugimonadales; family Lucifugimonadaceae; genus Lucifugimonas. Next base: position 3,200 of record JAJRZP010000116.1, on the reverse strand, counting down.
GCAACCGTGGGTTGTTTCGACAGGAAGGGCGAGAGTACGTTGTCCAGGACGGCGATATCGTCAACTTCCTATTTTCGGTGTAAATTCACTCATACGAGTACGTCTTACTCCTAACAAAGGAATGAAATGGCAGCTGAAGAACTGGCTAATCTGGGCAAACCGCCCGCTGGCGACATTCTGACAAGTCGCAAGGTATACATGGTGACGCTCGTCCAACCGTCGCCGGGTGCACCCGATGGTTTCGAGGAGCGATACAACGCGTACTGGTCTGCGGTCGAGCAACAGGTGTCGCAGCTCGAAACCAGGGCTGGCGCGGTGAAGCGGATATTTGCCGAGGGTGTTATCGGTCGTGGTGACGATGCCATGCTCATGCTCCAGCAGTCGAACCCCGGAGCGTACCACCTGGTGCGCCAGAGAGTCACTGCCGGTGCTGAGTTCGAGGAATTCGAGGACACTGATCTGTTCGGACAGGTAATCGATTGGGGACGTTGCCTGCAGAGCGGCCTGATCAACCGCACGGTAGCAGACGAAATTCAGGCTAAATACACCGAAGCCTCAGACAAGCGAATCTCCCACCTTCAAAACCGTCTTGACGAGGGAATTCTGGAGTCAGAAGCTGCCCTACTGCTGGGTGGCGACCAAAATATCACTCTCCCAGAGGGTGTTGAAAAGTTTGTGATATCACCGCCGGAACTCGACCAGCTTGAACGATGGGTGCAACAGGCGAACGATGCCATTCGACAGGAGATGGCTGAGGAACAGGCGCGGACGCAGGGGGGCGAGGAGCCGAAACCCGAGCAACCCGCGAACGACGATGATGGTGGGAGTAGTTCCAAACTTTGGACACCCGGATAATCGTCGACCACAAAACATTCGGAGAATGAATGCCAAATCTGGCAGAGATCGAGCACAATCCACCGACGTACGATCACGGTATCGGGTTGTATCTCCACGTTCCGTTTTGTCAGACGAAGTGCCCTTACTGCGATTTCAATACATACGCCGGTATTGAGGATCAGATCGCAGGATATGCCCGTGCGGTAAATAACGAGATCAGGGGCTGGGGCAATCTGCTTTCTCACCCACCGGTACGTACGATCTTTCTGGGTGGCGGGACACCTTCTTACTTGCCGGTCGCGGTTCTTGATGAAATCCACAAGACAATTAATTCTTCATTTGAAGTCGCGCCAACGGCTGAGGTCACGATGGAGTGCAATCCGGGTGACGTAACCGCTGAGAAAGCGGCATGTTGGATTGAGTCCGGGGTGAATCGCATCTCGATGGGCGTCCAGAGCTTCGACGATGGCCTGCTGACTCTGCTGGGTCGCAGGCATACGGCACACGAGGCGAAGCAGGCATTCACGGTGCTCCGCGACGCAGGATTCCAGAATCAATCGATCGATTTAATCTATGGCCTGCCCTACCAGACCACAGAGCAGTGGTCGCGCACGCTTGAGGATGCGGTAGAACTCGATCCTGAACATATTTCACTCTACTCACTTCAGATAGAGCAGGGAACGCCTCTCGCTGTCGATGTTGCCACGGGCAGATATCCGATTCCTGACGATGATCTTGCCGCTGACATGTACGAAGATGCTCAAGCCAGATTAGGGAACCATGGCTTTAGTCAGTACGAAATTTCGAACTGGTCAAAACCCGGCATGGAGTCGCAGCACAACCTCATCTACTGGCTGAACGAGCCTTATCTCGGGGTTGGACCGGGTGCCCACTCCTGGCTGGCTGGTCAACGATTCGCAAACCTGAAATCGCCGCGCAGATACGTGACAGTTGTCGGCAACGAATATGAGATCGTCGGCCCCGACCCTGTCGAGACAATGCATACACCGGCAGGTCCGGTTGATAGCGTCGAGGTGACAACACCCGCTATCGATATTGCCGAAACGATGATGATGGGAATGCGCCTCAACGCAGGAGTGACTCACGAACGATTTGAAAAGCGATTCGGTGTTGGCAGCGATGTTATATTCCCCGAAGAGATCGGGCGGCTATTGCGTCTCAATCTGATCGAGGTGACCGGGAACGCCATACTTCTCAGTGAACGTGGCCGCCTGCTCGGCAACGAGGTTTTCGCTGAATTTATTGGCAACGATGAAAAGTGACAATCAAGTTCGGCGCAAAGAAAACGGGACTCGAAAATACTTGAAAGCATCTGAAATCGACCAGGTCATTGCTGGTTTGGCTCTGACACACCATTCAGAAATGAGATCGATTGAGAGTAGTTGAAGATTGTTTGTTGTAGGCACCGCTGGACATGTCGACCACGGGAAATCAACGCTGATTCAGGCGTTGACCGGAATCGACCCTGACCGGCTGCGCGAAGAGAAAACTCGAGGCATGACGATCGAGTTGGGATTCGCGTGGCTCGAACTGCCCTCAGGTGCTGAGATTAGCATTGTCGATGTGCCCGGACACGAGCGGTTTATCAAGAACATGCTCATGGGGGTCGGTGGCGTGGACGTAGCACTGCTGATCGTAGCTGCAGACGAAGGGGTGATGCCGCAAACAAGAGAACACGTGGCAATTCTTGATCTACTGGGTATCGACAACGGAATCGTTGTGATGACAAAGAGCGACCTTGTCGATCAGGACTGGCTTGATCTGGTAACTTTGGATGTTCAGGAATCCCTTGAAGGCACTTCGCTCGAACACGCAGATGTTGTGGCAGTATCTGCTGAAAAAGGTGACGGACTGGACGACCTCCTCGTTACTCTCGACAGGATTATCACCGACCTACCTCCGCACAAGAGCACAGGGAATCCCCGACTTCCGGTAGACAGGTCGTTTACGATCTCCGGTTTCGGTGCGGTAGTCACCGGGACACTGGCCGACGGCTCGTTCAAGGCAGGGCAAGAGGTCGAAGTTCTCCCTTCTGGAATGACAGCCCGTATCAGAAGCCTGCAGGTGCATGAAGAATCACTTGATCTGGTCGGGCCGGGGACACGCCTTGCAGTGAATCTCAGTGGTATCGATCACACAGACATCCAACGTGGCGACCTTGTGACCAGCACGGGCTGGCTGAAATCATCAACAGCGTTTGATGCAACGTTTCGTACGATTCCTGATTCTCCTCGTCCTGTTAGGCACAATCACAGGGTGACACTATTCGTCGGCACCAGAGAAATTCCGGCGACAATTCGCGTGCTGGAAGGCGATCAGATTGACCCGGGTTCGACAGGGTG
>JAJRZP010000115.1 GCA_024275195.1 Chloroflexota bacterium | reverse complement strand
GCAGGCGAACTCGCAGCGCACAATATCCGTGTAAATACCATCTGCGTGGGTGTCCTAAAGTCGGGTCAACATCGAACACGCTGGGAAGCCATGAAAGCCGACAACCCGGACTACTCGCTGGAAGATCACTGGGCAGCAGTTGGTGGCAGCGTCCCGTTGGGGAGGATCGGCGAGGCAAAAGAGGCTGGTGATGTCATCTGTTTCCTCGCATCGGCAAGGGCAAGCTATGTCACTGGTACAGCAATCAACGTAGACGGTGGAACGGCACCGGTCGTCTAACGATTCAGTTGGTGTGATTGTTCGGATCGTCGAGTTTTACGGGCACCAAGAAAACCGCCTGTTATTGCCCCGGCAACGCCTCCGGCAAAGACGCCGAGGATTACCACAATCCCTACGATCACACCTTCCCACCCGGTCGTACCGTTTCGTACCGTCAACCACGCGATGCCGGCGAATATCAGACCTCCGACCACTGCTCCTGGCCACACCCCAAGTGTTGCCCAGAGTAGCCAACGTTTTTGACTGAACAACGCGAGTGCGGCAATACCGACACCTGTTATCGACAACACCACGAAAACCACGGCCAGCAGCGTTTCCGCCTGCGTGAATATCGGCCACAGAATTGCGACGAGGGCGATCACACCGCCCAACCCAATGAGTTTCAGAATTCGTGATTTCATCTCGAGTCGCCGTGTTGTCAATCTAGCTGTAGACCGCTCGTTACTGACGTTTCCCGATCCGGCGTGGCATGTGTTTACTGATTGCCTGATCGGTACATCGTGTATCAGTGGTTAGACGTTTCAACGCCCAGATATGTTCCATTTGGCGGGTACATAACCAGTTTCAAAGGTTCAAATTACGACAGATAGTCGACCGCCGACCGAACAAATACCTCGATGCCCAGTGGAAGGCAGTCTTCGTTCCAGTCGAACTTTGCGTTGTGATGCCCCTCAATGCCTCGTTCGGCAACGGTTGCATCATCGTGGGCAGCACCCAGCAAGAAGTAAACACCAGGCACACGATCGTTAAACTCTGCCATGTCGTCACCAACACTGACCGGTTCTAACTCCTTGGCATTGCCTTCACCGACTACCATGCTCGCCTGCCTTGTAACCCACGCAGCAACCTCAGGATCGTTGACTACCGGGGGTGCGCCGTGAATTCGTTCGAACGTTGTCGTCGCTCTCATTGCCGATGCCACGTTCGTGGCGATTCGTTCAAGCGATTTCATGATCTGGATACGCGTCTCGGCTGTGTAAGCTCGCACCGTTCCCTCAACGGTCACGCTGTCGGCAATCACGTTTGGAGCGGAGCCACCATGAATCTGCCCGAATGTAAGCACACCCATATCGTTCGGTGGAACCTCTCGACTCACTACGGTCTGTGCGGTGGAAATAATCTCGGCGATTGCTGCAACCGGGTCGATAGTCTTGTGCGGCATCGCACCATGTCCGCCCTTACCATGCACAATCAGGCGAAACTGATCGGCACTGGCAAATACCGTCGCCCGATTCACACCTATCACTCCGGTCGGTATCTGGTTCCACAGATGTGTTCCAATAACCCGATCTGCCGGATATTTCTCGAATAGACCGTCGTCAATCATGGCGAGCGCGCCCATCACGATCTCCTCGGCGGGTTGAAATACGAACAGCAGGGTTCCAGCAAGCTGATCCCGCAATCCGGCGAGGATTTCAGCAGCGACAACCGCCATCGTAATGTGACCATCGTGGCCACATGCGTGCATCCGTCCGTTGGTGGACGCAAACTCAAGACCCGTCAGTTCGTCAACCGGCAAGCCATCAATGTCAGCTCGAATCATGAGTGTCGGACCTGATCGAGAGCCTTTCAGCACACCTACTAGGCCTGTCTTACCGATGCCGGTCTCAACATCAAGCCCGGCCGACCGCAATCGGTCGGCTATGGCATC
>JAJRZP010000114.1 GCA_024275195.1 Chloroflexota bacterium | reverse complement strand
CAACAGCCTGGCCACCTCCGGACAACTCATGCCCTGGGCTACCAAGAGCACTCCATGTAGGCGGTGATCGTATCGGGATTCTTCCGAACGGCGGATTTCGTCCTGCAGACCGAGGCTGATGGTAGGAGCGTCAACAATGCTCAGTGGCTTCATGTATCCATGAAACCATGTCCCGAGAAGATGCGCAATCATTTATGACGTTGAGTATAACGTTCGGAACAGGAGATAGTATCCCATTTCACGATCACCCGGGAATGACAGGTGTGGCAAACTGCTTTGTTGGCCGGGTGTCTGTTGAGAGCTTCGACCTTGTGGGACCTTCTGAGGAGCCAGAGACCTATTGGCTTAGGCGGCGTGGGAGTTCTATCTTACGGCCTGGAGATACGATGACTTTAACAGCAACTGCCAACAATATTCATCAAGTGAAGGCAATAGAACCTTCGCAGGTAATTGATGTGTTCACGCCGCCGTACAACCGCACCCGAGTGACTGGCACCCGGTGGTACGAAATCCGAAAGACGCCAAGGGCGTCCTCCTCGGAAGATGTCGTCCTGGCGAGAGTCAAGTAGCCGGTTCATTAGGAGTTACGAATGTATCGAATCCTTTCTGCAATCTCACTCACGCTGATAATTGGTCTAGGTTTGCAGATCAGTTCGAGCGTGGCATTTGCGTGTCCGTGCAATCCAGTCTACGAGTGCGATGGGTGTGACGGGCATAACTGCCTCGGTGAGCATATGTATCACCGATGCCTCCTTGACAACAATTGCATTTGCGACCCTGACACCGGACAGTGGGTACAAGGATGGTGCCGCCTGGATCGGTGCTGGAAGTGCAATGCGCCCAGTAATGATGCAGCCCTTCAATGCCAGAACCAAGCGACGTGCATGCTGCAAGGAGAATTGTTTAGTCAGTGCGGCCAGAATTGCCCTGGCGGCTGATGAGATCGATTGCGAGATAGCCAAGTGTATCAGCGCTGTTGTGTGATCGTGAACGAGCCAGATGGAGGTCGGTGTGAATAACTCGTCGAGGATTCGATACCTGGCAGTTGTTGCAGCGCTTCTATCCGCAAGTGGCGTGGTGACTGCCTTTCAGACCACGCCGCAGGAGCGGGGAAGTTCGTTCGAACCGTTTATCGCTCATCAGGTGACGAAGCACATGGCTCCTGACGGCGCTCCTGAATCCGGTGTGGAGAGCTATCACACGTACGCACGGAGGAGAGATGGATCCCGGGTACACATGTTTCGAGTCACGTCGCCGGACGGCGAGGCGGCTCAGATGGTCGAGATCCTTGACTATCGAAAGCGGACGTCCGTAACGCTGGAGCCGTTTACGAAGTCGGTGATCACCGTTCACGTATCGAGTGAAGAGATCGAACGCAAGCGTGGCCTTGAATCGGCGTGCGCGTCCCGCCACGGAGTCAGAACGGAGGAGGAGCCTAGACAGGAGTTTGGAGTAGAGGCTACACACGTTCGAGATGAATTCGGTAACGGGTTCGTGTTCGACAGATGGATTGCTCCAGAGCTAGGGTGTCTTACTCTCCATGAGACGGCTGAGCACCGCTCAGGCGCCCGGAACGAAACCAAGGTCACACAGTTGATTAGAGGTGAGCCGCCCCAGGAGTTATTCAGGGTTCCGGAGGACTACACTGAGCGGTCGCCATTCCAGGTGGACCTCGTTTACTCTAAGAAGTATTCGGGCGCAGTGCTGTTCGGCGAGCGGGTCCTCGACACGATTGAACGCCGCTATCATGCCGGCCGCCAACCGCGCTAGCAGCCCGGTTCACCCCGTATATCGAGCGGCAGGTGGCGGTGTGCCAGTCTCCAGTTGAAACTGGCCGTTCGAACTCGAGACCCGGCTATCCGGCCGTGAGACTGCCCGCCAGCCCTCACCCCAACCGAATCTGCAGCGATTGCCCCTCTTCCAGCCGGACCGCGGTCTCGAAGGCGACCGTCGCTTCATCGCCATCCCGGCGGAGTTTCGCAAGGCGTAGTTGGCCTAGCCGTTGGTTTTATTTTGGGTGGAGCCGTGTCTAAAGTAGTGGCCTCATTGGTGAGCGATAT
>JAJRZP010000113.1 GCA_024275195.1 Chloroflexota bacterium | reverse complement strand
CTGTTCGGGTCAAGAGCAATGCGGGCGGAGACTCACGCTCCACTGCGGTACTTGCTACCAAGGGATCTTCGGGTCCTCCGCCCGCTGGCCAAACAAAACGCATCTTGAGAGGCCCAAAACAACATACAAGGGATCCGGGGCCGGGCGGTAAAAAAAACCTGCCCGGTTGTCGACCACGCCCGGAGCTTGTCCTGCCCCTCGTCCTTCGGGAAGGGGTAAGGCATGCACTGAGCTAGCCGAAGTGGGGCGCACGGCTGACATGGGTGCCCAAGTATGAAAGTACGCCCGACACCTAACGCCAGATTGCAGCCATACGACCAAGTCATCCAATGCAGCCCGGAGCTAAAAGTTAGGCGCAAGAATATCGCCGCCAACACCCGGTGCAGCGCGGCTATAATCGACAGGTCGATACGTCGGGGTGTGGCGCAGCTCGGTAGCGCGCTTCGTTCGGGACGAAGAGGTCCTCGGTTCAAATCCGAGCACCCCGACCACATATCGCAAAAAAGCCGTGTGGCACCCGCCCCTTGATCAACCACGCCAAACATCGAAACTCGCCTAAGACCAAAACGATAGAAACAAGCAAAAGTCCCACGACCTCGCGCAAGGTCAGACTACTGCTGAAAATTCGGCAAACCATCGTTCAAAAACACGATCCTAGTTCTCCCTCCTCAGGATGAGAGGGGGTTTGGCATGCACTGAGCCAGTCGAATTAGATTGTGCCGGTGGTCTGCGCGCCCAAGTGCGAATGCATGCCGGAGCATAACGCCATGCTGCAGCGAACGACCAAGCGCGGTCTTTGTATGGTGGTTATGCTATCTACGGCAACATGGTCATGCTCTGCGAAGGTGCGAATCAGGATCAGTCGCTCGATACCTGCGCCGCGCTGATCGCCGCTACCGATTCAGCAGGAGTTCGATGATTCACACAAAAATTACCTCGGCAGCAGAGGCGTTTCTAGAAAACCAACCGAACTTGATTCTGGCGACCATTCGAGAAGATGGTCGTCCACAACTGTCGCCCGTCTGGTTCGTCTGGCGCGACGGTTCGTTCTTCATCTCGACCATGACCACCACAGCGAAGTGGAGAAACCTACTCCGTGACCCACGGTGCAGCGGTATCGTCGATGATCCAAACGGCGAGTACATATACGTAACTGCGGTCGCTGAACTTTCGGTCGAAGAAAATCCGCTCAGCATCACTGAAGAGATCGTTCACAAGTACAAGACAGATGAAGAATACGGTCCATATATGGAATCCATCCACGGATCAGGCGAACGTGGAATCATAAGACTGACACCCGATGGAATCGTAACTCGCGAGTTGGACTAAGTTCGCAACTATCGGGTTCTTGAAGTTTAAATTCGTTCAAGAGTTACGCAGGCAAAACATGAACCGTGAGATTGTGAACAACCCTTCCACGCACCTCGTAAGTGGTGAAGAAGCAAAGCGACTCGGAACAACTATTTCAGAGGTATTCTTCGACGTCCCGATGACGGTGTACCTGATGCCCGATACGTCGAAGCGTCGCAATCAACTTGAATGGTTTTTCTCAACTATCTATCGTTACTGCCAGCGGTGGGGAGAGGTTTACGCGGACGCCGACCTGACCGCTGGAAGCGCATGGCTTTTACCCGGACACAATTCGATGTCTACACTCAACCTCCTGAGAATTGGTTTCTGGCAGATGCCGATCAAGCTTGGGTGGTCGGGATCCACCAGGCTCATGAAGCCCTCCGACGCGACTGAAAAAGTTCACAAAAGGGTGATGCCCAGTCCGCACCGGTACCTGCTGACACTCGGAGTAACAGCCGATTCTCAAGGCACAGGTTTGGGAACAGCACTTTTGAACCCCGAAACTAAGCGGGCAGGCCAATCCAACTTGCCCGTGTATCGCGAAACGATGACTGAAAAAAACGTCGACTACTACTCGAAACGTGGGTATGTGGTCGCTGAGGAGTTCGTTGTTGATTCGCAAGTGCGCACATGGGCAATGATCAAATGACCGTCATAGTCGCTCGGCGTATCGCCACACCGACCTCTCTGCCTCCCCATTCAACACGCGATTCTCATGCCGGAAAGCGCGACCTCACGAATCGCTTTGATTCAATCTGCCACAGTGATTCAACGCCGATACGGCAGCCTGGCGAAATCTGTGGGCTGGCCTGACGATGTGCCGCTCGCTGACGAGCCAACATATCGAACGCTGGGAGGATTGCGTCCTTGGACAAACGACTACCAATTGAAGTCAGATGGCATGGTCGCGGCGGTCAGGGGGTCGTTACTGCCAGCCGTATTCTTGCATCGGCCGCGCTCAAAGGCGGCTACTACCTTCAGTCGCTCCCCGACTTCGGTGCTGAACGGTCAGGTGCGCCAATCGCCGCCTACACCCGCATCAGCGAAACACCACCCATCGACCGTGGCCCCGTCTACGAACCCGACGCTGTAATCGTTCTTGATGCCTCACTTATCGGGCAGGTCGATGTGGAGGCAGGGCTCGTCCCTGACGGCGCGATGATCGTCAACACAGCCGATCCGAAATCTGCCTCTCTCAGGCGACTCAAGTTGCTACCTGAACAGCAGTTGTGGACGGTGGACGCCAGTCAGATCGCAGTTGCGCTGATCAAGCGAAATATCCCAAACACACCCATCCTTGGAGCATTCGCCCGATCAGTTCCCGTTCTCGACATCGACACCATGTCTCACGCTCTAGAAGAGCTGATGTCAGAGACGTTCCCTCCCCACATCGTCGAAGCCAATCTCGAAGCGCTACAACTCGGACATGATCGCGCTCAGCAAATGAATGTCGAGGTCGGAACAAATGTCTGAACAACCTCTGTGGCAAAAGATTCAACCCGGCGGAATCGCAATTAACCCCGGCAGCACGGAACGTGTGCGAACGGGAGACTGGCGAACTGAGGTTCCGGTCGTCGATTTCGATCGCTGCACCCACTGCATGATCTGCTGGGTCGACTGTCCGGATGCCAGCTTTGAAGTCGCCAACGCTAAGCTAGTAGCAGTCGATCTAAACCACTGCAAGGGTTGTGGAATATGCGCCCAGATCTGTCCGGTGAAGTGTATTGAAATGGTTCCCGATTCTGCGGCAGATCGAGATGAAAGCGTCAACGAAAACGGAGTCACGTAAATGACCACGACCCAGAAACCAGAGTCTGGCACACATCTACCCGCCCCGCAGGCGATAAATGGTGGAGAAGCGGTCGCCTACGCCATGCGGCAGATCGATCCCGAGGTCGTAGCCGCATACCCGATCACCCCGCAGACCTTCATCATCGAAAAATTCTCTGAATACGTCGCCGATGGACTCGTGAATTCCGAGTACATCAACGTTGAGAGCGAACACGCAGCGATGAGCGCATGTGTCGGTGCAACCGCGGCCGGCGGCCGGTCGCAAACTGCGACCTCCGGACCCGGTCTTGCCCTTATGTACGAGATGCTGTGGGTAGCATCGGGAATGAGACTCCCCATCGTCATGCATCTGTGCAGCCGGTCGTTCTCGGCTCCCCTGAACATCCTGTGTGACCACTCCGATGTGATGGGAATGCGTGAATCGTCGTGGCCGATGCTCATCGGCTCAAGCCCGCAGGAAGCATACGATCAGGCGGTTGTTATGCCAACGATCGCGGAGCATGCCGACGTGAAGCTCCCCGTAGCGAACGTGCTTGACGGATTTACAGTCACCCACTCCGTCGAACGAGTCGAGGTACTCCCCGACGAGATTGCCAAAGAGTTCGTGGGTGAATACGAGCCAGAAATATGGGCACTTCAACCCGGCAGCACCGCTACTTTCGGAACTCTCGACGCGAACGACTTCTACTACGAACACAAACGCCAGCAAGTCGAGGCGATGAACAATGCTCTCGAAGTAGTTCGAACGCAACTGAACGCAATCGGCGAAATCACCGGTCGGCCGATGAATCTCGTCGAAGGGTATCTGCTCGACGACGCTGAGGTGGCTCTGGTGGTACTTGGCTCGTCAGAAGGAATGGTGCGGGCGGCAGTCGACAAGGCACGAGCCGACGGAATCAAGGCTGGAATGCTCCGAATCAGGCTGTTCCGGCCATTCCCGGTCGCCGACGTTCGAAAGGCTCTCGATGGCATCGGAGCTGTCGGTGTTCTGGATCGTGCCATCGCCTTCGGCACACCCGGAAACGGGTTGCTACAGGACATTGCGACAACGACCCGATCCATGTCAGATCGACCTCTCCTGATGGACTTCGTCTACGGGCTTGGTGGGCGTGCTACTCCCAAGCAGTTATTCAGGCAGGCCATCGATCACGTAATCGAGATGAACGAAACCCGGGTTGAGCCAGACGAACCGGCATACCTCGGCCTCAAGTAGCCAGAGTAGAAGAAAGAGCCAGATCTATGACACTGAAGCTACGTGAACTGAGCCTCAAGCCCGATCTATTCGGAACCGGCCATGGACTCTGTGCGGGCTGCGCGGAATCGGTATCGGTCCGCCAGATTCTTGCCGCACTTGAGAATCCACCAATCGTCGCCCTGGCGACAGGCTGCCTTGAAGTCTCGACCACTCGGTTTCCTGACACGACCTGGAAGGTTCCGGTAATTCACAGCGCGTTTGAAAACTCGGCCACTACGATCTCAGGCGTTGAGGCAGCGTACAAGGCACTCGTTCGCAAGGGTCGTATGGAAGAACGACCCCTCACGTTCGTGGTCTTCGCCGGTGATGGCGCCACTTACGACATCGGCTTCCAGTGGCTAAGTGGCGCTCTCGAACGAGGCCACAAGTTCATCTATATCTGCCTGAACAACGAGGGCTATATGAACACCGGCATCCAGCGCAGCAGTGCAACTCTGCTTGGCGCATGGACAACCACGACGCCAACCGGCGATGTCCGACCCGGTAAGCCTGAATGGCACAAGGATATGACCAAGATCATCGCTGCCCACGGTATTCCCTACGTGGCGCAGGCTGCGTCGCACAACTGGAAAGATCTGATGACGAAGGTTCGGAAGGCAGAACAGGCCGATGGCCCGTCATTCATCAATGTCCTTACGCCGTGTGACCGTGGCTGGCGATTCGAGCCTGACCAAACAATGGAGGTCAGCAAGCTGATGGTCGAATCCGGTCTCTGGCCACTGTATGAGGTGGTCGAAGGCAGTTGGAAGATGACCGGCGCACGTCAGAAACGTCGACCTGTCATCGATGCCCTTCTGTCGCAACGACGCTTCAGCCACATCACGAAAAATGCCGACGATAAAGTCATCGCCACTATTCAAGCAAAAGTAGACGAGGAGTGGGACGCGCTTCAGGCCCTTTGTAAGATGTCGGCAAACCAGTAACGATCACTCTGCGATTCGAATCGTTGCAACTTTCCTGTCTTCGAAACCGTATATCAAGTGCGGTGAAAGTCGCGATACGTATTACTCACGGAGAACGACGCGATTCTCACGCATCGACTATCGAACTCGGCTCGAGATCGCCGATGCTTACAGTTTGATAGATTGAGCCCACCACAAACGGAGTACTAGGAGAAAACCATCGTGAAGATGTATATGAATGGTGAATGGACCTCGGGATCTTCGCAAATTGATGTAGTCAATCCCTATTCAGGGGAGTCGTTCGATTCTGTCCCCGCCGCGACCGTCGAAGATGTCGAACTGGCAGTTAAAAGTGCTGAACGTGGTGCACGCGCTATCCGCGGTATCAGCGCGTTTGACCGGTACGAAATCCTCATGCGGGCAGTAGAACTGATCAAAGAGCGAAAGCAAGAATTTGGAGAGACCATCACCCGTGAAGAGGGAAAGATCATTGGCGAAGGGCTACTGGAAGTAGACCGTTGTATTCAAACGATGACCTGGTCGGCAGAAGAAGCAAAGCGACTGTTCGGCGAAACCATCCCACTTGACGCTGCCCCTGGCAACGAGATGAAATTCGGGTTCACGATACGTGTACCTGTTGGGATTGTGGCGGCCATAGCCCCGTTCAACTTCCCACTCAACCTCGTTGCCCACAAGGTCGGGCCAGCCATCGCTGCTGGAAACTCAGTGGTGATCAAACCCGCCAGCGATACTCCGCTTTCTGCTCTCTTACTGACCCGAGCATTGCTCGACGCTGGGCTACCGCCCGAGGCGATCCAATGCGTAACGGGATCCGGCGGAACGATCGGCGATGCCCTTGTATCCAACCCTGCCATTCGCAAAGTGACGTTCACCGGGAGCCAGGAAGTTGGCGAGCACATCATGCGTGTCGCAGGGCTTAAAAAGGTGACAATGGAATTGGGTTCCAACTCACCGCTCATCGTCCTGCCCGATGCCGATCTTGAGAAAGTAGCCGATGCGACCGTGCAGAGCGGCTTCTCCAACGCTGGTCAGGTCTGTATATCGACACAGCGCGTGATTGTCGACAAATCGGTCTACAGT
>JAJRZP010000010.1 GCA_024275195.1 Chloroflexota bacterium | reverse complement strand
CTGTTCGACTTATTCGGAACCCTGATCGACTCGCCGCCAATGCCCGCCTACCACCAGATGGTAGCCGACATTGCTGCGATCTTGGAACGACCGTATGAGGCGTTGATAGATCCATGGATGTCGATCAACGATGGTCGGCTCGATGGCCGTTTCGGCTCGTCGGAGGGCGATATTGTTGCCGCTGCGAATCTGGTAGGCATCAAGGTCACTGACTCCCAGTTAGTGCGTTGTATGGATATCCGGCGATCCATCACGCGAGTTTTTATTACCCCGAAGCCCGGCGTGATCGACATGCTCGATGAACTGCTTGAGATGGACTGTTCGCTCGGGTTGGTGACCGACTGTGTCTACGATGTTCCTGCTGTTTGGGACGAGTCGCGGCTCGCTCCGTACTTCAAGTCTGAGCACTTTTCGTGCGTGACTCACGTTCGAAAGCCTGACCCCAGAACCTATCTCGGTGTGCTGGACGAGTTAGCTGTTCGCCCGGCAGACGCGTTGTTCGTTGGCGACGGTGGGTCAGACGAGTTGAATGGCGCGTTTCGAGCCGGGATCGATGCACTGAAAATCGATGATTCGAAACATACGACGGGTGATGTCTTAAGAGTCGGCGTGGCTGAATGGCGCGGACCCGCCGTGACCGCGATAGGTGAAATAGCGCGGTTCGTGAAAGACGGTCGCTAAACCGCTTTTTTACGTCCACCGGTGCCACGATTTACACGAGTGAACTCGAACGATATCGCTGATCAACGAAATCGTACGCACCAATCGGCTGACCGTGTCGTTCAACTCAGTGAGACTTGGGCTTCTTGCTGGCCTTATTCAGCCGTTGCTGGTTTTCCAGCAGCCAAATTTCAGCCGAAACCTGTGTGCAGATATTTCCTGATTTAACGACCTTGATATCTGCGATCGGATCGTTTTCGATCTCTCTCTTCGTACAGTCGAAGCATTCGGTAACCCCGACCTTGCGAAGCCGGTTGTCTCGAAATACTTTGTACTTAGCGAACGTACGTGGTGCTCGTCTTGCTGTCGATGGCGCGTTGATGGTCATAATCCCCCGCGATGGAATCTGTATTTCAATAGATCATGGCGTCCTACGACCGCTACCCCTATACCTTCCTACACATTGCCGGTGTGGCGCAAGTGGCGGATGTCACATGTCAGAAACACGCGGTTAGTTCGAAGCTGACCCCCATTCGGTTGAGCAGGCATCTGATGGGACGCTTTTGATTTAAAGGAACTCAGCAGGGCGCGATTCTGTGAGTCGAGCTTGCCATATACTTTGGCATCATGATCTATCGAAGAATGTCGTTCGTCTTCCTGATCGCCATCCTACTTGGCATAGCGACACTTGCCGCGTGCGGATCGTCGTCCACTGATTCGATCGACGTCGCGCTGGTTGCTGAGCCCGACGCTGACCCGGTTCAGATCCTTCAGCCAGACAGCGTGTTTACTGTTGATGATGTTGCCGCTGCGGGCTGGAAGAAGTCGAAGGAGCTTTCTGCTGAGACTCTGCCGGATGCGATTAGTGTCTGGTATGGCTTCTACAACCAGCGTGATGTTGAAGTTCGAATCTACGAGTCTCAGGCTGTGGCAATCAGTTCGGGTCAGCCCCCGGCTGCCGATGCAACTGGTCGTGGCAAGCCGTCGCCGTTCGCGGTTGGTGGAATAAGTGCCACACGAAAGAGTTACACAGACTACGCAATCGTCGGGAATCTAGTTTTACTCTGCGAGGTAAAGATCGAGGACTGTCAGGGCTTGCTGGAGAGCATTCGTTAGATTCTGACCTTCCCCGGAGCGATCAGGTCGGCGCGTCGCAATCGGGCATTGGGTCACAAAGAGCATTTGACTTGTGGTGCCGCGAGTTTGAAACTATCGCCACAACGCAAATGAAACCCCATCCGGCGGGCTGGCCAGGAGCAAACATGTCATCCACATACAAAATCCTGATTCTCGGCGCATCCTACGGCTCGCTACTTGGCGTCAAAATGGCGCTCGCCGGTCACGTGGTCAAGCTGGTGTGCCTGCCCGAAGAGGTCGACCTGATCAACTCGGAGGGCGCCCGAGTGCGTCTGGCTGCCAGAGGCGTCGAAGGTCTTGTTGAGTTAAATTCAAAGAGTGTGCCGGGTCATCTTTCTGCCGATGGCCCCGGCGATGTCGATCCCGCCGAGTACGATCTGATCGCGCTGGCGATGCAGGAACCACAGTACGGCGTGCCTGCGGTAAGTGAACTGATGGCCCGGGTTGCTGCCTCTGGAAAGCCGTGCATGTCGATCATGAACATGCCGCCACTGACGTATCTGAGGCGCTTTGCGGGAATCGACGCTGATTCTCTGCGCGACAGCTACACCAAGCCGGAAGTCTGGGACGCTTTTGATCCAGCGTTGATGACGTTGTGCAGCCCTGACCCACAGGCATTCCGTCCGCCTGACGAGAAGATCAACGTGCTGCAGGTGGGATTGCCGACGAACTTCAAGGCGGCGCGTTTTGATTCCGACAGCAATACTGCGATTCTGAGGCAGCTTGAGTCCGACATACAGGCGATTCGGTATGACGTTGATGGAACCCCTGTCGAGTTACCCGTAAAGCTGCGCGTTCACGAATCGATTTTCACGCCGCTCGCCAAGTGGAGCATGTTGATGGCAGGCAACTACCGTTGCGTGCAAAAGGACGGAATGCGACCGATCAAAGAGGCG
>JAJRZP010000009.1 GCA_024275195.1 Chloroflexota bacterium | reverse complement strand
GCCGTCATGAGCTTCTGGCCAGATGTCACTGAACTCGATGCCCACATGTTCAGGGGTGCCACGAAAAGAACTTTCAGGCGTGAACAGAGCCTTCTGCTCAAGCCATGAGAACGGGTGCAGTAACTTGCTCAGAAGGTGTGACATCTCACTCAACCCGTTCTAAGGCTGTAACTCCTGTCGTTTTTTTCTGGTGTTAACTGGCTGTGCCTTCGCCGCCCAGTTCAGCGATCTCGACAGCCGACAATCCGATATCACTCAGAACTTCCGCTGTGTGTTGCCCGAGAGCGGGCGACGACCGAAGCTCAGGCATCCCCACTCCAAACTGCAGAATCGGCCCGGAAGTTCGGATCTTGTGGCCGGTGTGATGGTCAAGCTCTACAACATAGTCGTTTGCCAGCACCTGGCTGTCGTCAACCATCTCTTCTACAAACCTGATCGGCTCACATGGAATATCGTGCGAACGAAGCTCCTCGATCCAATACCCGGTCGACTTGCTCGCGAATATCGCTTCGAACTCGGCAACCAGCGTGCGTCCGATTTCCAGAGCCTCAGGGGTCGAATGGTCGTAACCAGAGTCGGTCACTCTAGGGTCTTCCAATCCGAATAGATCTAACAATCTCGCTCTGGCGTGAACTGCAAGCGTGCCGAGTGTAAGCCCTCCATCGAGGGTCTTGTAAGCCCGATAGTAGCAGTGGTACAACACCGGCCTGACCGCTGCCTGGTAACTCTCCTGAACCTCCTCGTAAGTGGCTCCCTTAACCAGAAGGTCTGAGTAGGTATTCTCGTACCAGTTTCTCGCCGGTGAGGGCAGCCCCTCTATATCAACCACGCGCAGAGCCTGCATGGCGACCGCATTCGCGAGAAGGCTCGTCGAAACGAGTTGCCCTTTGCCGGTTCTGCCACGTGCAACGATCCCCGCGAGGATTCCATTTGCTGCCGCATATCCAGTTGAGAAGTCGATAAAAGAAGAAGACCACACCACTTCTGGCTGACCACTTCCGGTGATCTTGCCCTCGCTCGCTACCGCCCCCGTGTAGCCCTGCACGATCAGATCGAATCCCGGCATGTCGGCCATATAACCCTTCGACCCGTACGCCGTTATATCGACATAAACGAGCTTCGGGTTGATTCTCGACACCGATTCGTAGTCGATGCCAAGTTTTAAAGCAGTGTCACGACGATTATTCGAGATGATTCCATCGGCCGATTCGATCAGCTTTGTAAGCGCTACGCGTGCTGAGGCATTCTTGAGATCGAGGCAGATACTCCTCACACCCCGGTTGAGCGGAATAAATACACGGCTTTCGTTCTGCGCGAACGGTGTTGCATGGCGCCACGGGTCGCCAGTCGGTGGCTCGACCTTGATCACATCCGCGCCCATGTCGGCAAGAAGCTGTCCGCCCCAGGGTCCGGCAACAAAGCTGCCGAACTCTAGAACCCTGATTCCCTCCAGCGGACCCGCCATAGAAGATAGATTTGCTGACATACGTTGATAGTTGTCCCTGATCGTCTTGGAACTGGTACGACGGGCAGATGTTATCGTCGTTCTGTCTTTCATGCGTGCAATTTCGAGCCAAATACATAAAACGCCCGATGTATATCGACACCGGGCGTTTCGTTCGATCTCGTAACTGCGGTCAGCCTGTCTTCGGAGGAATGACAAGAACCGGACGACGAGCGGATCGAATCACTTTGTCCGCAACACTACCAACAACCCATCTTTTCAAGCCACCGGCCCCGTGAGAGCCCATCACCACAATGCAGTTTTCACTTACGGACGCCTCATCGACAATTTGCTGCGACGGGCTGCCTGTGCGGATGCTTGAGCTGGCATTCAGCCCGTTCGTCCGGGCATCTTGAACAAATCCATCGAGATACTCGCTAATCTCTTGCTTCTGCGCGTCGATTCCGAAATCTCCGGCGTAGTCGCCAGCACCGTACTCCATTCCTGCAACTCCGACACCGAAGAACGGCAGTCTGAGCACTTCAGTGAAAACAATCTCTGCGCCCGCCGCTTTCGCAATTTCTACGGCCGGTTGAACCGCCGTTTCAGAAAGTGATGATCCATCAAGCGGCACGACCACTCGCGATGGCCCGCCGCTCGTATCGTCAAAGTCGTGAACTTCACCCGGATACAGCGTAAGCAGTGGGGTTGAAGTCGAATGCAGCACACGGTCGGTCACACTGCCGAGCACGCCTCGGGCGAGCGCAGACTCTCTGCGAGTTGCCATCGCAATAATGTCGACCTCTCTCGCATGTGCTTCTGAGACGATCACCTCTGCCGGTGAACCTGCGCCGACGCTGATTCTCGCGGTCACCCCGGCAGACTCGATTCTGTCAGCTTCCGACTGTAGATCCACTTCGGCCTGTGCAATTGCGTCATCAATCACATCCGATGGCGTTCTCGCCGAGCGAGTTGCGACGCCCCCATCTGCGGCAACATGAAGATTACGCGTTGTCGCTTCTAATATTTCGATCTCTTCCGGGTCGATCACTGACTGCAAAATAATTTCTGCACTCAACGCTCTCGCCAGTCCTGTTGCCCAGCCCACGATCTTTCGAGAATGCTCTGAGCCATCGAGAGGAACAAGTATTTTCTTGAACATTGTTAACCACCGTCCCAATTACAATCGGGACTTCTTCCGCTGATAGCACCCAAGGAACAACATTAGCGGTGTGACGTGAACGGGTCGTGAGAGCGGGTGGGTGTTCGAGTGGTTCGAAATGATGAAAGAATGAGGCTTGAGTGAGCTTGAGCCGGGTTGCGATCACCCTGACATCCTCCGCAAGGGGAGGCTCCGCGGCCCCTGAGCGGCACAACAGAGCAGCCGGACGTATCACCCACACGTCCGACCTGCTTGGAACGCAGCAACGCCACTCTCGGTCACGAGAGCGTCTGGCAGAATTTCAATCTGACTAGACGCTCATAGCCCTCGTGCGGACTCAATGGCAGATCGAAACCCGGATGCCACTACCTACTTGAGCAGATACAGCGTTGGGTAGATGAACACCCATGCCACATCAACGAAGTGCCACCATTTCACGGCACCTTCTACTGCAAACAGATTGTCACCGATCGTTTCGATTTTACGAACTCGAAAGTACACGAAGCCAAGTGTCAGAATACCGGTCGCAACGTGTGTCACATGCACGCCGGTAAGCGTAAACAGAACCGTGCCGAATCCTGTCGATGGCGGGAAGTGCTGAAGCGCCTCGTACCATTCATAGCCCACGCCGAACACGAACAGTATGCCCATGCCCATCGTGGCCAGCAGCATATTCTTCATGTGCGACATGTCGTTGTTCTCGGCAGCGACTTCTGCACGGTACGCAGTCAAACTGCTCAGTAGCAGCAACACCGTCAAAGAAAGTCCGAGAACCTGATTTATTTCATCAGGCGTGCTTGTGCCAGATACAAAGACCCTCGACGAAAGCAACGCAATGAAAAACGACGCGTCGGACACGAGGAAGAGCCATAGACCGAGCCGATTGATCGTCAGCGGGTCAAACCGGTGATTCACGTTTGGTACATGTATTGTCACAGGCCTAGTCCTCTTCCCTGTCAGCTACGGGATCATCCTTCAGTGTTCCGCGCCACACGTCGGCAATGTGCCCCCACAACTGTCCGAAGTGCATGAAGTACTGAATGATCAGCCACGCCTTGGCGAGCCCCACGATCAGGAGGAGCGTGAACAGCATCACAGTGTCCTCGAACGAGATCGCTACGATGAACTCGGCAACGGTCATAATCGCCAGAAGGCCGATCACCACCCAGCCGAGTTTCAATGATTGCTGAAGTGTTCTGTGCATCTACCTAGTCCCCCTCTGCCGGTGCAGCTTGGCTTGACGGGCTGGACTTCCCAAATCGGGCGTGTACAACACTTTCGTCACCGTAACCGTAAGGATCACCGGTAACAGTCGGCATCACCTTGAAGTTCTCCAGCGGTGGTGGTGAACTTGTCTGCCACTCGAGAGTCTTCGCACCCCACGGGTTGTCAGGGGCTTTAGGACCTCGAATCCACGAGTTCAGCATGTTGTAGATCCAGGGCAGGAACGACAGGCCAAGCCCGAACGCGGCAATCGACACAATGAGGTTCATCGCCTCGAATTCAGGTGGGTATTCGGCGACACGCCTGTTCATTCCAACCGTGCCCGGAATGAACATCACGAGGAAGGTTATGTTGTAGAGGATGAACATCAGGGCGAAGTGGATACGGCCCAGAGTTTCGTTGTACATCCGCCCGGTTATCTTTGGGAACCAGTAGTAACCGGCAGCGAATATCGCGAACATCTCACCACCCATGATTGTGTAGTGGAAATGCGCCACAACGAAATAGGTGTCCTGTAGTGCGATATCAGTTGCGACATCGGCAAGGAAGATTCCGGTCAGTCCACCAATGGCAAAGTTAAACACAACTGCCAGCGCGAACAACAGCGGAACCTTCAGTCTCAATTTGCTTCGCCAGACCGTGCCCAGAGCCGATAAAAATATAATCCCCGTTGGAATCGATATCAGCTCAGTCAGTACCATGAACGGAACAGCCAGTTCTTCTCCCATACCGCTCGTGAAAAGGTGGTGTGCCCAAACGACGAAGCTCAGGGCTACGATCGCCGCGAACGCGCGCACCACCCATCTGTAGGCGAATATAGGTTTTCTCGCAAAGTGACTGATGATCTCAAGTTCGGCTCCGAACGCCGGTAGGATCATGATGTAGACAGCCGGATGCGAGTAGAACCAGAAAATGTGCTCGTACAATAATGCGTTCCCGCCAGGTGGCGAGAAGAACACCATGTTGAACACACGCTCGAAAATGATCATCAGCATGCCGTAGGCGACCCACTGGGTTGCCGTGAGCGAGATGATCGACGCTGCAAGAACCGACCACGCAAAAATCGGCATTCGACCCCAGGTCATCCCCGGGGCTCTCTGCGTAATGATTGTCGCTATAAAGTTCAATCCACCCAGAATCGAAGAGATACCGAATGTAAGGAACGCCAGTTCAAACAACAGCCCGCCAATTGGGGCCTGTGTTGCCAGCGGTGGATACGCTGTCCAGCCGAAATCAAAACCACCGAACAACGGTGTCAGGAGCAAAAGCACAACCACTGGCGGCACTACCCAGAAACTGAGTGCATTGATACGAGGGAACGCAACATCTTCCGCCCCGATAATGAGCGGTAGCACATAGTTTGAAAACCCACCCATCACCGCGGCGACCGCAACGGCGATCATCATGATTCCGTGGAGGCTCATCGTGGTGTTGTAGGTGTTCTTCGTGAACACGTTCTGACCCGAATCGGCAAGCTCGGCCCGCAAGCCCATGGCAAGCAAGCCGGCAAGCAAGAAGACCACCGCGAGAGTCGCCAGATACTGGATACCGATAACCTTGTGATCGGTATTGAACTTCAAGTAGCGTTCCCAGCCACCCGTCGGGTCGTTCACCGTAGATTTCCCGAACCATTCTCGGCCCCAAATCTTCCACATCCCGACGCCCATCAGCCAACCAATGATCGCGAACACGTACCCGAGCACGATCATCGGCTCTTTGTAGTCTTCACCGGTCATGTTTGTGATGCCGAGCGAAATGCTCCCACCAATCGCAAAACCGATTGCTGCGTAGATTACGCCTCTCACTAACGGCATAAATGCTGGCACTTACAAGTCCCCTTGAACTTTCAGGCCCTTAGGCCGCTTGGTCTGCAATCCACTGTTCAAATTCAGCAGGCTCGACAACCTTGACACGAGTGAACATCAGAGAGTGGTCTCGCCCGCAGAGCTCGGCACATTGAACCCTGAAGTTGACGTCATCATTGAAATTGCCGATCTTGGTCGTGTTGACATCGAATTTAGTCGTCAAACCAGGAACAGCGTCGATCTTCATCCGGAAGGCAGGAATCCAGAAAGAATGAATAACATCCTGATCCTCTGAAGTGACGTAAAATCGGATCAGCGAATCGTTTGGAAGGATAAGCATGTCGTCCTTCGCAAATAGAGAAACAGCGCGACCCTCGTACTCATACGACCACTGCCATCGTCGGCCGGTCACATTAACCGTCAGGTCGGCTTCTTCCTCATGAGTCTCTCGCAACTCCTGAACACCGACATAGCCCGGGTAGATGATGACGACGATCGTCAGCAAGGTCGTCCAAATCAGCCATGAACCAACCCATTTCTTATGCGTCCGTACCGGGGCGGCATCCTCAAGTTCATCGCCATCGGCGCGGAACTTTATAACCACGTATCCGATCATCGTGACGACGAATGTGAATACAGGGATCGCCAATGCCATCAATAAGATGAAGGCGTCATCAATGAACTGGCCCTGCTTGGTGGCAGCATCGCCAAAAAGGTTTAGCGACAATAAGGCGAATTCGGCAACTACGGTTAGTAACACCCAGATCAGTGCTGCCGTCACTGTGTCTCTATTCAGAACAAACTCCCTTAATTATTCGATCCAGAGTGGGATTCGATTTGACCCCCTCCCCCGGGGCAACAGAATCACGCAGTCGAGATTAGCCAGCACCAGAATCCACATATAGGTGCATTTGCACCAACCGTTGATTTCGACGAAATCTCGTATTTAAATCAGCCCAGCCCTGGTTCCATGTGCGACTGCTTCGAGTCGAGAGCGACATCCAAGTTTCGTAAGCAGTCGGCTTATATGATTTCTGGCAGTGAGAGGACGGATGGCGAGAATTTCTGCAATGTCATTGGTGTTTTTTCCCGCAGCCAGCAGCTTCAGAACCTGGTCTTCACGAGTTGTGAGAGGCGGAAGGCGATAACCGGCTGGCGCCAACCCTGAACCAGATTCCGGCAAGTTGCCAGTTGGGTGAAAATCAGAACTCGCCGAGGCACGCTCCACCCGTCTCCGGTCTGTTACATCCCTGAACAGATGAAGAATCTCCCGTGACCCTGAGCCGGGTGTCGGCAGCATGATGCTCATATTGATGTTTTTGACGACACCCTCGGATGTCTTGCACTCAAGATCGAAATCTCTGGTGGTTCGCCCCTTCGCCGCATTCGAAACGACAACACAACCACGATTGCACTTAACCCGCCCGGGATTACCGTTTGTGCACAGAACGTCGTAGCATTTTTTGCCGATCACCTGATCGCGCCGATAGCCGAACAACTTTTCCGCGGTCGCGTTCCATGTCTTGATTCGCTGATCGGCAGTCACTGTGAACATGCCGTCGGAAGTTCGGAACTCCACGCGTTCCTGTAAGTCTAGATTCTTCGCCAAATAGACCGCCCCTCTATCACGTGCTTTATCAGGGTCGTCGTCAGGCTGTACTTCGCGCCAGTTTCATACGACCTTGCACAGCAAAAATCGAATTTGTCATGCATTTACGCGAATATATGTCGCTGTGATCGAAAGGCACATGAGTTTTTCGCGAAATTGGTGAAATCACACCATCACAGGAATCTCATTTGAGATATTTACGCTTTGGTGCGTTATCACCTATGGTGGGCAGTTGATCGCAGCTACTTTGCGTCGGTGCGTTATTTTTTTGATCGATAAAAGTAAGAAATTCTGAGGCTCATTACGTGTTCAAACGCTCAAGATTCATCGTTGTTTTTGTTCTCGCAGTACTCACAATGTTCGTGATCGCCGCGTGCGCCGGTGAATCCGAAAATCCATTCGGAACCACAACCCCGGTACCCGCTGCAGACGCGCCGGCTCCCGATACATCCGAACCAGTCGCATCCGGGCCAAACATCGCAAATGGGGAAAGAAAATTCGCCAACCTCGGTTGCAGCAGTTGCCACTCAACAGGTTCGAACAAAATTGTGGGCCCCGGACTCGCCGGAATCGGTGCCAGAGACGCTGAATACATCAGAAACGCGATTACGGATCCCGGTGCCGAAATCGTCGATGGCTACACGAACATAATGCCTTCAACCTTCGCCAATCTCAAAGCATCCGACCTCGACGACCTAGTTGGCTATCTCAAAACGCTGAACTAACAGCCCGTCACAACTACACCTCCCAACCAGTTAACTGCAACCACAGCAGCGCAAAAGCCCTGACTGCCGAGCCGCGTCCCGACTGTAGCAAAGTGAAGTGGAGAGGCCCAAAACAACATACTAGGGACCTTCGGTGGTGCGAGGCACGGGCAAACTGACAACATCCTACCGACTCGCCAGCAACCGTCTTAGACCCCACGACCGATCACGCTAGCTTAGATCAATCCCCGATGCAGCAGCCACCGTGTCGAGGTCCTTGTCACCCCGACCACTCAACAGCAGCAGTACCGTCTGGCCTTCAGGCAGAGTGGGAACCCACTTCATCATGTAGCCAATAGCGTGCGACGGCTCAAGCGCCGGGATTATCCCCTCAGTCCTACTGAGCAGCCTAAACCCCGCAAGCGCGTCTTCGTCTGTCGCCGAAACGTAAGTTGCCCTTTCACTATCCTTCAAATAACTGTGCTCAGGCCCCACTCCGGGATAGTCAAGTCCTGCGGAGATACTGTGAGCCTCGGTCACCTGACCGTGTTCGTCCTGAAGCAGATAGCTCAGCGATCCATGCAATACGCCGGGTCGCCCCTTCGTCATCGTCGCCGCATGGCGTTTATCCAGACCTTCGCCCGCCGCTTCAACCCCGATCAATCCAACATCCGCGTCTTTCAAGAACCCGGAGAAGATGCCAATCGCATTCGACCCTCCACCGACACACGCTACGACATAGTCGGGCAGTCGCCCCGACATATCGATAATCTGCTGCCTGGCCTCGGCTCCAATCACTGCCTGAAAATCTCGCACCAGTTTCGGGTAGGGATGAGGACCGACCACACTCCCAATGATGTAGTGAGTGGTCTCTACGTTTGAAACCCAGTCCCTAATAGCCTCGTTTGTTGCGTCCTTGAGAGTGCGACTTCCCGATGTGACCGCTTCGACTTTCGCCCCGAGTTCGCGCATCCGGTATACGTTGGGCGATTGCCGAACAATATCTTTGTCACCCATGTAGACGATACATTCGAGGCCCATCTGGGCACAGACGGTCGCCGTGGCAACTCCGTGCATTCCAGCACCGGTCTCGGCAATGATCCGCTTCTTGCCAAGCCGCTTGGCGAGCAGGGCCTGCCCAATGGCGTTGTTGATCTTGTGAGCGCCGGTGTGGTTCAGATCCTCACGTTTGATGTAGATCTGGGTGCCACCGAGCTTTTCGGTCAGGTTCTTAGCGTGGTACATCGCCGAAGGACGACCAACATAGTGAGTCAGCAAATCCTCAAACTCTGCCCAGAACGTGTCATCTTGTCTTGCTTCATCGAAAGCAACTTCAAGCTCGGTAAGTGCCGCCATCAGCGTTTCGGGGACGAACTTGCCCCCGTAAGGGCCAAAGCGGCCAAGGGGATTTGGGAGCGATTCGGAGTTGGGCTGGGTATTAGATGAAGTTGATGTCATCGATAATTCAAAAGAAACGGGTTGAGGCTATTGTTGCTGATCCGATTCAGGAAATTCGGACCGAATTCTGAACCGTGAAGCTTGATCTCAAGCTAGGATAGCAGCGGAGAAGCAGACCAACATTGTCGCTGCTGACGTCAATTTCACCCGACGAATTTCACAAGGATCGATGCACCGTTGGCAGAAACGAGCAAAAACAGACCTGATATCGATGAATACATGATGTCGATCGCAGTCGGTGTTCGTGCTCGCGCCAACTGTCTAGGTAGCCACATCGGTGCCGTACTTGCCCGAGATGGACACATCGTCGCCACCGGATACAACGGCACCCCCCACAAAACCCCGAACTGCGATGAGGGTGGGTGTGGACGTTGCTCGAATCGTGACGAGTATCCATCAGGCACCGGCTACGACCTGTGTATCTGTGTTCACGCAGAACAGAACGCCCTCCTATCGGCCGCCCGATTCGGAATAACCGTCGAGGGATCACTCCTGTACTCAACATGGCGTCCCTGCTTCGGCTGCACAAAGGAGATGCTTCAGGCAGGTGTACTCGGGGTTCGATACGGAGAAGACTGGGAACCAAAGGCAGATCTTAAAGCCGAGTATGATAGGCTCCAGAGTTTCTTTCCAGAAGGCGTATCAAAAGTCGATCTACCCGAAGGGGCCGATTCGCACATTCCCGGCATCCAGCCATGAAAATTACCAGCATCGAAACTATCGCCCTGCGTGATGATGCCGATGGGACAGTAACCTCATGGAACCCGTCGTTTTCGGAGGTGGATAGCGAACCGGCGAGCACCGGTGGCTACGACCTCACGGTGGTGCGCGTCCATACTGACGAAGGAGTGAGCGGCATCGGGCAGTGTGAGGCGCCGAGCCTCGTAATCGATGCCATTATTCGGTCGTCACAGGGACTTGAGGTGTTACTCGTGGGCGAAGATCCGACCGAGGTGCAGCGTCTGTGGCAAAAGATGTACAACTCGACCGGCGTTTTCGGTCGCAGGGGAGTTGTGATTAGCGCGATTGGCGCAGTGGAAACTGCGCTCTGGGATATCGCAGGAAAATCTGCCAACAAGCCAGTACATCGACTGATCTGGCGATCTTTCACTACCTCCGCAAGTGATACCGAGCCACTCAAGCGGGTCACTCCCTACGCCACGGTTTACCCTCCCGGTTCAAGCCTTGAAGAACTCGAAGAGCGCATGAACGTCGCACTCTCGAAGGGAGCAAGGGCGATAAAGATCGAGGAATGGCCCGGTCAGTTCGGCAACGTCGATGTCGAGACCGATGTGGCTGTAGTCGAGAAGGCTCGCGCAATTCTTGGATCAAAGCGCGATCTCATGATCGACGTACAAAACCGCTGGCGTGATGTCGGCCAGGCACTCCGGACCATCGAGGAAATCGAGCAGTACCGACCGTTCTTCATCGAGGCTCCACTGCCAGCCGACAACATCGAGGGCTACCGACGGCTTGCCGAGGCAACCAGTGTGCGAATTGCTGTCGGAGACTGGGGTTTTAGTACACGTCACGAATTTGCCGATCTGCTCCGGCGCGGCCGACTCGATGTGGTGCAACCAAGCTCAGTTCGTGCCGGTGGCATGCACGAGATACTCAACGTGGCAGAAGACGCCTACCAGTTTGGGGCGCTCTGCATTCCCCACACGTGGTGCCACGTGATTGGTGTCGCAGCCGAACTGCACCTTGCTGCGATCACACCAAACATGCCTTATTTCGAATACCCGATCGCCTTTCCGCCGTCACCGCTCATCGAGAACCTGCTTCTACCGGAATTTGAGATCGCATCAGACGGCACAATGGAGGTGCCGAACCGTCCCGGGCTTGGGTTCGAGCTCAATGAAGAAGTGATATCTGATTTCCGTGTCGATCCGTATTAGAGAGCCCAACTCCTGTGGCACACAAGCAAGCCCCTACAAACCACGAACCTGAAAGCCACGCCAGCGGTAAGAGTTTCACTGGCCGACATCCAGGGCTGGCTGAGATAACGTTCGTTGAACACGACACCAGCCTCAGAGGACGAGTCAGGAAACACTTTCGAAACCCACCAATGAGAACGGTGTTTCTGCTTGTCTTCGTCATCTTGGCCATTCCCGTGGCAATCGCATATCCGAAAGTATCGAGCGTAGCGCGAGAAAACTGGAGTGACGTGCAGCAGGTTCGCGAACGACAATTTGTAAACGTGACGGCCGCAAGCTGGATATATCCGTTCTTGCGACGACAGGCTGTGCGAATGCAGCAGGCCGATGTGCCAATCGAGTGGCGCGCTATCTCGTTCAAGAACGGTCCCTGCCTGCCCGACCATATGACCCAGCTGCCACCGGGCAAGTACTCATACGCTGTCGAAACGGCATGTATCAACCTTGATAAAATACAAACAAAATACTCGGCTGATTGCGCTCAAACATCAGATTGCGACATCCCTGATCGGGCCGTCGAAGAGCTTCAGTTGGTGCTTGATCGACTGAAAGTGGCATTCTCCGATGCCAATATGGTTCAGATGGTGACTGACGATCTGGGACAGGTGCGCTACTAATTATTCGTGCGAATTACCGCGATTACCCTGCATACTGAATCGACACGGGCGTAGCATATAACCCCTACCTGCATGGATTACGTCTTTCACCGCGGCTAACGCAAACACGAACTCTGGATCGTTTTCCCAAAGCTGGCACTACGCACTTATGGATCTTTCTTTCGATAACAACCCGTCGCGCTCTGCGCGTATCAGGCGCGAGTTACGCAACCCTTCGATGCTGACGGTTATTCTCATATTCGTAGCCATATCTACTGTCGTCCTCGCACCATTCGCCCCCGGCTGGATTTCCACAACTAGGGACAGCTTTGCAGCTATGGCGAAAAAGAAAGAAATCAACGAAGCCAGCATGAGTTCGCTCGGCGCTATCGTTCCCAGCCAGATAGCCCCGTGGATGTCATCACAGGTCAACACGATGCTGGATGCCGAGGGTCCCCTCGACTGGCAGGTAGTCTCTTTCAGAAGTGGCCCGTGTCTCACAGAGAACCTCTCCCAGCTTCCCGGTAGCAAGTACTCAACTGCAATCGCCGACGCGTGCGGTGAGTTGGATCAGATCCAGCAGGCGTACTCGGGCAACTGTTTCCTGGCCTCGGACTGCAACATCCCAGAAGCAGCCAGAGAAGAACTCAGGACGGCCATGGGCGGTGTGTGGACCGCATTTTCTGATGCCGGGTTTGTACTGCCCTACGACGAGACTGAGCAGGTACTTCCGTAGCGATCCGGTTCCGGACGGATCCGTTTAGAACGCCGTTTTCGCCAGCCCGATCGCCCCGACCCCAAACCGACGCGCAAAGCGTGAAGTTGCCGCTGCACGTGGCAACCGTGCAGCAACCCGTTCAACAAGAGGCTCGCCGGTGTACCTCGGGTGCGCCACAAACCATCCGAGGGTCTTCCTGATCGCGGTGGCGTGATCAGTTACCTGTTCTCCGTAAGCCATCGTGAAGTTCGAATGATTCAGAACAAAAGGACGGTCGAGAGTGTGTAGCTCGTGCTGAAGCTCACTGATGTCTTCACGGACGATCTTGAGTTGTAGCAACGCACAGCCACGAATATGCCTCGGCGACGAGCCGATCTCCGCAGTCGAGTGTGCCTCCGATACGACCATCGCTGCCATTTCGCCTGGCGATAGCGGCGGTGTAGATGGCAAATGCCACACATGCCCTGTGCTGTCATACGCCTCACCCAGCATTGTCAGCCCATGCACGACATCATCGATGAAAGCGAGTGATCTTGGCGAGTCGATATCACCTACGACGGTTATCTGGGAATCCTCGAGGGCGGGCCAGAAAACGTTGCCTCCAAACGAAGAACCAAACGCAGGGTTGATCGCCCCCGGACCGAAGACATCGGCCGAACGACCGATGACGCCGTCGATCTTACCCGACCATGTTGCATTGATGATTTCATCGGCAATATCGATCAACACTCTGGCAGGACCGGTCCTGGCCAAATTTCGTGTTGCTTCGGTTATCGGATCGCGCGTCGGACCGTACATATGGGCGAGATCCCAGTGAACCAGCCGTGCGCCCGTCGCTTCAGCTACCTTGATTATGTTGTCGATCACCGGCGGAAATAAGAATTTCCACTCTTTTGGTGGGCCATTGAGACAGGAATATATAACCTCCGCACCCTCACACACACGTCGGGCGAACTCGAAATCTGTTGGATCATCTCGCAGCACGGTCGTGCCAATCGGGTCTGACCCATACTCATTCACAGGTATCGAGATGACAGTCCGCCCCGACTGCTCAAGGACGTGTGCCAGCGCTGCCCCAACAGGGCCAGTCCCGAATATGACATGTCTTCCCCTGGCGACGGCGATCATGCCGCTTGCCTCCATGTCTCGAATCGACCGAACTACCAGCCCGAACGCTCAGATTGTATACCCCGAGTATATTTTTTCTTCACCTCCGCCCCTCAGGTATAGAACCGGCAACCAGTTCGACCTGCCAATTCCACCTGCTGCTAGACTGCTCGCAAATCCCTTTCAGGCACAAATTTGGCTCCTACATCTCGGCAAGGACGCTTTTCAGCTTATGGATAGTAAATATTCTCCGCACGGCATTCTCGGCGAGGCATATCGACCCCCAAAGATAGGGAGCAAGGGGGCGGTCGTTGCAAACCATACGATGGCAGCACAGGCGGGCATGCGCATCCTTCACTCTGGTGGAAATGCGGTCGATGCGGCAATCGGGGTAGCATTCGCTCTCGGAGCCGCGGAACCACAGGGATCATCGATTGGTGGCGATGGATTCGTGATGGTTCACATGGCAGTCAACGCAACGGTCGAGGTCGTAAACGGCACCGGGGCTGCACCGCTCGCAGCAACTGCCAACAAGTACTCCGGTGGCATACTGTACACAGGCATCCTTGGCACTTCAGTCCCCGGCATCGTCGATGCGCTACTGAGCGCCCACGAAAGATACGGTACGCTGCGGCTCGCTAAATGCCTCGAACCTGCAATCGAGCTCTGTGAAGATGGTGTTCCGGTCTCCGAATTCCAAGCTCGGATGGCGGCACAGAACCCTGTACTGCGAAGTTCCGCGACATCCGGACCAATATTCGCACCCCGCGGTAACTGGCTGAAACCCGGTGAGATCCGCAGAAATCCCGATCTCGCCCACACTTACCGCCAGATCGCCGACCTTGGACGCGACGCGTTCTACGAGGGTGATATAGCGCGCGAGATCGCTCGCTACTCCGAAGACAACGATGGACTGCTAACCTACGAGGATTTGAAACGGCATAGCGTCGAATGGCAGTCCCCTGTGTCGATCAACTACCGAGGTCGAACCGTGTACGAGGCACCACCGAACTCGAGCGGTCATGTTCTTCTGCAACAGCTCGGGATGTTCGGGCAGTTCAAAACCGACGAGTTCGAGTATATGACTCCCGAATCGATCCATCTGATGGTCGAAGCGAAAAAACTGGCATTTGCCGATCGAGAAGCGTATCTGGCCGACCCCAACTATGTCGATGTCCCGATCGAAGGACTTCTCGACACCAACTACCTCGCCGAAAGAGCCCAACTCATCAACATCGACATCGCAGCCCAGAACGTCACAGAAGGCGATCCCTGGTCGTTCATGGATCGTCCACCCGATTCCACGAAGAAGCACCGGAAGGGTGGGCGGCTCCACCTCCCTGGCAACGATACGACGCACTTCTGCGTGGTCGACCGTTGGGGCAATTCAGTCGGCGAGCTTCAGAGCATTCAAACGATGTTCGGCTCCTGCGTCGTCGCCGGATCAACGGGCATCCTGATGAACAACCGGATGACCTACTGGCACCTCGACCCCAATCACATCGACTACCTCAACCCCGGCCAACGTGTTCGCCATACGATGAACCCGGTTATGGTCTTCTCGAAACCGGTCGAAGATGGCGGCAAGCTCGAACTGGTCTGCGGCACTCCCGGCGCCGATACGCAGGTGCAAACGAATATGCAGGTCGTCACCGGGGTGTTCGACTATGGCCTGAATGTCGCCGAGGCAATCGACGGACCACGCTGGACCCACAATCAGGCGGGAATGAGTTCGGCATACCCGCACTCGAATGCTGATTCTCTTCAGATCGAAGATCGCGCCGGTGAAGAGGTGATTGCCGGATTGGCAAGGCGCGGCCAGCCGGTCGAATCGACCGGCGTCTGGGGAGGCGCAGGGAGCGAAGGCGCAATTCAAGTCGATCTTGAGAACGGCACGCTATTCGCCGCGTCAGACCCCCGCAGAGAAGGCGATGCTCTGGTCTGGTAAGCGAGTAGTAGTGCCAACCACCGACACTCACCCTCATCCCGACCGCAGCAAAGCGAAGTGGAGCGACTGTCTGGAATGTCAAGTTTTTTGTGGTAGCCAGGGCGTGCCTCTTGCGATTACTGCGTTCAGGGTGATCAGGAGTTTGCGCATGACAGCGACAAGCGCCACTTTCTTCGGTTTTCCACCCTCAACAAGCCGTT
>JAJRZP010000112.1 GCA_024275195.1 Chloroflexota bacterium | reverse complement strand
TTGCGGACGGTACCAGTTTCGAGTTGGGCCCGTTCGACATTGGTGGTGAGCCGTTCTTTACGCGGTTGCCAACCGGCATCGACCAGACGCTGGCGACTGTGGTAGTCGATGGAAAATCCCTGCCTTTCATCGGTCAATCAACAACCGAATCCGGTGAACTAATCGTTATCCCGTTCGCTGCGATATTTTACTCGTTCAATAATCCGGGCAATTCAGGTTTGGAGCAGCTTCTGGCACACATCATTCAGGTGGAGAACAGCGAAATCTTCAGACCCTATCCGCGAATCGAACCCAGTCTGATACAAGGTGGAAGCAACTCGATCGAAGTTGAATTCGACCTGCCTCAGGAGCAGTATGTGGTTCTGTCCGTAACGTACAGTCCTCACTGGCGCGCCACGCTGAATGGTCAACCCATTGAAGTGGTCAGGCATGAGAATATGATTGCGATACAGGCTGGTGAGGGAAGCAACAGATTGCTCCTCAGCTATACAGCCACTCCAGTCCAGCGCTATTCCATGGCAATATCGATCATGGCGCTTGCGATGTTGGTTCTT
The DNA here is from genome assembly GCA_024275195.1 of Chloroflexota bacterium. Taxonomy (GTDB): domain Bacteria; phylum Chloroflexota; class Dehalococcoidia; order Lucifugimonadales; family Lucifugimonadaceae; genus Lucifugimonas. The sequence goes on along the minus strand of JAJRZP010000112.1, from coordinate 22,919 downwards.
GCTGCAATTTATGGTCCCAGATCTCGGATGCTGAGAGAGATAGACTTTCGAAAAGGCATCCTGCTATTAGTTGTGGCTGCTCCACGCTGGATTTTCCAGGATGACGATCAAGACGGTGAGAAGGCTCCAGGCAATTCAGGTGATTCTGATAACCCGCATTCGACCTGACAATTGTTTAAAATCCGTGTCTCGGCAGACACATCGAATGACAAGCCGATGCAAGTTGAAAATCGTACCGTGACCACCGGTGAAAATACTGACTCACAAACCCAGGAATTCGAAATCATATTTACTGGAGCGGGAATCTCGCTGCCAGTTCTCAGGCGGACTATCGAAAATTCCGAATTTCTTGCCACGTCGAGAGTCGCTCGTTCAGGTGACCAGTACATCGTCACAACTACGCTCGCGGCGGGAGCTGAATTCTTCGCGGTGCTGGACGAACTCGCTGATGCACTCGGGGGCCGTGTAAGTGGACGAACTGCTGGTAATGGCCGCTACGCCGTAATACGAATCGAGAGGCAGCGAAACCAGTCTGTAGCAGCCAGAACCCTCAGCAGATTCCGCGGAGGAAACGCCAGGCCCAGTCAAGCTACAAGGCCATGGCAACCAGATCAATCCAGTCTGACATCTCCCATGCCACTCCAAGCGCCACCACCTACATCTGACGCGAGCAACGTTGCTCCGATTCTCCGACAAGCCAACGGCGACTCTGACGATACTCGCATACCGGTTTCGAGCCTGATTTTTCCGTTTCTTCTCGCACTCAGACTTGTGGGCAGTTCGCTCCGATTATCATTCATCGCTCTGGCAACCGGCCTAGCGATAGTCTTCGAGCCATTCACCGAATCAGGGAATGATGGTTTTCAGAACGAGGCCGAAGAACAGGGCGATAATCCGCCTTCTGGCGATCCCGATTAACGCAATTCAGAACAAAAAAAGGCGGAGCAATGTTGCTCCGCCTTTTTTGATATCGACGAGTTTCGGACTACTGAGCCGTGAAGTTGTCGAAGAAGTTTCCTACCGAACCGCCCCCAGCTCCAGCGTAGTCGAATAATCCGTACTTCGTTTCTGTTGTATGGAACGGTACAGTAACCGGCGCAATTACCTCGACACCATCGATCTCAAGTGACAGCGATGTCCCAGTCTGGAGTACTTCGAAGCGTTTGGTAGTACCCACATCCCAGGTGTAGTCGGTTACGTTGTGAAGCTGGAAAACGCCGCCCGCTAGAGACCCTACGAACAATTCTTCCGTCGAGACATACCAAACCATCGTCCAATTGAATTCATCCGCATATCGCACAACCAGACCAGCCCGACCTTCATTGAAGGTTATGTCAGCGGAGATATTGAGGTCGGAGGCGGCTGCATCAATGGTCATGCGTTTATCGCCGCCTGCTGCAAGCTCTGTCTGTGTAGCTTGATCACCAACCACGGCCCAAGTTCCGCTCTGAACAACCCATGATGTCCCAGGTGAGATGTCAGGTGTGTGTGCCGGGAAAGTTAGTCCCTGAGCAGCGTCGAAGTCGTCGAATATTGCAGCGGCGAGTACGGTTACATCAAATACTTCATCATCTGTCAATCCGTTGGCAGTTGCCCGAACAGTAACCGTGAACGTACCGGTGACACCTACGCCCGGTGAAAGCACCACTGTTCCCGATCCGTCACCGGTGCCACCGTCGACCACAGAAGCCCACGGAGGACCTGAAACGAGTGAAGCGACAATTGGGTCACTTTCAGGGTCGCTTGAAGTGAACGCCACGTTCGCAACTGAGCCTTCGATAACAGAAATATTGCTGATCGGGTCGATTGTCGGCCCTACGTCACTCGCATTGACGGTCAGAACGAATGTCTGCTCGTCTATCTGACCGTTCGCGGTGGCGTGGATCTTCACGGTTTGAACACCGGGTGCGTCGGCTATTCCAGTGATCGAGCCGGTTACTACACCGGTCCCCGATGCAGTTTCAACAACACCCATCCACGATGGTCCGTCGAACAACGACAGGCTCACTGTTGCTGTATCAACGTCAGTTGCGGAAAGTACGACGCTGCTCAACGAATCACCCACTGTGATCGTTTGGTCGAACAACGCCTGCAAGTTCGGTGGCAAATCCTGCGGAATGGTCAGCGTGAAGCTGCCGTCGCCAGTCGCGCCGTTCAATGGAGTCGTTGCGCGGACAGTAATCGTGTATGGACTTGCTGATGAATCGCCAACCTGCGGAGTTATGTGGACCGTTGCGGTATCGTCGCCCGCCCCACCGTCGGTAATTCCGACGAATGATGGCGGCGTAACCAGAGACAAGACGATCTCATCGCCCTCGTTGTCTGTTGCCGTAACGAGCAGGTCGAGTGAATCACCTTCGTTCACTGATTGACCCGAGATCGAAAGAACTACCGGATCCTGGTTCGCCGGCGGGGTCACCGTGATATCGAGTGTCGCGTCATCAGTCAGTCCGTTCGCAGTGGCACGTACCGTGATCGAGAATGGACTTGAAGCGCTCGAACCTGCAGGAGGCGTACCCGTTAGAGTTCCAGAACCATCGCCGGTTCCACCATCAACGACTGACATCCACGCCGGACCTGAGAGCATCGAGAGAACGATCGGGTCAGCATTGCCATCCGAGGAACTCAGCGGAACTGATATTAGGACTTCTTCGGGCGCACTGAAATTACTTATCGGGGTCAGAACTGGAGGACTGTCGGCGACGATCTCAAGCAGGAATTGCCCAACATCACTCTTTGTGAGCGAGGTCGCTCTGACCGTTACGACATAGTTGCCCGCGTCACCTTGAATCGGGTTGAAGTTGATCGTTGCCGTGTTGTTCGCAGGTCCACCGTCAGCTATCGAAACAAAAGTGTTCGTCGAATCAAGTGTGAACGTGACGTCGTCACCATCCAGATCTGTTGCCGAAACTCCGACTGAATCAAGATCGGTCTCGATAACCGACTGGCCTGATATTGCAGCGAGTACCGGTGGGTTGTCGAGCAGCACTTCAAATGATGTACAGATCGGGGAACCCAGACTATCGAACCCGATGATGACTTCACCGATCGAGCAGTTGAAATTGACCAGATTCGAAACACCTGGGTCGCCCTGTGGACCCTGCGGGCCTATTGCGCCGTCTGCGCCTGCCGGACCAGCGGGACCTTGAGGACCTGTTGCACCATCTGCACCAGCAGGACCGACAGGACCAATCGGACCTATTGGACCCTGAGGACCTGTTGCACCATCTGCACCTGCGGGACCGGCGGGACCTTGCGGGCCGATCGCACCATCAAATCCGGTTAGGCCGATCGGACCTTGAGGACCGATCTCACCCTGAATTCCCTGTGGACCCTGAGGACCAGTTGCGCCATCTGCACCATCTAATCCGTCTGCGCCCGCGGGACCGGTTGGACCAATTGGTCCTTGAATTCCCTGTGGACCCTGCGCTCCATCAGCACCAGCAGGTCCTTGCGAGCCTGTCGCACCATCAAATCCGGTTAGACCGATCGGACCTTGAGGACCGATTGCGCCCTGAATTCCCTGCGGTCCTTGGGCACCATCGGCTCCGGCTGGGCCGACAGGACCAATGGAACCCTGAGGACCTGTTGCACCATCTATTCCGTCTGCGCCCGCGGGACCGGTTGGACCAATTGGTCCTTGAATTCCCTGTGGACCCTGCGCTCCGTCAGCGCCATCTGCACCCGCAGGACCAATGGGACCCTGAGGACCGATCGCACCATCTACGCCATCAATACCATCTGCACCTGCAGGACCGATCGCACCATCTACGCCATCAATACCGTCTGCACCTGCGGGACCGGCTGGGCCAACAGGACCAACTGGGCCTTGTTCTCCGTCCAATCCGTCTAGTCCGTTTAATCCGTCAAGACCGTCTTCACCAGTCGGACCGGCAGGACCAGCGGGGCCGACTGCTCCGGGTGCGCCTGCAGGACCGACTTCACCCTGAATACCCTGCGGCCCCTGTACTCCAGTAAGTCCTTGATCACCCTGAATACCTTGAAGCCCCTGAACGCCCTGTGGGCCGGTCAGTCCAATCGGACCTTGCGGGCCTTGCGGACCCACTGGGCCAACTCCACCGGATGTGTCCCAAGCGACCGCAAATTCATTCCTCTTACAATCGTCTTCTGACTCGACCGCTCGCATCCTGCCGTTCTTGGCATTGACACAGACGTAGACGATTTCGGTCATGACATCGTCACGCCCGCCGCGCTTCTTATCGTCATCATCCTCATCATCGGCCGAAGCTGCACTCAGGGTTACTGTTGCGAGGATCAACAAAATCCCGACCATCATGGTCAGCCGGAAAACTGTTGTTAGATCAAACTTTCGCAACATCCAGAACACTCCAAGTGCAAACTTTCGCAGGAACTGAACCTGATAATGCCTCACACCGCTCTCCAACTCAATTCTGGAACCGTGTAGTTAGGTAGAGATTGAGTAAAATCAGCGACACTTTCGGGTCAGCCATTTGGCCAATTTGAGATGAACTCAATGATTTCGAGCGTCACACTGAGGCGTAAGTACGCTTACGGGCTAAGATTCGTCATCAACGTCACGCGAGGGGTAGATGACGTGACACTCTGAGCCGATCAATACGGCTGAATCAGATACTTACCGATCTGGTTCGGGTCGCATCGGGATACAGATCGTAAATCTTGCGCCACCATCGGCAGTTCTGCCGTAGTTCGCGTCTCCACCGTGCCCAACGGCAACCGCCCTGACGTAAGTCAGTCCTAAACCAGCCCCGGGCCTCCCTGCCATTCCAGTCAGATCGCCACGTTCGAACGGATCGAAAATGTCTGATTCATGTGCAACCGGTATTCCGGTTCCCTGATCAGACACTGATATTTCAAGATTCTGCTCGATCTGATTCCCGGTAATTTTAATTACCGAATCGCTCGGGGCATAGCGAGTGGCGTTGTCGATCAGGTGAGCGATCGCCACCAGTAGTTGACGCCGGTCACCGGTCACATCGAGTTCTTCGGGTGCCTCAAGGGCAATCGACTGCCCGAGTTCGGCCAGCTTTGGAGTAGCATCGGTAACTGCCTCACGCAGCATGGTTGACAGATCGAACGTCTCCGGATCGAGATTGAGTTCACCGGCGTCACGGGCAGCATGCGCGATGAGTGCGTTCACCTTTCCTGAAAGATCTTCGGCGTTCCGTCGCACGATCGAAAGGTATCTGAGTTCCTTTTCAGTCAAATTCCCACTGCGATTCCTGGCGAGCAAGTCGACGAACGCCAATATCCCGGTCAACGGCGTACGGAGTTCGTGAGATGCCGAGGACAGTAATCGCTCTTTGGCCTGAATTACGTCTACAACCCGCAGTGATTCCTGCTGAGCTTCTATTCGCTCCTGGGCCGCTCGGTTCATCTCAATTTCTGACTCGTGAGCAAGTGTCCGATCGATTGACGCGGCCAGGTGATCCGCTACACGTTCGAAATACTCCAGATCAGACTTGGTGTATGCCTGCTCTTTTTTCGATTTTACGTTCAGCGTGCCGACCAATCTCCCATCTGACCGCAGACCGGCAAACATTGCCGATTTCAATCCTGCCACGTAGTTGGCATGCAAACCCGGTGACGTAACCGAATCGGACTCAGAAAGAGCGCCATCAGGCAGTATGTAGGCGGGGGAATCGACGTTGAGGCCGTTCGTCCCGAGAGCATCGAGCGGGATAACGTTGTTTACTGAGTAACCCGCAACCGGCACTCCGTGAACGTATCTGTCGACAACTGACTCGCCATCCGGGTGTGCAACAGCGATCGTCAATCGATCAACATCGATCACTGATCTCAATTCTTGAACAAACTGCTCGATAACAACACCGAGGTCACGAGCGCTCAGCAACAGGCGCCCAATCTTCAGCAGACTTCTTGCGTGAAGATCGTCGTGTTTCAATTTTTCGTAAGAGTTAAATCGTTCGATGGTCGAGCCAACAAACGTGCCTATACGCTCGAATATCAGCCTGTCACGGAAGCTGAATGCGTCCGTTTCGTACGACTGGAGATACATGACTCCGAGCAGGTTTCCCTGGGACGTGAGTGGTGTTGCCATCCACGACCGGACACCAGTGAGCAGCGGCCCACGAATACCGGGAATCTTTAGTGCCCACTCAGCAGTTTGACCTTCCTCAACCGAAATGATCTGTGTCTCGCGGGTTCTCAGTACTTCCTCGTAAAGCGAACCCTGAATTTCGTAGATCTCACCGGGTTCTCGCCCGAGCACTGCGCTGCCTTCACGCACTCGGATCATAAAATTCCGACCATCGTCGCACGGTATGCTGACCATGATGCCGTCCCATTCGATCACATCCGCAACCAGGGCTGAGAAAGTCGAATAGACGTCGCCGATGTCCGTAGCGCTATTCACTACGGTCGCGATTTCATTCAGGACCGTAAGCTCGCGCACCGTAAGCTCTGCTGCGTCAGCAGTGCCAGATTCCTCGATGTTGTTGAACAGTGTTGCCATAGGAACCTAAGGCGTGAATATCGCACGCCGCGGGTCGGTCGGTTATTTCAATTCTGAACCATTAAGTTCAAGAAACGCAAAAGAACCTGCTTTACTACTCTGACAGGTTTCGCCTAAGCCTTCACTACCCGAATGGCTCGACCTTCTAGCGGGTCACCACTTACTACGCGATTGCGCAAAGGCGCACTGAAGCCTTCCGCGGAGATCGTTATCACGTCACCCGGTTCGAACTTCCAGTCACGTGTGCTGTAACTCAACTGGCTGGTTCCGAAGAAGTGTATGTGTGCATCGCCCGGCATCCGGTGGAGCGGGTACTTGAAATGACGATCCTCACAGTTCGCCAGAGTGTGCGACATGTACTCTTCACCCGAGTAGAGTGGCCCACTCTCATAGATCAACATACCGTCGCGTTCGACTGTGCATTCGAGCGTCAGTCTGTCAAAGTAAAAATCGGTAATTAGCTCGGGTCCAAGAGCGCATGATCGTAGCTTCGACGGCGCAAGGTACAGGTAGTTGATACGCTCGGTTTCGTGATCGGCCCACTCGTTGCCAAGCGCGAAACCGACCCGGCGCGGCGTGCCAGTCCGGTCGATGAAATAGCATCCGCCAAGCTCGGGCTCTTCACCACCGTCAAGCGCGAACACCGGAAGTTCCAGAACTTCGCCGGGACCTCGAACAATGATGCCGTTCCCTTTTCAGGTGAGACGCCGCGCTCGCCCGGCGCGGGCTTGCCACCATCGATTCCCATCTGGAACATCTTTGCCGAATCGGTTGCAGGTACTTCGGTCGGAGTTTCATCATCGGAGTGCATCTGATCACGGGATTTCATGCTGCCAGTGTGAGTAAGGCCCGTTCCCGAAACGAGAAGCCGATGCTTGTCGGGGTGATCGAACGGTGCAATCAGATATGGGGAATCGCCACCAACCTCAGAACTCAGCAGTTCGGTGTAGCTGAGCCGTGATGATCCGCCACCCGCCGCGTCGCTGAGCGTCTCATCGAACGATGTTCCTGACAACTGCGAGGCTTCGAACACGTCGTACACGGAGGTCAGAGAACTATCCGACGAAGTCACATCAACAACAACGTCAGCTTCCACAAAACCAACTCGGCGTCCAACACCCGGAATCACAAACTGAACAACGCGCATCCAGTTTTATCACCTCGATCTCAAACACGAATTTCGACGAGGAGATAGTACGCTTTCCAGCAGCCCCGGTCATATCTGCCGTTGAGCTATCCTGTTGAGTCCAACCAGAATTGCTCACTGCAACTGTCCTCCACACCGTCCAACCAATGACAGAAGTAACGAACGAAACCGCATTCACGATCGATAGCTCGTCGATAAAATTTGGCCCCGGAATTACGGGGGATGCCGGTTACGAACTCAACCGGCTTGGGGCGCGACGCGTCATGGTAGTCACCGATCTTCGCATGGTCGACAGCCAGGCAGTCGGCACTGCCATCGAATCGTTGAAGAAGTCGAACATCGACTACGCGGTGTTTGACCAGGTGAGTGTGGAGCCGACAGATTCTTCCCTTGAAGTGGCAATCCAGTTCGCGGTCGATGGAAAGTTCGACGGATTTTTACCGGTCGGGGGCGGGTCGAGCATCGACACAGCGAAGGCGGCAAACCTTTACTCTACCTACCCGGCGGAACTACTCGAATATGTAAACGCGCCGATCGGCAACGGCACTCCGGTCCCGGGTGTTTTGAGACCCCTCGTAGCCGTACCAACCACTGCGGGAACCGGGAGCGAAACGACCGGTGTGGTGATCTTCGACTACGAAGAACTTGGTGCAAAGACCGGAATAGCGCACCGCTCGCTTCGGCCTGACGTTGGGCTTGTCGACCCTGAAAATACTCGATCGCTTCCTTCGATGGTTGCGGCATGCAGCGGATTTGATGTGCTCTGCCACGGCATCGAGTCGTACACTGCCCTCCCGTTTTCACAGCGTGAAGCACCGCAAACCCCTGCACACCGACCCGCCTATCAAGGGTCGAATCCGATCAGTGACGTCTGGGCGCTGGCCGCACTCGAAATGGTCGGCAATAGCATTCTGCCCGCGGTACTCGATCCAGATGACACAACAGCACGGACAAACATGGCGATGGCCGCAACGTTCGCCGGTGTGGGCTTCGGAAACGCTGGTGTCCATCTGCCACACGGCATGTCGTACCCGGTATCCGGGCTTGTGAAGCAGTACATTCCTGAGAGCTACCCTGCCGACAAGCCGATCGTTCCACATGGCATGGCCGTGATCCTCAACGCCCCTGCGGTCTTCCGATACACCGCGTCTTCTGACCCTGAACGCCACATGCGAGCAGCACGGCTTCTCGGAGCCGACATCAACGGAGCAGGACCGGAGGATGCCGGAAACCTGATTGCAGAGCGACTCATATTCATACTCAAAGAGATCGGCGTTCCAAACGGGCTTGGCGGGGTCGGCTACACAGATGACGACATTCCGGCGCTGGTTGAAGGCACGCTCCCTCAGCATCGGGTAACAAAACTCGCGCCGCGTCCGGCTGGAGCAGATGAACTGGGTCAGCTTTTCAGGGATTCGATGCAACTCTGGTAAATCGAGAGTTGATGTCGGCAAAGTTTGAGTGGACGCTGTGTCAGCCACGGCATTTCGCGTCGGAGTTGCCCGAGCGCGCGTTCACTATCGATCAGGTAAGAGCCTGAGACTGGTTGCCAGCCGTTAGAACGACAGCGTATATCCGAGTTTTCTAGTCGCGCGGCGGTCGGGGTGCGTCGGGATCATCCAGAAAGTGGTGAACCACATCCGGTGTCGTAACCGCATATCGAATTGAGCTTGCTTCGCCAACGGTGCGAATGGCGTGCGCTCGACCGGCCTCGACAAAGACGATATCGCCGCGCCGGGCAATAAACGGCTCGTCGTTGCCGATCTTCCACTCGATCTCACCTCTGGCGACGAACCACCATTCGTCCATGTCGGGATGCCAGTGGGGTCGGTTCGAGGATCCCGGCAGCGTGTGGATGATATTGACTCGATTGCGCTGGTCGAGAACGACCTCTTCGCCCCAGTTCGCGCTAAGTCCGTGCCGTTCAATCATCCACTCCAGCCGGGTGTGAATCATGTTCGGCGGCTCCCAATCGTCGGGAATCGGGAGTGTCCGAGCAGGAGGTATACCCTTCAGGTCATGGTTTGAGGTGTCAGGACCAACGACCATCCGCACACACTGGTCGCCCTTCCACGGCTTGATATCGTGTCGATAGCCGCAGGGAGCGATCACAATATCGCCGAAGCTGGCGACGATCTGTTCATATTCACCGATCTGGTAGGCAACCTCACCCTTCATGATGATCCACCATTCATTGAAGTCCGAGTGTAGATGAGGATCGGAGGGAGAGCCGGCAGGCGATGATATGGCCCCGGCACGATTGCGTCCGTCAAGGACGGTTTTAACCATCTTCGTCAGACCGGTGTAGTCGCCAGTTTCTTTCAGTTTGGCAAGAGCATCGGGTGACTGCCCGATCTCTTCCATAAGCTCGTTGTAATCGATGTGCGTCTGGTTGGTCTGAATCATTTGTTTCCTCGTAGTTCCTCAGAGCGTGACTCTACACGGCGATCGCGAAGAGGTCATTACCGACGAGTTGTTTTTACTGTCCGCGCATGAGATTCCTTTGGCGGCGTGAACAATCGATGAGCCAGACGAGACCTACGGCACATCCATGCGGCGAAGTCGACGGACTGCCAGCAGAAGAAATATTGCCACGACTCCGAGCGACGCTCCGACTGCAACCGGGAAGCTCAGCATTTCCTCACCCGGAAATCGCCGATCGTCAATTCCTCTCATGATCGAGAGGGCGTAGTGATTGATGCTCAGAAAACGAACGCCGGGTACGATTCCGGTGAGTAGCACTTCCCACAAGAATACATACAAAAGGCCGAATCCAATGGCGCGGGTCGTCATGAGCCCCGCCCAGGTGAAGACGGTCGAATATAGAGTCACAGCTACCGTAGCAGCGACCACAAACGCCGCTATCGCCCTGATGTCGCCTCCGAAGATGACGTTCCCGGCTATCAGCGCACTCACAGCGATCATCGGGGTGGCGACGCTCAACGCTCCGAGCAGTTTAGGTACAACGATCTGCCATCGAGGAATTGGTGTAAGGGTCAGGTTCGCCAGTGTTCGGTCTTCTATCTCGTTCGTAAACGCGGCGCTGGCAATAGCCAGAACCACAAGCGGCAATATCACTGCGACGAGCAACCCAACAACCCCTGACTGAAATTCTGAATCGGGTGGAAAGTCATCAACCAATGATCGAACCACGGCCATCACAACCGGTAGGGCCGTGAGTAGCAGTGTGATTAGCAACCGCCATCGTCCGGAAAGCTGGCGCAGTGTGAGTCTGTATACGAACCACATGATTTATCGATCCACCAGATATCCGAACACGCTTTCAAGCGAGTCGTCCAGTGGCTCGACACGACGGACACGAACCGACGATGATTGTGCCAGCCTGGGAAGCTCGATCTGAAGATCACGCACGTTCTTGCTCAGGACGATAATCGCCCCGTCCGGGTCGACATTCACCGCGTCTACCGACTCAAGCCGCACCAATGCTGCCGCAAGTTCGCGTGGCGAATCCGAAATCACCCTGACGTGGTACGGCCTGTCATCGAGAGCAGCCCTGATAGCGTGGAAATCTCCCGACGCCGCCAGCTTTCCGTTGACGATCAACAGCACCGCGTCGGCAAGCTGTTCGACCTCTTCAAGTATGTGGGACGAGAGAACGACCGTCTTACCCTGAGCCGCATAGCTCATCAATAGATTCTGAAAATGTACGCGCTGCCGTGGATCAGCACCGTTCAACGGTTCATCCAACAGTAATATCTCTGGCTCATGGACCAGCGTCGCAGCCAACCGCATCCGCTGCCGCATGCCGCGTGAATACGTCCCCATCGGACGGTACGCCGCATCCGAAAGATCAACCAGATTGATCGCCTTATCCACAGCCACTTCGATGTTTTTTACGCCGCGTAGCTGCCCCATCATCTTCACGAAGTCTCGACCCTTCATGAATTGGTAGACGGTCTCATGCTCCGACATGACCCCGATACGGGAATAGAGTGCCGGGTTGTTTCGCACCGACTCCCCGAACACGGTCACCCTGCCATCAGATACGTCAGCCAGTCCTGTGATCATGCGAAGCAGGGTTGTCTTGCCAGCACCGTTCGGCCCCAGCAGCCCTGTAATACCTGGCCTTATTTCAAATGAGACATCGCTGACCGAAACCACGTTCCCAAACCAACGCGAGACATTCTCAACACGAATAACGGGATCCGTGCTGCCGGTTGAACCGTTTGTAGTTGAGGGCGTGGTCATGGAGCTAGTTTCCGGTATCGAAGCCACAGAACTGCGGCCGGGCCGAGTGTCCAGAGGAAGAACCAGCTAACGAGAATCCATGTGTCGAATTCAGCGGCGGGTGCGTCCTGAGTCACACCGCTCACACTGCCGAAAATTGCGTCGTTCACGTGCATCGGAATGTTGCTCAGGTTGAACATCGAAAGCCACTTGCCAGCGGTTCCGCCCAACTCCTGCGCCAGTCCGAACGTAAACGGGGTCGAAACAGTAAACAGACCCACCATGAATACCGACGCATAGGCACGCCGAGTCGTGAATCCCGCGACCAGCATCGCAATCGTTCCCGAGTACGCGGCAATCGCAGCACCGGCTCCAAGGAATTTGGGAATATCTGCCCAGTTTTCTTTGAGGTAGTCTGCAGGTTCCGATGCTCCCAGCGTCAGCCCCGTCATGAGAATCACCTGCGGTAGCCAGGCAACCACGAGCATGATCGTGATGAACGACAACCATCGCGCGATGATGTAGTCCGACCCGGTAAGTGGTCGCACCAGATAGAGATTTATCACGCCATCGCGTCGGTCCGGACACAGCAGTTCCGGTGCGCTGATGGCGGCAAAAATGAACATGATGATCGAGGCTGTGCCGTAGTAGTCAGAGTGCGAAGGCAATCCAATCGTCTCGGCGGCTCCATCACCGGCAAGACGATCAATGGTGATCGCCGCCAGCGCAAGGCCAGCCCCGATCAGCACAAGTGAACCGATAAACAGCCAGGGCAGAATCTTGGCTCGCGATCCGCGACCGAGGCCCAGTGAAACCTTCAGACCGTCCTTGTAGACCGCGTACCGAGCGCGCCATCGACCTTCTCGCGGCCCCTCGTAGTTCTGGTAGCCGATATCGAAGACCGTACCAACGGCACCGCTGGAACTTCCAGATGCCGCAGCACTGTTCTGGGGAGTGATCATTGATCTACCCCCTCGGGCAAACCAGAGAAATCTTCGCCATCGCGCTCGAAAAGCTCAGTCAATGCACGGCGGCGCGGCCCCATCCTTCGCAAAGGTGCCTCTGCCTCTACCAGTGCATCACGCACGTGGTCGTAGACCGATTCATCGGAGCCTTCAACGTATATCCCGCCACCGTCAACGGTGACCTCGACGCGCCGTCGTTGGAGCGCATCAATAAAACCCTGACGATTGGTATCGACTTCGATGTACACGGCTTCTGTCTCTTCAGTGAAGCTCTTGACTTCGCCCGACTGAACCAACCGCCCACCACGCAATACGACTATTCGATCACATGTGCGCTCGACGTCGGCCATGAGATGAGATGAGAACAGAATGCTGATGCCAAACTCTCGATGAGTTTTGCGAACGAGATCAAGCATCTCCTCGCGGCCCGCAGGGTCAAGCCCCGCTGTCGGCTCATCCAGCAGGATCATCGCTGGATCGTGAACCAGCGCCTGTGCCAACTTCACCCGCTGCTTCATACCGGTCGAGTAGCCGCCCATCGAGCGATATCGCTCTTCGAATAGACCCGCGTGCCTGAGAGTATCGGCGGCGCGCGAGCGGGCATGGGAAGGTGGAAGTCCACTCAATTCCGCCATATGCGTAAGGAATTCCGCAGCCGTCACGTTCGACGGCAGGCAGTCGTGTTCCGGCATGTAACCGAGCCGAGACCGAACATTGATGTTTTCCGATGCGGTCTCGCCGAGGATCTTCGCCGATCCAGAAGTCGGTTCCAGCAGACCCAGAACGATCTTGATCGCAGTGCTTTTACCTGCACCGTTCTCACCGAGAATCCCGGTGATTCCATCGGAAACCTCAAAGCTCACGTTGTTGAGTGCGACAACGCCTTTGTATTCCTTCGTTAGATTCTCGATCGAAAGTAGTGCTTCCACGACAACAAATCTTAGCCCAGCGGACAAACCGGCATCATTACCGACACAATGCAGAATTCGCTAGTTCTGGCCCATCCGCATCACTCTTGAGGGGGATATTTCGCGAACCGATGAAATCAGGCCTATCGATATAGCGATGAATATCGCGCCAACTACACCGATCAGGACACCGATTGACTGCCAGTCAACATCCAGCACAACAGGCGGTACCACACGCACTCCCTCTCCCGATGTCACGAGGAATGGAATGATCGTTGCTCCCATCCTCATCCCGAGCAGACCGCCAACCAGAACCGCCGGAACAAGAACCATCAAGAGTTCGAGCGTGACCAGACCAAGAACCTGCCGCGTGGTGAGTCCGAGAGTCCGTACCACGGCATACTCGGTCATGCGAGAAGCGAACGTCACCTGCGAATAAACTAAGAATCCAACAGCGCTCGCTGCCAGCACAGTAGCGAAGGCGATAGCAAGCAATGCACGCCAACCTGCCGATATCAAAGGATCGATAGCGGCATCGCGCAGCAGTTGATCCTGTGCGATCAGAGATGGTGGAATTACGGTCCTGCGGCGCATCTCCTCACCAACGTCCGACGGCAGCACATTACCTGTGTCGATCCACACTTCGTTGGCCTGTTCAGCGTTTCGCATTCGGTTCGCGTTCAACGCCAGCCATGTCGAACGAATATCGGCAACGACGAAAGTAGAGAACTCTGGATCGAGGGTCGGGAAATAGTCGGCGACCCCAGCGAGCCGAATCGGTACGGTATTGCCCTGAATATCAACATTGATTCGCTCACCAACGTTGTACCCACCACGATTCATAAACCCGGTACTGGCAATCACCGGAACCGGCGCGTTCTCCGATCGAACCGCCACACCGCGCAACTCGGTGACAACAACCGGAGTCCACGTCATTACGACGATGCCCTGATCTTGTGAAGTCGGAATCTCGTCATCCGCACCATCCGTGGGTATTGCGAGAAGTGACTCAAGCCTTGCACCGTACTGATTCAAGCCTGGTTCCACAGTTATCCATGAAGTGTCTTCGTTGAACTCCTCAACTACCTGTATCGCCCCGCTCTCCAACACGATAGCCAGTTCATCAATCTCGACCGATCCGGCATCAAGGAATGGCAGATCGGTTCGACTGAACCTACCTCGCTCAACATTCGGCAGGCCCACCCCGATGAACTCGATTCGAAGCGGCGGAACAGGGCTTACCCCGGTGAAATCTATCGAGTCGAGAGATCCCGCGATCGTGCACCAGTTCGGCGGTAAATGGACCTCTGCAACATCACACTTGAAAGGTCGCCCTGCTGCCGGTCGCGGTAATAACGAGCCGAGATTGAGTGTGAATAGACGACCCGTTGAATCGCTCAATCTGGCAGCGATTCGCGAGTCGGCGCGGCGCGCGGTTGGGCGCACTTTCAGAGAAATCCAACGGGCATCTTCCGGAATCGAAATTCCACTCCTCGACCCAGCTAGTAGCTCCATCTGGTCGGCGAGAGAAATACCAGAGAAATCGTCCCGCGTCCATGCGATCTCTGCCATCGGTACCGGATCAACTCCCAGATATGTGAACGTACTGCCAACGTCGGCCGTAAGATCGACCCCAACGGCTCGGAACGCCGGGGCTGCCGACACCACACCGGGAGTACCGGCAATCTGCCTGAACGTGTCGCCAGCCTGAGCACGATTCGTATATGAAACGCCGTTAACGCGCAGATCGGATCCGGACTGATAGCGCGCTCTATCTGCCGCACTGACATCGAGGGTTCCTGCAAAACTCGATGCGAAAACCCCCAGCCCTGCTGTGAGAATCATCAACAGAGAGAGACGCGAGTAGTGCCGCGGATTTCTCGCCATTTGCCACAGCACTAGCGTTATCGCTGGCGACACGAAGTTCGAGATTCGAGGCAGTGACGTGATTCTTGCGACTACTTCGACGATAGCCGGGAAGGCACGGAGCGCCACAAATCCACCAAATGCCAGGACCAACGCTGGCATAGCGATGTTGATTCTGTCGACCTGAGCCGCGCCAACTCCCGGGATATCGACAAATGAGCCTTCGGTGGTCAACTGCGAAGCGAAGGCAAGCATCAATCCCAGCAGCACTACGTCCAGATAGTATTTCTGCATCGGACTCTGTGCAGCGGGACGGGCCGACTCCCGGGCGTTGCTAACAACGGTGCGTCTCGCGGCCATTGATGCTGGAACAACCATCGCAATGAACCCGACGAGAGCAGCCAGCGTGGAGACCATGTATGCCATCGTTCCGAGGCTTGCCGGAAGCGGCTCTCCGCCGTTCAAGCCGCTGAACAACGGTATGACACCAAGCCACTTCACGATAAGTGCAGCAAGCGGTGGGGCCAGCAGTACCGCCAGCAACGCGACTACGGCACCCTCTATTACAAACGCACCGATCACCTGTCGTGCAGTTGCTGCGCGTGTGCGGAGACGCGCGATATCTTCACGTTGATTTTCGACCATCAGTATCGACATTGTCGCGACGAAGTAGAGCACGACTGCGGCGATTACCGAGAACACGACCGTCATGGGGAGGCGACTGAAGAACGTCTGTTGCTGGTTACGAACCAGCACATCTTGAAGTGGAATATCCTGTGAGTAGCTCGTGATTCTCGGCTGGAGCCGAGCTTTTATCTCGTCGAATCCTTCGAGAAGGCTATTTGCACCTGATGCTTTGACGAGAGATGTTTCGACATGGAATCGCCAGAAATATCTCGCCGCCATGCCCGGCAGGTAAGAACCAACACTCGATTCAAACACACCGTCGGTTGGGACGAACGGAAGGTACTTAAGGTCGGTATCGTCCAGCCCGAACTGGGTGTCCATATTCGACCAGAACTCCGCGCCTTCGTCAGTACGAGCGAACGTTCCAGCGATTTGTACAGTTATCGAATCGTTCAGGTCGTTCCAGAATGGGGTGGCAATAACCGTGTCGCCAACAGCGAGCCGATAAAGTTCGGCTGGTTCCTGTTCAACGGCGACTTCTATTACCAGATTGCCCGAAGAATCAACGACCGCATCACTGGATGGCCAGGTTCCGCTGGTCAGGACAGAGTTCTCGCGTATCTCTGGAGCACTGATCAGCACCGACCGCCATGAATCGTCGATCTCGCCTCCCGGCCCGACACTTTCGGGTGGTTCAACAAGTAACGTCGGAGACCCGAATGCGACCGTCGTGTCGGTGATGATCGATGAGGCAATCTCAGTCACGGTTGTATTGACCAACTGAAGCAGTTCGGCACTGCTTGCTGCATCGACATCGGTCAACCGCCCGGTAATGACGATGTCATGGCTCACGGCACGATCATCAGTAATTTCGCGCTTCAGCGCGATGTCGCCAAGTGAGTCGAAGTAGACAACGCTCGCGGCTATTGTCACCACCGCCGCGACAACCCCGACTGAGACCACCGACAACATCGGCCAGTGCGATTTGGACCGGCGGCTCACAAACTCAGCAAAGGCACGTGGTCCCATCTCAGCCACCTATTCCTGAGTTGCGAACCGTCGTGGCGACATTGATGCGCCGTAAGGAGATCGAGTCAAGTATCACAAGAAAAATCGAAACTGCCAAAAGGGCGGTCACCAGACCACTTATGTATATCCAGTTCGTTGAGAAAACGAGCGGGGGTAGCAGAACGGCACTTGAATCTGTTTGAGACGCAGCATTGACTGCGATCCTGACCATAACCAGCCCGGTTCCGACTCCCGCAGCCACACCGATAATCAGGACAATCAGTTGCTCGACAATGCTGATCAACACGAGATCGCGCTTTCTCACGCCAAGCGAACGCAGGATTGCGAAGTTGATACGGTCTCCAGCAGGTCTCATGGGAGCGAAAGTAAGGAATCCCAGCACTGCCAGACCAGCCGCCAACACAACTGTAATAATCGACGCACCACGCCACCCTGCGACAGCAAGTGGAGTCACCATCGACGAACGCTGGATCTCGTTCCGATCGACAACGCTGAGCAGCCCACCAATTGCGTCGGATATCTTTTCGATGGTCGTCTCATTCGCGGTCTGCCCCAACCCTATAAATAGCTCTTGCCCCACACCGGCAGAGTTCGCACTGCTCAACGCCAGATGCCCCCACAGTTGCGAAGCATCGACGACTCCAAATCCACCGTCTTCGGGATTCAGCGTCGGAAATAACCGCAATTCACCAATAATCTCGACGGGTATTGAGCGTCCAAACACACGAACAACCGAGATATCGCCAACCGCGATATCGTTCGACACGAGAGCAGACTCACTGAACAGAATCGGCACAGTTTTCGAACTAGAACGAACAACGCCACGCACACCAAGATCGGTTCCTATACCAAGATCGATTTGAAGCCCGCTGTCCTGCACCGATACACCATTGACAACACGGTTGTACCCGAACCCGGTTACCTGCGTACCGACTCCCTCGGGCGAGGCGAGGGCGTTCCAGTCGCTGACGTTAGTATCGAATCCCTCGATAACCTCAGAAGATGACGGCTCTGGCAACTCGTACATCAGGTCGTCGATCTGAATACTGATCGGTGTACCCAATTCGTCGGGTGTTAGCTCGAAGAATGTCAATCCGACGATCTCAACAGGCCTCGAAGCAATGCTCGGTATTCTGCCCATGCGAACCTGCCAGTCGCGGCTCGTCACTGCACCGAGATTTACTGTGTGAGACAGACCGTTCGAGTCGATCAGCCGTATGCTAGCGCTGATGCTTCGCTCGATTGTACTCGCACGCATTCGGTAACCGACCCGAACTGTGTCCCTGGGGAGGATCAGAGGTTCGATATTCGATTTTGAATCGAGCCTGTCTACAAGCTCACTCAACTCGCTCGCCGCGTAGTCATCCCGAAACTCACCGATTCTGGCATACTCCGCTGGCTCGATCGCCAGAAACTCAAACGGCACGCCCTGCCCGCCGAGTCGAAGACTCCCGGTCGTTCGCAGTCCAACCGACACGCCTTCCACACCGTCGATGGCACGAATCTGTTCCAGCACCGCCGTCCGAGGGCCACTGGTCAAGTCGACCGGGAACACCCGTAGATCGGCACCGACTTCATAACCTGACTGATCGGCAGAACCCTGTTGCAAAGTTGCCGTCACTGTCGCAGAAAGGATAGCGGTACCGGCCGCCATTCCCAGAATAGCGGTCGGCCATGCATAAGTGAGAGGTACTCTTGCGAACAGTGCCGATATCAGATGCGCCCACACCGGTCCACGCCGTGTCAGGCCACTCGCAACAGTCCGCGCCATCAGGGGCAGAACCCGCAGCGAAAGCAGCACAGCAACACCGAGAAATATCGCCGGAGCAAACACCAGCAGCGGGTTGATAGCGATGATCTGCTCACCACCCTCCTTCGCAGTTGCCACCGATGGTTCAGTCGAGAGATCCCATAAAATCACCCCTCCGAAGATGAAGAAAAGCAAATCCAGATACTGGCGCTGGAAAAATGGCTTGCCTTCGACTCTCCGACTCGACAACTGTTCGGAGCTAACACTTCGCCCGCCACCCTTCCACATCGCCCACTGCATATAGGTTGCAACCACTAGAGCACCAACCAACGCCCAGACAAAAGACTGCCACATCAGGAACACAGGCATACTCGATCCGAGTGTGATCGATTCGTACTCGGGCATCATGCCGATCAGCTTGATGACACCGAATGCCAGAAACGGTGCAATCACTGCCGGTAAAACGATAAGCAGGAGAGATTCTGAGAAGACGAGCAGGGAAACCTGTCGTCTTCCGTACCCTCTGATCCACATGCGGGCGGTATCAACCCTTCGGCGTGTCGCAAGCGCGCCAGCGGCCATGATCGAGTAGTAGCCTGCCGCAAGAAGTAACACTCCACCCATCATCAACGTTGGTATACGAACAATGCTGATCTTCTGCCCGAGAGCCTTTAACGGACTC
This sequence comes from Chloroflexota bacterium, assembly GCA_024275195.1. Taxonomy (GTDB): domain Bacteria; phylum Chloroflexota; class Dehalococcoidia; order Lucifugimonadales; family Lucifugimonadaceae; genus Lucifugimonas. Next base: position 3,282 of record JAJRZP010000112.1, on the reverse strand, counting down.
TCAAGTGCCGATATCGCTTTCGATTCCGGCAGTCCACGGCGTAGTTCGTGACTCACTGAATCGACCTGGGCGGCAGTAATCGCAGGTCCTCGCCGTTCAATCAAATCCGAATCGAGCCGCACCAACCAGCGGTTCGTACCGATCGAGGCACCACCACCTGTCAACGATCCGAACAGGCCGTCGCGGGTGAAGAACAACGGTAGGATTTTCCGTGCCTCAGGAGTTGGACGTCCCGGTTCCAGCACTTCACGACCCAACCCCAACCAAAACTCTGAATCGATATCTTCCGGTTTAAACAGACCGACAATTGTTACCGCGAGGTACGGAGGGTCGGCAGGATTTGGCGACAGCCAGACCTCATCACCAACACCTACCTGTAGCAACTCAGCCCGTTCGGAAGGTACTATCACTTCCGCTCTGCGGTTCGTCTCATTTTGCGAAACTGAAGAACTTGGAGCGCGACCATCAACAATTACGACCTCGTCAAGAATTCCGTCGAATCGCCGTAATATCGCAAGGTCGGACTTCGGGCCGCCTGCGATCGATCGGGCATCCGTGGCCCAGTAGTGCGGCCGAGTACTGGAGTCCTGCCCAACATTGACTACAAGATCGTCCAACTCAGCCAACGCGCCTTCGACCCGCTCAGTTGCGGACGTCACCGACGACTGTGTCAACGGCAGCTCCTCCACAACGATCTGAATGTTGCGGTACGACGCTGAAAGTGTGACCAGGGTTGATCGCAACCCGAGCGATTCGATGGACTTCAGGTACATCGGTGCGCCAGCGAGAATCGCTGTCACAACCAGTACACCCACCGCGAGGGCAAACATCTGGTAAAAATCAGCCCGCAGGCGTCGAAGAGTAATCAGCAAACTCGGCTAAAACCAATCATGGGGTTTGATGCACTTAAAATAGCGAAGGTTTGGCTCGATTCCGTTGTCGGTTCAACGCCGGTGAATCTTAGTTGATTCCAACGACGCCCGACGCGACCATCTCTGCTATTTTCGTGTCGGAATAGCCAAGCGAAGCCAGCACCTCGTGGGAGTTTGCGCCTATATCAGGGGCAGGGGTCTTGATTTCTCCGGGGGTAGTCCCGAGTTTCACTGGAATTCCGACGTGACGTTGAGGCTTCGTCCCGGAATGCGTACCGTGGGGAACTTCCACGATCATCTGGTTGTGGGTGACCTGTGGCTGCTCGATGGCGTGGTCGAGGCTCATCACAGGCATGCACAGCACGTCGACGGCATCGAATCTTGGGACCCAGTATTCACTCGAATGCTTCTCAATCTCACTTTGAATAATTGATTCAAGCTCCGAGCTGTTCTCTGTCATTTTGTCGACGGTCGAAAATCGATCTTGCTGGGAGAGGTCGTCTATCTGGAGAACTTCACAGATCGCCTGCAATGGGTTCGGTTTGAACAACCCGGTAACAACCAGATATCCGTCGGTGGCGAGATATACACCGCCATCGAGTGGGTTGCCCAGATGATCGGCCTCTGGCGACGAATTTGCCACAGTTGCGATGCCCCACGCCTCCATCCACAGCACTGCATCGATCAGTGAGACCTCTACCTTCTGGCCCTCGCCCGAGTTCCCGCGTTCGATCAGGGCGAGCAGAATGCCTTCCATCAACATATTTCCGGCTGAAATATCGGCAATCGCTATCGGCACCCGCCGGGGTACACCATCTGAATCGGCGTTGACGTGCATTACGCCAGTCATCGCCTGCGCCATCGAGTCGTGTCCCATTTTTCGAGTCGAACCTATCGGCCCACCAGATCCGTAGCCCGACCCGCTTGCATAGATCACTCGTGGGTTTCGTCTGTGAACTTCATCCCAGCCCAGTCCCAGCGTTTCCATCACGCCCTGACGAAAATTGCTGACAACCACATCGGCCGAATCGATAAGCCTGTAAACAGCCTTTAACCCTTCCTCGGACTTCAGGTCTATCGCCAGGCTTTTCTTGTTCCGGTTGAGGCTGGCATACGGCATGCTCTCGCCGTCGACATAGGGGCCAAACTGGCGTGACAGATCGCCAATACCGGGTCGCTCTATCTTGATTACCTCGGCTCCGTGGTCGGCAAGTTGTGCTGTGCAGGATGGGCCGAAGATCACCTGCGTGAAATCGACAACACGGATATCGCTCAACGCTCTTCGTACACCTGACTCGTTTGCCATTGTCAGGCACCTTCCCATCGTGGCGCTCGCTTCTCGGAGAATGCTCTGGGACCCTCCGTGAAGTCACCAGATTCTTTCAGTCGCGTGAACAGGGAAAACTCTGTAGTCATCGCGTCCTCAAAGCTGAGCGAACTCCCCAGAACCACTGCCTGCTTCGCCGCCTGAACGGCTTTCGGCGAACACTCCATAATTCCATCTGCAATTTTTCGGGCCTCAGGTAACAGGTCATCATTCTCAACCACTCGATTGACCAGACCGATCTCAGCAGCACGTTTGGCGTCGATGAACTGCCCGGTCAGGATCAACTCCATCGCCAGTTTCGACGGAATCTGGCGAGAAAGTCCGTGGACTCCACCTGCATCGGCCATCAGACCGCGCCGGGGTTCGGGCAAGCCGAAAAGGGAACGCTCGGCTGCGACGATCAAATCGCAAGCAATCGCCAACTCCAGTCCGCCACCGCCCGCATATCCATTGACAGCAGCTATGACCGGCTTCCAGCAGCCGAACTCCGCCGAGAGTACCTTCTCGGGCGTACTCTCCGCAGGATCGAGTACTTTGTCTTCGTTCTCTGAACGCCACTTGAGGTCGGCTCCCGCCGAAAAAGCACGATCGCCCGACCCTGTCAGTATCGCTGCCCAGATCGAATCGTTGTCTCGAACCTCTTCGAATGCTTCTCGCAGGTCGGCATTTAGCGTTGGGTTCATCGAGTTCATCGCCTGAGGACGATTCAGCGTGATGAGCGCAAGATGCCCGTCCCGCTCAAATAGAACATCGCCGTTAGTGGGCTTCAAAACAAAACTTTCCTATTCGCTTTTGGGGCTGGCACCCATCTGGTTCTGACGTACTCAGCGCAGGTAAAACTACTCGGGTATTGAACCCACGTCTACACGTCTGTTTCATACCTCTTAGGTTCAAAACATGGAGCCTGCTCGCACTTGAACCGGGGGGGTTAGTCCCCAATATCCGCTTGTGGCAACCACCTGCATGTGCGATTCATTCTGACAGCACGATGGAAGCAGGCACTCCTCGTTTGTCTGGACGTACAGAGCAGAATCCGTCCACAGACAAGGTGGAGAGGGGCATGTTCGCTGCCACTATGACCTA
>JAJRZP010000111.1 GCA_024275195.1 Chloroflexota bacterium | reverse complement strand
TGAACAATCGGTAGTTGTTCGTCGATCAGTTGCGCTGAAAAATGATTAAGTTTCGCTTTTCGTGAAACTTCGAGTTGTTCGAAATGTTCGATCAACGAAGAAGGTGTGAACGAGATCGCCAGCCCGATGGAGTTGGCTGCATCCGGCAGAAGCTCTAGGACTTCACCTTTTGGAATCTTTTTCAGGATCAATTCAAGTGACGCTTGTCGTTTTACGGGATCGTCTGTTCCCGAAATTCGGTTCAGTGCCTGAGCAAGCAACCTTGCTTCAGCATCGGTAGCCGTGATCACCACACAATCGACTGTTTTGAATCCGAGTTCTTTGATCACGGACAGACGTTGAGCACCACCAACAGTCTCGTACTTGTGCGGGCTGATCTCTCGAACTACCAGCGGTTCAACAAGTTCGAATTTCTGTATAGAAGCACGAAGTCTGTTTCTCATTTCGGGATCTATTTGATTGGGATTCCAATTTGGTTCCCTGATCGATCGAACATCGATTTCAGTCAGTTGCATTTCGATCCTCTTTCTTCGGATATTGGAGCTGTTCTGGCTTTAGTCGGTTTCGCCACGTTCTGTCTAAGAAGTAGATGTAGCGATGTTTCCGGGCTTGCGGAATCTTCTTCACGGTCAAGCCATGTTTTCGTAAATACTTCAGGCTGTGAGTTCCGTATTTACGGGCAACTGATCTCGTGTGTCTTCCAACACCATCACCGAAATCAAGAAGAGGCATCGCCTGCGATTCACCGATGTAGATCCAGTTCGTCGCCTGGTAGATCGTGCCGACATGCTCAACATTCGGATCGGCGTAGGTCGCCACGAACTTGAAGCTTGTTGCTGAACCTAAACTCCTGAGAGCAATACCTAGAACACGGCTTTCGCTGTTCTTAGGAAGTTCGTCTGACAGCCACAATCGAGTCAGGGTCACACAATCAGTTGGTGCTGCTTTTTCAACAAGTCGATGTGCGTTGCTTGGCCCAACACCCAGAGTTAGAACACCCAGTAATCGGTCTTCAACGAAGGCTCCAAGGGATGACTGTGTGCCACCAGGCATTGAGTGCAGATAGTGGTGTTTAACCAGAACCCTTTTCGCAACATTGAACTTGATCGGAGCTATCCGTATCGAATGGAGCGCCGGGGTCGGAGTCGCACCGCCCCCTATCTGATGGAATTCAGATCGTGCCGCTTCAACACTTCCGGCGCATTGATTCGATAACTGCGGATCGTTGATAGATCCGACAGAGTGGTCTTGTGTCAAGGTCTAGATTCCTGTGAGGGGTATGCCCTAAACTCTGATTAGGACGGTCGATAAACCAAGAATTCCACAGGAAAAACAGCAACGGTGGCAACAATGCGGCGACAAAATAAACCGCCAATCGCTCGAATGGCACAACCCCGGAGTTTCGGGACTCCCCCGTTTGAACGAGCGCTCCGCATATTGGGCAACCGGGGTGCTAAGAATGGAGCTATTTCAACGGGGGCTGTTGACTACAAGATGCAAGATATGGGATACGGCGAAGTCCCCGATCGTACAGTTCGATGGTGGAACCAGAGGGACCCTGACCTACCCGAAAGGTTGATTCGTATGGGACAAGCCCAGCCAGGTGACTTCCCACAATGGGCAAGAGAATTTCTCATACAGCCGAATGATCAAGCGTCGATGGCTCAGAACTTGCCTGTATCGAACCGAACTACAGCACGATCGGTTGCTGGCAAAGTCATCGTTGGCTATGGCATCTACAAGATAGTCAAAGCGATATTTAGCGGTACCGGTAACCCTTCACGTAGTTCACAGCCGTTGCCTTCGAGACGCCGAGGGCTTGGGCGATTTCACCGTAGGAATGTCCAGCAGCCCTGAGTTCGTTCGCACGCTCTCGCTTCTCCTCGATTGTCGCCTTAGGTGCTAATCGATTCGTAGCTGTATCTGTTCCGAAAGCAAAGGCTCGGCTCAGTTCTTCACTCCAGAAACTCGGCTTCGTGTTTTCGAGCATTCCGACATGATCGGCACTCGGAGCATAAACATAGCTCCAAGCCTGTTTGGAGCCTTTGACAGATCGAAATCCCGAAACCGCATCTTCCGCGATGGTCCGCAGTTCACGTCGTTCGAATTCGATCTGGAGCATTGCGGGTTCTTTGAAAATGATTACATCTGTAGAACTTGCAATATTTTTGTCAATTTGCCGTGCTTCTTGGCTGACCACGATGATCGTTTGGCCGCGCTGTCGACAGAGATTCAATGCCTCTGATATCGATCTGGAGGCGTTCGTATGGCTAGTACGAGAGTTGTACCGGAGATGTGCTTCATCCACTACAGCTGTAGATCCGAGTGGCAAATCCTTGAGCGAATCGACGTACCCAATCCAGCTTGGCAGCACACTAACGGCCTGTTTTGGTAAACCAACAGCGTAAGCATCAGCCCTGAATCGGAATAGCTCCAGCAAGCGATAAGCAAGTGCAGATTTACCACTACCCTTCTTCCCAAGAATTAGAACCGCTGAAGGATGAGGCACAACCTTTTGCCAATCGGTCTCGGGATCGATTGTGGATTCAGCCGAGAACGTTTCAGTCAGAAATTCAAGTGCAGGCTTTTCAATAGCAGTGGGACTTGCTAGATATCTCAAATCCGAAAGGATTTCAGCAATTGACTGCTCGTCTAGCAAATCTGTTGACAACTCAGGAATTACAGGAGTGATCTGGGCCTGAGAGTAAGCGAGAATGCGACGACGTTCAGCTTCTTCGATCGCTGCTGGAAGTTGGCTTAAGAAACTGAAAATGCCCTGTTTGGTGTTATCGCTCACTGATTGCCACAAAACTATTCCAGCGGCTCCAGCAGCTATCGCCAGTCTGTATTGATTCGTGTTCATATCCACATCCCTAGTTATTTGATAGATGTGGACAGGGTATGAGTAACGCAGGCGTACATTCAACGCCGAACAATTCGAGATCAAGAATCATCGGTCAACCGGTCAATATCGGTCAAATCAAGACGTAGTTGACCGATCACATTCGCGTCACATCTGGCCGTTTCAGACCCAGTCAATCGACTTAACGACAAACGAAAACGTCGGCATCACAATCACAACTGAGCATAGGTCACCTCATCAGGGTGACCGGAAAACCCATTTACACGCCATGTCCAAAGCTGTTCACACCAGCAAAACCCGGTATAGTCCATCATGTCCCACCGGCATCCTCTCGCCATGGACTATATTCGGTCTACTGAACACAGAATTCGCCTATCTTGGAGCAATATTCTGAGCGATCAATTCTTTGAGCGACCCATACTCAATTCTCCGTACGAGATTCCCGCCAAACACTGGGAGCTAGACGATGACGGCCAACCGACTCAAAAAGTCGTTGTACAGCGCCGTAGTGCCGATTTCATTACCCCGATTCCAAAACCAAAGAAACGCAAACGTGCGGTGGCTAATCAGCAGAAGATGGTCTTTGACGAAGGCGAAGATCTCTCATCCAAGAATCAGCAATACGAAGCCACATCGAACATAAACCAAATCCGAGCCGAAGTAGACCGATGGCGCAGTGACCCCAATCCGAACAACTGGCAAGTAACCCCTGAAACTGCTCGGCTGCTGGAGTACTGGAGATCGGATCGAAACACTGCCATCAGGCCATTCTTCTGCCAAGTCGAAGCCGTCGAAACCGTTATCTGGCTCACTGAAGTCGCGTCGAAAGCTCCAGGTCCAGGAGGAAAAAGAGCCCTCAACTATCTCGATGTGGCCAATAAAGACACTGGCTCAGAACTTTCCCGTCTAGCACTCAAGCTCGCAACTGGCGCAGGCAAGACAACAATCATGGCGATGCTGATTGCCTGGCAAACGGTCAATGCGGTCCGTCGCCCAACCAGTAAAAACTACACCAAAGGGTTCCTGATTGTCACTCCTGGAATAACAATCAGGGATCGCCTCCAAGTTCTTCTACCCAATGATCTGAACAATTACTACGACCGCCTCGATCTTGTTCCCAGTGATATGCGGCAAGATCTGCTTCGGGCCGAAATTGTCATCACCAACTATCACGCATTCCAGCTGCGGGAACGAATGGAAATCTCGAAAGGCGGTCGATCTCTGCTTCAGGGTCGAGGTCCGGCGTTAAGCACACTCGAAACCGAAGGGCAAATGATGCAGCGGGTCATGCCCAACCTCATGGGGATGAAAAACGTGATGGTGATGAACGATGAAGCTCATCACTGCTACAGAGAAAAGCCCAGCGAAGAAGATGATGTGGCGCTCAAGGGCGATGATCGCAAGGAAGCCGAAAAGAACAATGAAGCTGCCCGCGTCTGGATAACCGGTCTTGAATCTGTAAACAAGAAGATCGGCATCAAGCGCGTTATTGATCTCTCAGCAACACCGTTTTTCCTCAGTGGGTCGGGATACGCCGAGGGGACGTTGTTCCCATGGACGATGAGCGATTTCTCGCTGATGGACGCTATCGAGTCAGGCATCGTGAAGCTGCCAAGAGTTCCGGTTTCAGAAAACATCCCAGGCAACGACATGCCGATGTTCCGAAATATCTGGGAGCACATTCGTAGCGATATGCCCCGCAAGGGGCGCGGCAAGAGCGGAGAACTCGATCCTTTGAGTATTCCACTCCAACTCCAGACAGCATTAACGGCTCTATACGGTCATTACAAGAGTGTTTATGACGATTGGCAGGATGCAGGAATCCCGGTCCCGCCGAGTTTCATCATCGTCTGCAACAACACGTCAACGTCAAAGCTGGTGTACGACTATGTTTCTGGATTCGATCGTCACGACGAGGACGGCACGACGACTCCTGTTGCTGGTCGGTTAGAGCTATTTAGAAACAGCGACGAAAACGGTAATCCGTTTGCCCTGCCGCGAACTATCCTGATCGATAGTAAACAGTTGGAATCAGGAGATGCTCTAGATAAGAATTTCCGTGCAATGGCAGCAGGACCGATCGAGCAGTTCAAAAAGGAATTGATTAGCCGTACAAATGATGTTCAACGGGCTGAGAATATTACTGATCAAGATCTTCTGCGCGAAGTGATGAACACGGTCGGTAAAGAAGGGACCGTTGGTGAATCGATTCGTTGTGTGGTTTCCGTGGCAATGCTGACCGAAGGTTGGGATGCGAACACGGTCACGCACATCCTTGGTATTCGAGCTTTCGGTACCCAATTACTCTGCGAGCAGGTGGTAGGCCGTGCACTGAGACGACAGTCGTACGAGCTAAACGATGACGGGCTGTTCGACGTTGAGTACGCGGATATCCTCGGTATTCCTTTCGACTTCACAGCGCGACCAGTCATCGCTAAAGCAAAGCGCCCGAAGCACACTTATCAAGTAAAGGCGATGCGACCTGATTTCGATCATAGGGAAATCAAATTCCCACGTGTGTCGGGGTATCGCATCGAAATGCCTGAAGATCGACTAGCCGCAGTGTTCAATGACGATTCGAAGCTTATTCTCACACCCGATTTGGTCGGTCCTTCGATAACGAGCAACGCGGGAATAATCGGTAAATCGATAGATCTCACTCTCGAATCCACCAAGGACATCAGGAGATCGACAATTTTATATAACCTGACTCACCACTTGTTGATGATGCCGCAATGGAGAGATCAAAACGGTGATCCAAAACTAAGTCTTTTTGCTCAGCTAAAAAGGATTACTCGTCATTGGCTAGACGAGTATCTCGTATGCCGAGGACAGACCTATCCTGCACAGTTGCTATTTCAGGAATTAGCCAATATGGCGTGCGAGAAGATAACTGCCGGAATTACGAGTTCGACGAACAAGAGTCGTCCGGTAAAGGCGATGCTCGATCCATACAACCCAACCGGATCAACCGCCAACGTCAATTTCAGTACGTCCAAAGAAGGCAGATGGGAAACGAAGACCGGTGGCAAGTGCCACGTCAACTGGGTTGTGCTAGACAGCGACTGGGAAGCTGAATTCTGTCGGGTCGCTGAGACCCACCCAAAGGTCGTCTCGTACGTGAAGAATCACAACCTCGGGTTCGAAGTTCCGTATAGGTACGGATCTCTGAATCGAACTTACATTCCGGACTTCATCGTCCAGATAGACGACGGCCATGATGACTTGCTCAATCTGGTTGTTGAAATCAAGGGATATAGGGCCGACGATGCCAAGGTCAAAAAACAAACAATGGACACGTACTGGGTTCCCGGGGTAAATCATCTGGGAACGTACGGTAGATGGGCGTTTGCCGAATTCACTGACGTATACGAAACACAAGCTGAGTTCGATCAATTGATCGACTCACTCACCGCACAACCTGCTAATTAGGAGCTCATCCGCATGGTCAGGTCCGCTCGTAAAGGCACTAAGAAAAAAGTTGAATCTTTCAAGCACGATGTAGACACACGGAAGAACATTCCTACTGCCGAGCACCAGTCTGTGATGCGCGATGAAGAACAGGATCCGATTCTCGTTGCTTACGAACGACGGAACCCTGACCTTGACCCGCAGTTGGTTTGGCGTGGAAAGAACTTGGGGAATCCGGTAGATCTTGAAGTTCAGGCACCACCGATCTACATACAGGAAAAAGTTCACCCCAAAGTTCTTATCGATGATCTGATGCGAAAGACCAACCAGTCCGAAGAATCAGACGATCATCAAATAGACATGTTCGCTGATTTCAACGGTATTCCAGAGGGAGCTGAAAAGACAGAGTTCTACCAACATGACGCAAGCTGGACCAATCGAATGATATTGGGTGATAGCTTGCAGGTAATGTCGTCTCTCGCAGAACGTGAAGGGTTGCGTGGCAAAGTTCAGTGCATCTATGTTGACCCGCCGTA
>JAJRZP010000110.1 GCA_024275195.1 Chloroflexota bacterium | reverse complement strand
GTCGGACAGGGGAAGGTTCGGCTTCCGAGGAACCGTGCCCTCATACCCAAGCAGGTTTAATCCTGCTTTCTGAACGGCGACTCCCCACGACATACCGAGGAAGTCCAGATGGTTGATTCGTTGCTGAAGCTGCCGGGCTTCACCGTATCGACCGTCAAGGCACGCTTGAATAATGTCACGAGCGATATGGGGACCCCAGTTGGCGCATAGCAGGCATGCTCCGACCGCGCCGATCATTCCGCCCGGCATCAGCAACGTACCGTTACAGGTCCACAGCTTCACATCATCAGCGACAAACGGGGGCATACAGCACTCGTAACGGTAGTTGAGCGACATGATGTATGCGAAAACGTTGTCGAAAGAAGTAATGTCATGAAGTTCATCGGGAGTCACATCAACGGTCATTGCCGTCTTCGGCTGATGAATGATCACGACCGGAACCGGGCTTCCCTCGGTTACCTGTTCGAAGTAATCCTGAATCGATGCAGTGTTTCCTTTTCCGGCGCCCGGTGGGATTCGTACTCGAACCATGTCAGCACCCACATCGGCATATAACTGCGAAAGACGAACGGCCTCTGTCGGAGAGAGAGCGTCGATTCCGGCGATCACGAACTTTCGATCGGTGTGCGCTTGAACAACAGTCTTAATTGCAGAGACCTTCTCAGATTCACCCATGTGAAATTCTTCACCGCCGTAACTCCCAACCACAAAACCCGAGAGTGCAGTGCTTGAAAATTTATCGATGTTTCGAGCCAGTGCATCGAGATCCAGCGACTCATCAGCTCTGAAAGGTATGTTCGTGGGAGCGACGATAATTGGGTCGTTTGTTGGGACTGCCATTTGGGATCCTGATCAAAAGTGCTGTCGGACTCGCCGAACGCGAGTTTCAGAGAAGAAATGTTACCTCGGCATCAACAAGGATTGGCCGTTCATCGATGATCTCAACTGACACGATTTGCTTAATCGGAACCCAAAACTCAACAGGTTACGTTTACCGCAATCGACAGGCATCATCGATAAACTGTGTCGACGCACTTTCTATCGTGCTCACATCTGGTTCCTACGAGGTATCAATGACATTGACAAGAGGTTCAGCCGTCTCTGCTCTACTTATATCCCTGCTTGCGATCGTCATACTCGGTTGCGCTGCGGCAACTGAGCTAGGCGACGAATCGGAGCCTGACGCGCTGGTCGTATTCGCCTCTACATCAGATATAGGTCTTGGCACAGCAAGAATCCCGCTTAATATTCGGATGATTGATGGAACCAGTTTCGACGATCAGGCCGCAAGGCTCGAAGTCACGTACACCGCGCCAAACTCTGATGAACCGCTAGTGGTTGACGATCTTACGTGGAGAGTCTGGCCAGTCCGCTCAGGGGTATACACGGCGACCATGAACTTTGATGATGTCGGCCTCTGGAGCATCAAAGTCCGCGTTCGCAACGACGATTCGATTCTTCCGGCTGTCAGCGGTGTTCTGGTCAAATCTGCAACCGATGCCCCGAATATTGGCGACCCTGTACCGCTGACCGCCACCAAGATAAGACCCGAGGATGGAAACCTCAGATCTATCACGAGCGCACCTGTGCCTGACCCAGATCTGTATTCGATCAGCTTCGATGATGCTGTTGCAACCGGAATGCCGACGGTCATCTCGTTTTCCACACCTGCTTACTGTCAAACGGGGACGTGCGGACCGCAGACGGACGTTCTCTCGGAGTTAGACGAAAAATACAAAGGCCGGGCAAATTTCATTCATGTCGAGATATTCGACAATCCGGAAGAGATGCTTGATGCCGGCGACCCTTCGATTGGCATTGAAACACCGATCATATTCGAATGGGAGTTCTACACCGAGCCGTGGACTTTCGTAGTTGATGGCGACGGCATAGTGGCTGGCAGGTTCGAATCGTTCGTAACCCTCGAGGAGATCGAAGGGTATCTCCTGCCCATTCTCGATGATGCCTAATCTGACATTTCAAGGATCACCAGATCGCCGGAGTCCAGTACCTCGTACTTGACAGTCACGGTCTCCTGTAGCGCACGGTGTTCCAGCAGGTGCGAGGGTGTGAATCCTGTGAACGCTCCTGAACCCTGAAACGTCCACCGCTTCCCCGAATCATCCTCCAGAGTGAGGCTTTGAATGACTGTCACCGATGCCGATTCCACGGCGATGACCTGCCCGCTCACGCTATTCCCCGCACCCACAACGGTTGAAATGCCGTACGCCACTGTTACTACGGCGGCCAACAACAGTAGCGCAGGAGCGATTTTTCCAGATCTAACCATGAGTAAATCTTAACAACCTACGTGGGAACTACAAATAGGAGTCGATTCGTGAGTGCTGCAGCAGGCGCGTACTGCAAAGGTATGAATCTGTTCGTTGTTGTCTGCCGTATGAGGATTCTGCGTTTTGGCGATACTGGCCTGTAAGTTAGGTTATTGCTGATCTCATTTTGGCGCGAGTGCTGCGCCGAATTTTCCAGCGACCCGCCCAAAACTCGCTTTACTGCTCTGATCTTCTTGAATTCCTCATGGAGCACGTGATTTATTTCACGCAGCCGCGCTGGAGGATTAGTCCAGCGGCAATTTTGGTGGAATTGGCTGGTGATCCCCCAAGCAGCGTTGCCGCACCAATATCCGAGTAACTCAGGGGGAGTTAAATGAACGGATCAGAAACGGGTGCACCAGCACACAGAGGGCATAGAAATCTTCTGTTTGTGGTGGTCTCTCTCATGGCTCTAGTACTGCTATTTGCCGCAGCCGCTTGCACAAGTGAAGAAGACCCGACGGTTAGCCCGTCATCATCTGGCTCAGGTAGCCAGATATCCAGCAGTGTTAGTGCGATCGCGGCGGAACGTGGTTTGACAGAAGCCGACATTGAAGCAGCGGTAAAGACATTTGTGCCATCGGGCGGCAGGGATGAATACATCCAGTTCGCCTCGGGCGGTCACTCCGGGCAGGTACTGGTAATCGGAATACCTTCGATGCGCTTGCTGAAAGTGATTGGAGTGTTTACACCAGAACCCTGGCAAGGCTGGGCAGTTGGAGATGCTTCTGGCTCGAGCGATATTCTCGACGGTGGAAACCTACCGAACGGTCAGGAACTAACATGGGGCGATACTCACCACCCAGCCCTGTCGGAAACTGAAGGTGAGTATGACGGAGAATGGCTCTTCATCAACGAGAAGGCAAATGGCCGAATCGCGGTCATCGATCTCAGAGATTTCGAGACCAAACAGATAGTCAAGAATCCACTTACGAACTCGAACCACGGTGCGACGTTTGTCACACCCGACACCGAGTGGGTCATCGAGGGTGGCCAGTTCCCTGCTCCACTTGATGGCTCCTACTCATCGATCGACAACTATCAAGAAGAGTGGCGCAGTACATTCACGATGTGGAAGTTCAACCGTGAAACCGGTCGGATAGTCCCTGAAGAATCGTTCGCTATCGAAACTCCACCCTACTGGCAGGATCTGTGTGACTCCGGTAAAAAAGCCAGCACTGGTCTTGTCTTCTGTGGCTCGTTTAACTCTGAAATGGCCACTGGTGGTATCGAAGACGGCGACCCGCCATTCGAAGCTGGAGTTTCTCAGGCGGACATGGACTATCTCCACATCTTCGACATCGACAAAGCAATCGCTGTAGCGAACGCTGGCAAGACGAAAGTGATCAATGGCATGCCGCTGATCTCGCTCGAGACAGCAAATGCCGAGGGCATACTGTACTTTGCACCGGAGCCGAAGAGTCCTCACGGTTCGTCGGTAACACCTGACGGAAAGTTCGTGGTTGTATCGGGCAAGCTCGACCCGCACGTTACGATCTACTCGGTTGAGAAGATCAGGGCTGCTATCGCAGCAGGTCCGACTGAGCGCGATGTGTTTGGCGTTGGAATC
>JAJRZP010000008.1 GCA_024275195.1 Chloroflexota bacterium | reverse complement strand
GGAGGCTGCGAATCGAGCATCATCCATATCGCCCAGCTTGCATTCGAGTGTCCCCATGTTCCAACCCGGCCATCGCTCCACTCAAGCCTTGCCGCCCACTCGATCGTGTCGTAACCATCGAATGTGTCGTGGGTTGCCCCGCGTTCTCGCCACATCCACTCGTAGTCGCCATCAGAAGCGTATCGACCTCTGAAATCCTGCATCACGACACAGTATCCGCGTGCTGCAAGGTCGGTAGCGGTCTTGACGTATCGAGCAGTCAGTTTCTGATACGGCGTCCGACAAACCAGCGCCGGATACTTTTTACTCCCGACCGGGTGATAAACGTCAGCACGCAGCGTCACGCCATCACGAGTGACCATCTCAAGATCGCTCTCCACAACAATTTCGAGAGGGGAAGAATTCGGGTATTTTTTATCGGATCTAGTCATGAGTGAAGAATAGTCGAGATTAAATTGTGAATGGTATTTCTGTTCGCGTCCCGTGCGAAGCCATCGGGGCCGAGAGACCTGGGTAAGAGCCGTTCTTTCTGGTTGACGACGTTGTATCGAACCACGGGCTTACAGCAGGATTGCCACTTCTTCGACTCTGCTCAGGGTAGGCTGACCCTCTCTGATATCCAGTGGCATCATTAAGCGACTCAAGCAACCCAAACCGGTATCGCAGAAAACGCGACCATGTCACCCGGTCGGCCATGGAACCTTCATCATCTCATCACCCCAGATCAGCTCGCCATTCCACGCCTGCTGTGCCTCGATTTCACGTGGCCCCTTCATCTCAGCGGTCGTCAGCCGCGACCCGATGTGGACCATCACAAGCTGCTTCACCCCGGCCTCGGCCGCAGTCTCAGCCGCACCCAGAATCGATGACGAGGCAATCGAGTGCTCGTTGCCGTCCATCCTGTCATGCGATTCCCAGCACATCATCATCAACACATCAGCGCCACGGGCAAGATCGGTCACGGTGTCACAGGGAGCGGTATCACCGGTCAGCACGACCGATCCGTCTGGAGTATCAATCCTGTATGCCAGCGAATCGAGATACGGCTGGACATGATCTGCCGGGGCCGCGGTGACTTCCCAACTCGAACCCGACTTGATCAGTCCCGGTCCCATGTTGTGCGGGTCGACGTCAGGCTTGCTCCGAGGAAGCTCACCGCCTCGATCCTGAAACGTTATCTGTGAGGCAGGGTGATGTACGCGAGCCTTCCAATCGTGCCGAAACAGGCCGGTGTCCTCATCAAGAATCCCGTTGGTAAATTCCTCGGTGAGTTTCGGCCCGTAGACGTTCAAAGTTTTGTCGCGGGGAACCATCTGATCCCAACGCGTCAGTATGAAAGTAGGAAAATCGGCATCGTGATCGAAGTGGTGATGCGTAAAAAACACATCGTCAATCTCAGTTGTCGAAATCCCAGCCTTAGCCAGTTTCCAGGTGGTCGCAGGTCCGCAATCGAACAGTAGTTTTTCATCACCCACCTGAACTACGTACGACGATCCAAATCGATCCGGCAAGGGGGTCGGTGTCCCACAGCCAATAATCGTAACTTCAGGGGTTAACTGCTTCTTTGTGCCCATGCTCTCTCCACTGCTCTAAATCGCGATTGGTCAATCTCAGGGCGCAGGGTACATGAAGGAGACGATGGAGCGGCTCAACGAAACGTCCAGTCACCACCGCGGTCGAACCACTTGCGATTCAAGAATCGCACACAGTATTCCCCGATTAGCACCCGTCCGAGGGGGAAGTGCCGATCAACGGTGGGTGTTAGGCTGCGGGTGGTTTGGCTCAAATTGAAATCAGCAATGGAGGAATTGATTGATGCTTAAGCGATTGTTCGGTCGGGGTGCGACGGTCGTCGACCCGGTTTGCGGTATGAGGGTCGACAAGGGAGTTCCGCCGGGTGGATCGATGGAGCACTCTGGCATTCTGTATTACTTTTGTGGAGATCGCTGCAACAAAGTGTTTGAGAAGGACCCTGCATCGTTTTTGACGGGTTCTGGTCCGGTTGGCTCAGACGACGATTCGGATGTGGCACACTCTACGAAAAGCACGAATCCGACAGCCCCGATTTCCTTCACGGCGACGGAGGATCCTTCCGGTGAGGGTGAGTTCGTCGATGTGGCATATGTGTGCGTATGCGGGTGCACGCCAGGTGCTCGGTTCGCTCCAGATTCACCTGAGGCGGGCAGCGAGCATTGCTGCTGCGGTCGGGTTCATTTTGCCGGCGAGAATGCTGAGAGCCAGTTGAGATCGTACATGGCTGACCGTGCTGAGACTGATATGGATGAGGATGTCGGCCCTTATGTGTATTCACAGACCGAGGTTAGTACGGAAACGGGCAGGCAGGTTTCTGTTTCGTATGCACAGCCGATGAACCCACGTAAGTGAGTGGCTAAACCACATTTCCAGACGCCAGTGGTACTTTTTCTGAAAGGTCGGGTAAGGGCGAGGTGGGGGTTCGGATCGCTGGTTGAGCGGGAGGTTCGGAATCACTGTATTGGCCGTTGGTTCAAGGTTGGCTTGTGCTCGACAGGCGGTTAGAGAAACGCCGCTGGCAAGCGATTGGTCGCTGGTCGAGGCTTTGGGGGTCTGACTGAACAGAGTCAGATCTCACACTTTGCCAGGGGTTCCGACGGGATCAACGCAAGTTTGACTCGTCATCAGTGACTGAGTGCAGAGCTTTACGCTTTTAGTCCGGCGTTTTCCGGTAGACCGAGCATGAGGTTCATGTTCTGCACAGCGGCTCCAGAGGCTCCTTTGCCGAGGTTGTCGATCTGAATGACGATCAGGACGTGACCGAGGACGTTCGGGACGATGGAGATGTCGCAACGATTCGTGTCGTTGGTCGAGCGTGGGTCGAAGGCGGGGTCGGCGTATGCCAGAGCGTTTTCGAGCGAATCGATTTTCACGAACCGCTCGTTTGCGTAGCGTTGGTCGAGGACTTCCCAAATGTCAGTCGCGGTTACATTTTCCGGCAGCACGGCTTTGTGGAGGGGTATTTCGAGGCGCATGCCGTTGATGAAAGGCCCGACCGAGGGCATGAACTGTGGCGCGTAGGCCAGACCAACGTGCTTGGTCATCTCAGGCACATGCTTGTGTTGAGTGTGCAGGGCGTACGGCGATTCGAACGGCAGGTTTTCGAGTTCGGGTTGTCCGCCTTCCCATTTCGCAATGAGCTTCTTGCCGCCGCCAGAGTAGCCGGAGAGTGCATGGATTGTGATCGGTGCGTCCTTGCTGAGCAGCTCCTGCTCGATGAGTGGGCGAAGGCTGAGGATCACTCCGGTCGGGTAGCAGCCGGGATTTGACACGTTTTGAGCGTTCGTGATTATTTCGCGCTGGTCGGGCCTCATTTCGGGGAGGCCAAACGCCCATTCGTCGTTCACGCGGTGGGCAGTTGAAGCGTCAATGACCTTCGTTTGAGATTCTTTCGCCCAACTAGCGGCTTCGATAGCTGCGTCATCGGGCAGGCAAAGGATGGTGAGATCGGCGTTTGCCGTGGCGGCGCGACGCTTCTCGACGTCACGACGGTCGTCGTAGGAGAGGACGGTGACATCGATATCGTCGCGATTAGCCAACCGCTCCTGTATGCGGAGTCCGGTCGTACCTGCAGAGCCGTCGATGTAGACCTTTGGAGTTGGCATGGGAGTTGCTATTGAAAAAGCAGTTGGCTTACGTGCCGTCCTTCGAGTGCCTCAGGATGACATTTGGATAATCGAGTGTTCTGAGATTACAGCAAAGGTTAATTATGGTGCTGGTGGGGTGGTTTTACCAGTGGGGTGCCCGATGGGACTGCCTGTGATCCGACCCTCCGATCATGTCCCACACGGACCGTGTCATATTTAACGCATCTGCGACACTGCTATTTATCGAAGTATCGAATGTGATTGGCCGATGAGACTATCCTGAGGTCAGGAACCTTGAGGACTGAAGTAGGCGCATACTCATGTTAATCAGATTTATTCGAAGGCTCTCTGTAGCTGAGTTCATAGTCCGAGTTCTTGCGCTTATTGCGATCGCAATTGAATTGACTATGTTTGTAGTGCTGGGCGTCGCGCTGTTTTCTGATGTATCGAGAGCGAATCCGCTTACGCCTGGCGCTGCGGCTTCTTTACTGACGTTGTTCGGCTTCGGTTTTATCGGCGGCGCAGCGTTGCTGGCCAATAGTTGTGTTGGTTCATGGTCAAGCAAGCGACAGTGGATTCCGCTTC
>JAJRZP010000109.1 GCA_024275195.1 Chloroflexota bacterium | reverse complement strand
TGTAGTAACTACAACCTGAGGAGAATTATCGAACGATGCCAAGAGGACAAGATCTGCTCGACGAGGCGATATCGCTCATATCTGATGCACAGCAAGTTGACCTTGCTGAACGACTGACGGCTCAAAGAGATAAGTTCTTCTTCAAGTCTCTGGCAGGCGTACCGCTCGCGAACAAAGTAAAAAAGGCCGGGGCGAAGCTGAACACCGACCCGTCAGAAGTAAATCTCGCCATAGTCGAAGCCTTGATCGTCGAGATCGAGGCAAAGGCCGATGCACCGGGAACAGTCCTTACGTAATGGCTACAGTTCTGGTTACTGGCGGTGCCGGAAGTATGGGTCGATTGGTCTGCACCCGGCTTACAGCCGAAGGACACTCAGTTCGGGCATTTGATCTGGCCTCGGCAAACTTTGAGGCTTTACCAGACGACGTCTCTACTCATTCCGGCGACCTGACAACGCCGAGTGATGTCAGGTCAGCCGTCAGAGGTGTAGACGCTGTCGTGCATCTCGCGGCTATCCTGCCACCAGTGGCCGATCAACAGGTCGAGCTCGCGCGACGCGTGAATGTTGTAGGCACCCAAATCGTCGTCGATGCAATCAGGGCGCATGTCCCCACCGCCCGACTCGTGTTCAGTTCGTCAGTCAGCGTCTACGGTGTGACCGCGCACGACGGTGAAGTAGCGACTTCACAAAGTTACAACCCGGATGATAACTATGCGACTACAAAGACAGAATCCGAGCAGATAGTTGTCAACGCAGGACTCGATTCCTGTGTGTTACGAATATCTGGCGTGTCGATACCGGTATTTCAGGAGCCACCTGCCGAATGGCCGTTCCTGCCCGACCAGAGGATCGAGTTTGTCCATCGCGAAGATGCTGTGAATGCAATTATTGCTGGCGTGACTGCGGAACTGGACGGTGCGACTCGGGTCGTGAATGTCAGTGGCGGTTCGACATGGCGAATGACCGGAGCACAGTACGTCGCAGATTACTTCGGGATGATCGAAGTCGATCTCGAAGATGCGATTTACCAGAGCGCGCCGGGGCATTTTGCCTGGTACTCAGAAGAAGGCGCCAACGATGTTCTGGACTACCGACAGCATCCATACCCGCTTTATCTTGAGCAATTGCAGGATGACATTGATCGCCTGATGGCTGAGTAGGTGTAACCCTCAAGCCCTGTCAGCCGTCAAGCAGCGTTATTGCCCGTCCGAATACCCGCTTTGTGTGACCACCGCTCGATCGTTTTGGTGCTCATTCTCGAATCAGAGGAGTTTGATCGGACTGCTCTTCGGCTTCCGTGCAGCATCAAATTTAATCTGACCAAACGCTGCGGCTCTCCTGGCATATGCCGCTCTAGCCGAAGCAGTCATGGCCTGAAACGCCACAACGGCGAACAGGATGATTGCGAGGAAGCCGATTCCGCCCGAAGCACCCAGAGCTTGCTCACCCAACTCAGACGTTGAAAATCCGAACCCAACTCTCAGCACCACGCTGATCGTGACCAGAACGAACGCTGCATCCATCAGCCACGGATGACGGATGTCGGCACCTTCGAAAATCGGAATAAACCTTGAAGCTGCGCCAAAGATTAGCGTGGTAACGAAACCAAGAGTGAACACGTGCATCACCGGCAGCGACACTTCTACGGGCATGACATCTGTAACTCCGGCGGAATCGAGGGCTGTCAGAATCAGCATCACGCAAGCTACGGTCAGCCAGAAGTAAGCCGCGCGAATGAGCAAGCCGAATCGTTCATAGCCAACCGCGAACCGCCGAATCGGCCCGCTCGCAGGCTCCAGAACGCGCAGAGCGAACACGTACAGAATGGCGCCTGAAGACGCCAGGGTAAGACCGGCCGAAACCACACTCTGATCTAGCTCAGTAAATCTGCCAGCTATCAGCAACACAAGTCCGATCTGAACGAGTCCAAGTGCAATCCGATTTACCCGCTCGTGCATGGGTTTCAGGAGCAGGAATCCACGGATCGCCCGCGCCGACACACCGAAAATGAAGCTTGAGATAAACCCGAACAGAGCCGTGTAGATGAGAGCTTCGTTCCACGGTGCGTAGCCCAGTGGAGCGTTATCGATCGCCATACGCAGTGTGATCACAAGGTGGAGTGCGCCCGACACCACCGACCAGAGAATGCCGCTGAGTATCCAGATTTCTGCCGGGCCATATCTGTTCGACGATAGCCTGACGACGCTGACCAGTGTCCATCCGAACACGAGCATGCCGGCAAATAGAGTGATGCCGCCAATTACTACCAGCGGATCGGCAAGTGCTGTTTTGTAAAGACTCTGGCCTGTGAAACGAAAAAACAGCCCGGCGATCACCAGCCACATGCTGAGTTTCTGCGGTAACGGATATCGGATCGAGCTGCTGAAGAATCGAGGTACAACGTGGTAAGCGAAGCCCATAACGAACAGTCCGGCCCAGCCGAATAGCTGAGCGATGCCATGCGACTGACCGTGCGTAACCCAGGTAAGACTGCGATCCATGCCAAGTATGGGCATGATGAGTATCGCCGCACCGGTGGAAAAGCCGAGCACGATGGCGATTATCAGCGAAGCCCGTATGAACGGACGATAGAGTCGTTGCGACGACCAGCCCTCAGAAGTCATCGTTCAATTTTGCGGTCACCCTACGCCTCACGACATAGAATCGCGTGATGAGCGTATGAGCTTGACGGTTTCACCTCTGCCTTCGATCGCCGAATTGGGTCAGACTTGCCTGATCTCCTACTTCCCTACCGCTTGCGTGGCAAGTGCGGCCTGCATCATCGCCCGCGCGTAACCCACGGTGTATGCGAATCCCGTGTAAGCGGTTGAAGATATACCTGCGAACGGGAATTCTGTGTCAGCGTCATTTACAGGTGGGTGCTCAGGGTAGATCAACCGAGGGTACTTTTGTCGGACCAATTCGCTCATCACTGCAAACATATCGACCTGCCCTTCGTCGATCCAGACCTCTGTGTAGTCGAGGTTCGGTGTGCGGGTGACGACGTTTCGGAAGTGGACGTGGTTAATCTGGTCGCGTTCCCCGAAGTATCGACACACCTCGACCGGGTCGTGCCCCAGTTCTCGTGTGACTCCACAGTCGAATGTGATGCCGTTGTACGGACTTGGCACGATGTCGGCAAGTCGTTTCCAACCTTCGACCGTGCTCATGATTTGCCCGTTGCCGCGACTGATCGGAGCCGGTGGGTCGTTGGGGTGCAACGCAAGACGCACGTTTGCCTCTTCAGCCGCCGGTATCACGGCTTTCAGGT
>JAJRZP010000108.1 GCA_024275195.1 Chloroflexota bacterium | reverse complement strand
GCCACCTTCCCAACGGATGACAGTCGCTACCAACTCTCCGTCATTCAGTTCTGCGTCATCGAGCTCCAGCCGTTTCGACTTCTCAAAATCAAGAGGCTCATTACTAACCACGGTCGTTGT
Organism: Chloroflexota bacterium; assembly: GCA_024275195.1. Lineage (GTDB taxonomy): Bacteria > Chloroflexota > Dehalococcoidia > Lucifugimonadales > Lucifugimonadaceae > Lucifugimonas. Next base: position 16,747 of record JAJRZP010000108.1, on the reverse strand, counting down.
CTCCGATCTGTTGCTGGTCATAACTGTTGACACGGACCCGTCCACCAGGTCGTCGTTCGACCGTGTCGACTGGGATACGAAGTTGCTCTGCCAACGTCCTGAAGGATCCGCCGACGTTGCATACATGGCAGTTGAATACCTGCATGTTGAAATTGACTGAGAACGAACCACTGCGATCGCCACGTTTGTGGTTCTCTGGCCACGGACAATTCGTCAGGGCCTCGCCTTTGGCGTTCTCTCGAATCGGCTTGAGAGCGTTAGCCTGAAGGGATCCCCGGATCGCTTCGACGAATCCCCTGGGCTGCATCAGTGGTTTGTTGTCGGTGTTCTGCCAGCGTTCTGTCTGGTGGCAACGGTTGGACCACCACTCCTGCAGCAGCTGAGGAGGCTCGGCGAGATCCTCGAAAGATATGTCCGCTGGTGAATGTTCCGGTGCCCAACGATAAAGATGGCCCTTTGGGTGAACGGAAGGCGGAACCACTGCAGGAGAGTTGATCAGCAGATCGAGGTCCACTTCACCGGCTTTGATTACATTCCAGACCTGGACCGTGGTTGGCGGCTGATAGAGAGCTCTCCAGCCGCGCCGTGTCTGAATGATCCAGTTAGCTTCGTTACGGCTGACACCGAGTTCTGCAGCGAGTGCGATCGCCTCTGGTGAATCAGCGTCGACCTGGGCGACCGTCATGATGGCGACGTTCAGGTTCGGTGCGAAATCGACCCACTCGTTCCAGGTAGCAACATCGTTGACTTCAGCGCGAGTGTGGAGATCGTCCTGATTGCCGGTCCAGCCTGGGTGACCCGGTGCAAGGTACTGTGGTGCCTTCGACTGGAATCGATAAGGCACCATGGTCAGTCCCTGATCGAGCAGTAGTTTTCCGGTGTTCTTACGTTCGACAACCGTCTCTAAAAGTTGGGTCATAATTTCACCACCATCTCGAGATTAGGAAGCGTCAAAACCATCGATTTCCTTTCCGGCGGAAAGTTTGGGGCTAGTCCGTTCGGTGATCTGGTCATAGCTGAAGGTGACCGAGGTTTTTTTCAGTTCCGGCGATCAATGCGCCACCGTCGCTAGAACAAGTTGATCTCCGTCAAATACAGCAATGTCACCGTCACCAAAGAGGACGTTATAGATAGGAAGATGCTCTTCTGAGCTGTGTATAATCCCTCGGCGCAACCGCCATTTACAGAGATGGGCGCAGACTGTAATTACCAAATCTCCATCGGCGAGATCTGGCCACTCTGCATTTGGTTTTAGTCTGTTCTGCGTCATGTTGTCTTTGACTAAGTAGTCACTCCTAGCGCCCGACCTGCATCACGAATCTTGGTGAATTCTTCAGGATGGCCACCGTGATCAGGGTGGTGTCGTTTCAAGAGAGTTCTGTATGCAGTCCGTATTTCGGATTCAGTAGCCGAAGTTTCCACACCCAGAATCTGATGTGCCGAACTTGCAGGTGCTGGTAGTGCAATCGCACTGGCAACATCCGCGAACACACCCGCAATTCCTCTTTGATCGGCCTTTCGGACGGCTTCGAATGCCAGAACTAAAGCGTGGAAATTGCGACGGGCATCGCTCTGCCACCGGTTACAGGTCGCAGAGTGCCACTCTCCTCTGTGCATAAACTCAATCGTGACGGCTGAAATATCGACCGAGTTACGGAAACTTGGTAACAAGAAATCATCGATATTCCAACGCCGGAAGTTGTCTCGACATCGTTTCTCCAGATCTCCCCAGCGTATGTTGGTAGTTAGATTCCCACCACTCATTGTTCGGACTCCTCTGATCTCATCTGCGTGACTCAACTTGCCAATCCCACTCGACCTGCAAAATCTTTGGAGTAGAAAAGCCCGATCGAATCCCACGTGCCGCCATCGCTTGTAGCGGATCGTGTGAGTTTCGCTCCGTTCGGAGTGTGCCTAAGACTGAAAACCTGCTGGCCGTCAAAACCAATATCGACTTCATGCCCACACTCCACGCAATCCCAGAAGACACCGCGAGAATTGATCACCTGCTTCGCGGTATCAAGAGATCCAGTGCATGTGATTCGCTGGGTCATCACGCTGGCACCGCGGCTTCGTTTGCACCCAGAATCGATTGGATGGTGAACACGACACAGGGCTCAGCTAACCGTTCGTGTGCGTCTGGCAAGCCGCTCGGTCGCAACTCTCCTGAAATGCATGGTCCGCCTGGCCAATCACTGAATTGCTCCCGCTTATCGGGGCTGAGCTCATCGAGCAGGAGTTCGCGGATATTCACACCACGAGCCGCCATCGCTATCAGATCGCGTGTTCGCATTCCAATGTGAACCGGCTCCAGATGTACGTTAGAATTATTCAAGACCACTTGGACTTACCTCCCGGTGGGACTAGGGACCTTAGTGTTTACGCACTAAGTTCCCGCAATAAAGAATTTCGAAGAGAGCCACCCGATGCCGTGTGGCTTTTTTGTTGGGCGGTGAAAGATTTCGCCATCTGGCACGGAATCCAGTTCGGGCATTCAGGGCAGCATCGACCGATGGCCGAATCGGCACAGTCGGTCGCATCGGGGAGAATGCAGCACTGTCGGCTCGATGGAGCGGTTACACATGCGATTAAAGTGTCTCTACTGAGCATCAAATCAGATCCTCGATCGACAGTTCAGATACGGAAAACCAAACCCATTGGTTGCGTCGACCGAAATCACCGTCGATGTCCTGCCATATCTCGGCGACACTGTGACCGGCCTGGTCGGTGATACGGCAAACCGCTCGTTTACGCCAGGCGATTCCGAGTTGCTTGCGGATAAATTCGGCGTCTCCCTCGGCCGTGAAACTACCACCACGCCGGGTCTCTCCGCACAGGAAGAATCTTTCAGCGGCCAGCGTCATGATGCGACAGTCTTTCCGAGAAGATCGTCGACCGCCGAGGCAGGGATCAGCCACTTCCCGACGATTTTCTTAGAGCCCGGGAATAATCCTTGCCCTAAATATCGTCGAATTGATTTCTCAGATACTCTCAAAATCGTAGCTACTTCAGTTAAGGTAAGATAGGCATCTTGAGAATGTTTTCGATGCACTAATCGGACTTTCTCCATATATGACTCCTAATAACTTAGAGCTGACTCTAATCATTCAGCATGGACATGTCAACCCAATTACGGCATCCTTGATCCCAAATAAATAGAGGTGATACGGTCTGACCCGCCCCTTGTCTAGGAAAGTCTCGGGCCTCCAGCTCCACAGAAATGGAGTTGATATGGCAATAAAGCAAAGGCGCCGGCATTCGGTTAGAGAGAGTGTTTTGAAAGCAATCCCTGAAAACCGACTCGGTGAAAGAGTTAGAGAATTACGCCTTAGATTAGGAATGTCTCAGAACGATGTAGCTGAAGCTCTCAACCTTCCACCCTCATGGGTGGGGCACATTGAGACTGGTAAAACAGAGATGCCGAGCCGTGAGAGGCTTCATGCATTAGCTCAAGTACTACAAACTGAGACGCTGGACTTGATGATTGCTGCTGGATATTGGCAGCTGGAAAACGTGTATGAAGGTGTTGATCCCCAATTACTCGCTGCAGCTCGAGATGCATCCCCGGCCATGCAGAGAATGGTGATCAATCTTTTGAACGAAGCGAAACAAGTAGCTGGTTAGCCCCGGTTCGGATATCGGGCAAAGAAAAAAGCCCCCAGGCAAATGCCTGAGGGCTTCTTAAATCGTCTATGGCGATCCCGAGCAGATTCGAACTGCCGATCTCCTCCTTGACAGCAATTCAATTAGAAGACGCATTTTCATGTGTAGTAAACACCATTCGCAATTTCTCAACCCAGACGATAACGTGTACTCACATAACACTAACTGTGATATTTCTTCCACTCACGCCATAATTTCGACTTAATCCGATGGGTGGATCTGCATGATTAATCATTGGTCAGAACTGGAATATCTCAGAACTTATGCCAGATGGAATGTCACCTCGAACGGTCAATCAGAAGCGCACACTAAAACGGTGGTTTTAGAGGCCTTTCGCTTCTGGCGTTGGTTTCATCTCGATCGTAATTTGAATCCAACAGAAATCACACCGAATCTATGCGAAGAATATCTCGCATATCGAATGGTCACACCAGCTCGCAACAAAACCGAGGCACCGCAACCAGAAACAATTCGATCTATTCGCAACCGTCTCAAAGTTGTGGCGGATTATTTGGTATTGCTCGGGTTGCGAGAATACAACCCATGGATTGATATCAAGGGTCCTCGCCGCGAAAGGCGATTCATCGAACCACCGAGTGACATCCAGATCGATGAAATCCTTCGAGCTAGCGGTCGTGTTGGACGCAATCCTCGCCAGGCAGCTCGCAATCGGGCTATGACGTATTTTCTTGTACACACAGGAGTTCGTTGCAACGAACTCGTTCGATTGAAGCGCGAAAACGTTGAAGATCAACTCGGCAACATTCGAACGCGGGCAAAGGTGTACGGGAAAGGGTCTAAGGAGAGGTTGGTGGGAGTAAATGAACCGGTCAGGCGCGTGCTTAAGGCTTATTTCGATGAGCGAAACGATACGTGTGATGCCGCTTTTGTCGATGGAGACGGGTATCCGATCACTAGCACGTTAGTTCGGGCTGTCATGCACCGAATTCGAACCAACGTCAATCTGACCAGTAGAGATCCGCTGAAGCGGTTCGGGACGCATGCCCTCAGACGGTGGTGTTTTAACAAAATGGTACGAGAAGGTGTATCACTGAACGTCGTCAAGGAACTCGGCGGTTGGTCATCGTATGCAGCTATGGAACACTACATATATTTCGGCACGGTCGAAGTAGCTGCCGAACAACAGTCAGAATTAATCCTTACACACGCCTAATGCTTCTGACCACCAACCTTAATCATGATTTCGTCGGCTACCCACGTATCACCGATCTTCTGAGGCTTTGCGTCTTTGAGTTTTTGGGCTAACAACAAACTTTCCGCCGGAAAGGAAATCAATGGTTTCGACGCTTCCTAATCTCAAGAGCGTTGGCGCTGAACCCGAACTTGCGGTGGTGAAAATTATGACCCATCGGCAGCGAGTTTCGAGTAGTCACGCACCCACCCACTCGTAGACTGTGGGCTCTCTTCGCATTATAGAATAGGGCGGAGGAGTCATCTCAATGCGTTACCTGTCCTTTTTCTCATTCGTTATTATCGCCGTGATTTCCTGTACCAGCACCACAGATCCGGCGGGCGTTAATGTAGTGATAGATGGAACCACCTTTGTCGCTGTTACCGCTACCCCAACTCAGCGCTCCCAAGTCGATCCGGCACCAGCGGCGAATCTAATCCCACCCGCCACTTCACCAGCGCGTGAAATACCAAGCCAAGTTTTACTGGACCGAGGCTCCAATAACCAGCGTTGGAATAAGGCAAATTTCCCTGGTGTTGATTTCGCAGAATACAATCTTGCGGGAATTTGGATGAACGAGGCGAATCTGGAAGGTGCGAACCTCGCTGGGCAGGACTTGACCAGGACCAGGCTATCGAATGCGAATCTCAAAAACGCCGACCTTTCAAATACAAACATCTTTGAGACAGACTTCAGTGGAGCTCGCCTAATTGATGTAGAACTATCGGGCGCAATTATTGTGAATGCAAATTTTGTGAGCTCCAGCCTGAGTGATCTCGATTTAAGCTTGACTGGATGGTCGGGCGGATCGCTTCGATGGGCAAAAATACAGAATGTGGTATTTCCGGATGGCGTTGTTATTAACGGTGAAATTGGCCCAAAAACATTTGTACGAAATCGAGCTATATTTAGTATTTGGGATATCGAGGATGTGGATGGGACAGAGTTCAACGGTAGCGATCTGACAGGAGCGGTGTTCGCGGGAATTAGTGCCAAGAATACGAATTTTTCGAACGCTATCTTGAGTGGTGCGGATCTACGGCAGACAGATTTTACCGGAGCAAATTTCTCTGGTGCGGATTTGACCGACGCCCGTCTCATCGGCGTGATACTCCAAGATGCCGATCTAACAGGCGCAACCATCACTGATGCTGCTCTTTTTGGAGCTAAATTCTGCAATACCACGACGCCCGACGGTTCAGTCGACCATTCGGGATGTTAGTCGATCTGGTTCCAGTCAGCAGCGCCATCAGCAACCGACACAGCAATCCACACCGATGTACTTGTCTGGTTTACCCAAACGTGGCCAGGTAAATATCCACGGTCAAGGTCGTCGTTTACAGTCGGATTTGTTGTTTGTACAGTTACATCGCTCGATGCGACTGGTTGAGACTTAAAGCCGCCTGTTTGGGCCCAGAGAACCACAAACAGAATCAGAACAACCCCAATACCAACGACTCCACCAGATTGATTAGTAGCCAACTGAACCACCTCTTTTGTGTGCTCGGAATTGCAAAATCCCGAACAGGATTACCGCCGCAAACATGTATTGAACTTCTGGTCGACTTGCGAGGTCGTCAGACACCATCCAAACAACAGCCCAGCCGATAAGTACCGGAATTGTTATCAAGCGTCGCCAAACAGCCCACGCGATCACGGCAAAAGGTATAAATGCGAGGAGCCCGAGTTCCCAAACTAGCATCGCTGCTACGTTGTGTGGCCGCTGCAGTCCAGTCTGTGGCAGATATCCCCCCCAACCGTAACCAAACAATTTGTATTTCGGCTCGGAGTACTCGTATCGGCCGGGGAATGCTTTTTGAACGTGCAATCTTGCTTCCTCATCACCATTAATGTTGCCAAGGCGCGTATCGATCGACGCTTTAAGTCCTTCCGGTGTGATTCGAGCAGATGTACCACCAATTGTGAGTGCCCAAACTACAAAAAGAGCCGAAATCATCGCTGCAGGCAACATAATTTTGAAATTGCGGGTTGCCGCGGCATAAGCGAGCAAGCCTATCACTGTAGATCGTGTGCCTGATAAAACGATGTAAATTGTTGCTGTTCCCGCAGCCGCTATTTTAGGAAAATTATGACGCCATGCAGTAAGCATGAATACGGCTAGTCCAGCCTCCCCGAGTACGTAAGCATTCAGGCTCAGACCGGCCGGTCGATTATGTATCCATCCGACCATCGCTAATCCGACCGTCTGAAGTGCTAATCCAGCAATGAATCCGAGCGATAGCCAAACACCATCGGATCGATCCCCATTCAGAATTGATCGTGCAGCAAAGGCCACAACAATTATCCGAAATGCTGTGGATAGTCCTTCAAGTGGAACTGGGCTCCAAAATGCGCTAACCCCAATCGGAATTGCCAGAAATATCGCCCATTTTGGTGGTCTTACACCAACGATCCAGGCAGCGATGCACAACATAGCGAATGTCACATCTACAACCGGCCACATTGAAGGAAAAGTTCCTATCGCAAGAGTTGCTCCAGTGAAAAGTGGGACTATCTGGCGCGCTTTAAGCTTTTGACCAGGCGTCGAGGTTCCATCGATCCTCACGCTGCACGACCTTCCGAACGCCGATTGATTTTAGGTATGAGCGGATCTGGCGAATATCGAGATAAATCGGAGGATCAAACGATCCTTGCATATACCCCTGTATTTCTGCAGGGGTGATCTCTGACATTCCGCGAACATTGAGAGCTTTGAGCAGCTCTCCAAATTTAACGATCGTCTCCGCCTCCTGCCGTGCTCGAAACTGATCGGTGTTCATCAGCATCGGTGCCAACGCGTCGATCTTGAACGTCGTGTCTGATAACCCATAGAATCTCTGCGCGCAGTGCAGAGTCTTATGCCTAGTGATACCTGGGCCCGACGGGTGACTTCGCTGCGTAACCGTCTTGTATAGGATGGTCCGTTTTTCATTCGACTCAGCACAAGCGAGCAACCGACCAGGGCCAGCGTGTTCATCATAGAACGGATTGCGTTTGTCGAATCCAGCGCACAGGTTCGCTTTTTTAAGTCGGCCGGTTGAAGCGTTGTACTTATCCTTATGCAGCCAGGGTTGTCGACCAGATCGAGGGTCTACAACAATCGCATAATCGCATTGATCCAGAAGATCCGTGGAAATACCAGTTTGGAATTGTGAGGTCCAGATAATCGAAAGACCCTGGTGACCGGCCTGCATCATGTTGTTGCCGATCAGTTTCTGGAAAGCGCTGTTTGAGTTTCGGCTGCTCAAAATAGTTTTAGCTTCGTCGAGATAAAGAAGGCAATTCAACAAAGCACTGGCGTTCTGATCCGCCAGCATTCCGATATCGTCGATCTTCTCACCGAAACTCAAGTTCCCCATGTGATACAACTTGCCACCACCGAGAAAGTATTCGAGACATAGCTTGGAAGCTAAGAGTGTTTTCCCGCGGCGCTTGTGGCCGAGAACTGCCGTCACCATTGTTTCGCCGAGCAACGAACCAGCTCGACCGATGATGTTTTGTGCAGGCAGAGGATCCGTGGTCATTGATTTAAGAATTCGACGAGCTGGCCCATTACCGCGACATTCGCCAGGATCAGGCCACCGATCACGGCGAGAGCGAAGGCTTGCTGGACGACCTCTGGGCTAATTCCTTGACGCCGGACTTTGTTCAACTGCTCGTTAGCGCTCTGCTGGTTCGCCATGGCTCCTCTGACAGGAATAGCAAACTCTGGCCGGGGAACGGTAAACGGAGTGAATGCTATCGGTTTCTCTCCGGTCGTATCGATCACATAGATCGAACCATGGCCAGTTGTTCGCCTCGCCTCTTCTGGTAGCAATTTTGCTAAGTCGGACGGCCACCACTCGAATGTGATTCGTACTCGACCGTCTGGATCGGGAGGCTTTCTAATCCGTCCGACCTTCGTGGACCTTTTACCTTCTGTGAGCCACCACATCGTCAGTACAAGTAGCGGAATTGTGGTCGCCAGCCCGAATGCGCTCACCGGGTTTGTGAGTGCCGACTGCAAGGTAAGCGGCACGAGTACCACCACCACACCCCATACCATCGGCATCTTTAGTATCGAGCTCCAGAAACCGCCGACAACCGGTTCGTACAGGACCTTCCCAGGAAATTTGTTGAGGTTGATTTCAACTTGACCATCTTTATGGGTAGCCAATGGTTCGACAGCGCGATCAGCATGTGTGACAGTGATGTGACGGGAGAGCCCTTGTTTGCTTTTTCCAACTTTGAAGCATCCGTCGATCGGGCACTGTAGATCTGTAATTGCCACCATTACTGTTCCATCGCTTTCTTAAACGCCGGGATGAGCAGTGGAAGACCTTGTATGATCAAAAGCGAAACGAGACCAAGCGTCACCCACGTAAACATTCGTTCTTTTAAGCCTTCCTGAGCCTTCGAAGATGAAGACCGGTTCGACTCGGATTGATTGACTTTGTTTATTTCTTGTAGGTGCTGGGCTTGAGCTGTTGCACTTGGCCTCTCACAGCGGTAGTTTTCCTTCCGACCGAGATCAAGTCGTAATGGATAGAACTCGGTTGCGGCGCACACCATCGCCTGGTAGTGCTTGGGCGGGAATAGATTTGGCAGTCGCCCAAACATGCGTATGTCTGATGCGATTACATGCGCTTGGGTATCTTCCTCGAATCCTTCAGCACTGCCAACTTGCCAGGATTGGGCGGCGTGAAGTTTCGCATCTGGTTGGCGAAATCCACCATCAGTGTCGAAGATAAATAATCGCATCAGTCACCACCGCCGATTATTTTCCGGGCGAAGCGGCCAGCTTTCTTACCCATGTTCTGCATAACCGGAACGGCGCCGGCGGTTATACCGGATAACGCCATTTCAGAGTTACGTGCTTCGACAGCGCTTTGTATCAGTGCGACCAATGCAACCTTTCTTATACCAGGAGAGTAGGTGGCGAGAGCCTGAAGTGTTGGCGGAAGCCTGTCGCCCGCCGCTAAAGCGAGTTCAATATCTTCCTCGATGATCGTGACCATATGCGGCACTTGCTCGTCATAGATTCGACCGCGGCGCAACATGTCCAGAAATGAATCACCAGGATCAACGAAGATCTGCTTGATCGCCTCCGCGTAGGACTCATTAACCTGGTTGTGGTCGCTGGTTGCGTTGAGGCTTGCCGACATTTCGACTAGCTCCGGGACTGACTGACCCATTCATTTCCCTTTCCAACAACAACACACCGTCACGCTGCGGTTGATGCGGCTGTTTCAATTTTCTTTCACTGAATGTGATGTGAAACGGCTTGACGACCAATTAGTAGAGGGCACACCCACGTCACATTTACGTCACATCGCCGACGATATATAAGCGCTGCCATGTAGCCAAACACTGCAACCACCGCTCGTACTAACTTGTTTCAGCATACTCGTAGTATACTGAAACCTGTAGATTATTGATAGGAAAGTGTTAATTTCACTACATGCTTAAGACCGGATTAAGTGCAGTGTTGTCGATCGGGTTTGGCTTTGCCATCCTCGCAGCGATGCTGCCCGACATAGTTGATCGAAGCGAAACAGTTCGAACAAACACATCTCAGGAAACTGGGTTGAATTGCTCGACTGGCGTCGGTGAAATGTCCTGCGATGTAACGCTCACTGCCATGCACGCGTACCCAAATACAACCGCAATGACCGTCACTGAGACTTCGCCGGGATCTGCTGATCGGACCGCTTTATCGAGTCTCAACGCATCGGACCGCACAACCCTTTCGGTTGGTGGTTTGTCAGCCTCAACCGCTTACACATTTACGGTGGACTTCGCTGTAGTTGATTCGAACGTTTCAGGATCGTTGAACCAACTCCTAGCAAGTCTCCCGCTTTTGTTAGTGGTTGGGCTACTGGCAATAGTGACATTCGCTGTTGCAAAAACATTCAGCGTGTTCTAACCACTCGCTGAAAGGAGAACGTGATGAACGTTAGTAAGATTCAGGCCATCATCATGGCCGTGGTCGTCCTGGTAGCTTTCCTGGCAGTTCTACCGACGATTATCAGCTCGACGGTAACTGCCGCCGGTACAACCGGCATCGACGCAGCGACTTCGTCGATCATCAACCTGATCCCGCTTGTGGCGTCAGTTGGTGGAATCGGCGTCGCCGGTCTGATCGCTTTCCAGGCGATTCGAGGAAAGTAGCCACACAGCAGTAGTGTTGCTGCCGGGTGCTTCAAAGGGCCCCAGATTCACCGTCTGGGGCCCTTTTACTAATGAGAGGAATGATCTATGGCTTTCCCAATTCTTCTACTCGCTGGCATAGCCATATTCTGGCTCGCTGGTGAAACCCAACAGTTTAGTGAACCGGTCATCACCTGGCTCGTTTACGCTCTCAGTTTTTATTTAGTGCTGTTTGGATTCTTAAAAGCTGTGGTACAGGGATCGAGTGACGATTAATAGTGAAACTCAAGTCGGTTATCCTCTTTTTTTTAGTTCTGGCGATGATGCCAGTATCAACAGCGTCCGCAGTGGCTGCTACACCGGTCTTCGCGTACGAGGCTTATGCTTTTCGCAGCATCGTAGCTACTGATGATCTATTTATCGTCATTCGTTACGAGCTGCCAGTATCTACTCTGGCTTCAACTACCGACGCGTGGTGTTTGGAACTGAACGACTCTGATGGATGCGATGCCGATCCAGCCTCCCCGACAGATCCAACATCGCTTGTCCCTGGCGCAGCGATAGCGAGTCTTTATTCCGCAGGCTATGGTGGTGTTCCTACCGACCAAGTAGCGCTCAACCGTATCGATCACGCACTTACCGGAATTTATGTTGACGCCGGACATTCGATTACGTTCGGAAATCCAACCACGCAGGTCTGTATCGAATCCAGCACAACTTACACATCGCCTACTTATGATTGCGTTTACCCGGTTTGGTCTGCCGCAGCCAACACTGAGCTTGACCAGAGAAACGATCTAAGTGCTTTGATGTCCGGACCAACAGGCCCGATGATTGCCTTGGAGTCAGCTCGGCTTCAGAGCGACAATACATACGTAAACGGTGTGAACCTGATAACGCCTGCTGGGCAGATATTCGCACTGGAAGCACTGTCGTTTATGGATCGCATTATTCCCGATGCGTTCCAACTAGGCGCCGGATCTTCAATCACGGCGGCGATAGCCACACCAGCATCTGATTCCAAAATCCAAATATCTATAGATGCAACCGCGGAAGCTTCTGGCTTAACTCAAGACCTCGAAAACGTCGGACAACAGTATCTCGGGCTTTCAGGCCCAACGACAGCGTTGGGCGGGACGATCCTTGCCGCTCTCGCGTACGGCGGATTATTGTTTGCCCTAACCAAATCGCAACCACTTGCTGTATTCGGGTTCCTCACACCGTTCACCTGGGCGATGTGGATGCGAGCTCCAACATTTTCAGTCATCGCGGCGATGATTACAGTGTTTGCCACTCTCGGTGCTTGGTACTTCATCAGAAAGGCTCCGCAATGAGTTGGAAACTAATGACGGCGTTTGCGATCCCGTGGGCTGTGATGGCAATGCTCGGAGCCCTGTCCATTATGGCGACCGAGCCGGCTGCGGGAACAAGTGGGGCCGCTTACGGATCATTCATCAACACCCTCGCCAATCCAACCGAGGTCGGATTAGATACACCGACGATCGGCAGCGGCTCCAACCCAATCGGTTTGGCGTGGGAAATGGCGAAACAAGGCTCCAACTGGTTGGGTTTTATGGCAAACGCAGCGCTTCTGAATTACGACTTCCTAATGGACGGTTGGCTTGGCTTGGTCCGCTATTTCATGCTGGCGATGGCGGCCCCTCTCATGTTCATGGTCGCCCGTGATGGTGTACAGATGCTCGGAAACCTGGTGGGAGGAATCTTTTGACCATTCAATCGATCAAAGTTCTACCTGGCAAAACGTGGCTGGCAGTCGCTCTGTTGTTCTCCGCATTCGTATTGTGGGGATCCCCTGGAACTCAGCAATGCCCAGTATCAGCGGCGGTCGCGGGAGATGTAATTCAGGCAAGCTATTGTTTCCGGCTTGATCTCACTGTAGAAAATGCGACCGGTAGTGATCTGGCCAACTATCCGATCAGTTTCACTATTCCTGCCCAGGGAATGATCAATAACGGACAAATGGATGCTCGGTTTTGGGATATCAAGCCGTCCCAAGGCGGATTCGGCAGTGAGGTGAACTTACTCGCTCAGGATTGTGGATGTGACAGCTCTAAGTGGTGGTTGACAGTTCCAAATCTGCCAGACGGTGAATCTCGAACGTTCCGACTCTATATGGGAAATGGGGAGCAGAAACGGAATCAAGGAATCGAATTTACAGGTAACGAGATTGTCCGGCACGGTTACGATGCTCTGTTCGATGGCACAGACAATCTCAAGGTTGACATCGATCTCGAGCTGACCGAGACAACACTGCAAACTGCAGCTCTGTTTGATCGCTGGCAATTCCCAAACCAGGGATTCAAATTAGACGTTGCGGATGTTAGTTCAATCTTAACACTGCGAGCGTACGCGAACAGTTCGACATGTGACATTCCATGGGATTCCAACTGGTCCAATACGAACGTTCTATTCTCGTACCGCTTCGCCGCCGCCGCGGGTAATGATCTATTCATCGACGCTAATGGTGTGAACGTGGTCGCTTGTGATACTGATGAGCCATCTATCACACCTGCTGTTGGAACGTTCTTTGATGTTGGGCTTGGTCTCGATTCAGCAATCATTCGAGAAGTCGCCGTTTTCGATACCGGTGAACTGGTTTCCAGATACGGCTTTGACGCTCGATATGTATCTGAGACAACCGCCGTCGACCCAACATACACGGGTACGATCCAAGATTACGGGCCGAACAATCTGGATCTGACATACACGTTTACCCGATCGCAAGCCGGGCTTACGAAAACAGTTGCATCTCTCGCACTCGCATCGGATACAGCCGGAGCCGCTTACTCCGATTCTTTGGTCGAGATTCTGGGAGGCACGTTCCTTGTCGATCCGTTTGCTGACAACTCAGAAAACACGAATGCGTTCGGCTATGAACTGTTCGATGCGGCTATAAATTCGATTCCGGCTCCACGGCCGATGATGTGGGCGATATTCCTGGGCTCTTTCGGCTTGTTCTTTGCAGTGGTGATGTTCTGGTTTATGCGTAACGTGCCGCTGGCACTGTTCGGTGCTGCCATGCCGCTTGCTTGGGGATCTATCAATGGCTTCCTCCCGATATGGTGGCTAATTCTCTGGGTCTTGCTGTTTGTAACGGCCTACGGCGCGCAGCAGTGGGGTGAATCGTCATGAAAAGCAATATTTTTCAGATTCTCGTTTTATCCATCGCAATCGGCGGCGGTGTCTTTCTTGGAATGTTGACCTGCCCGTACACCCGCTTGGTGTTTTTCTAAATAAAAAGGAGTTTGACATGTTTACGGAGTTCGTAGATCGCCGGCGATTGGTATTCAGCAACTTAATTTTGATCGCAGCAATCACGATACTGGCATTTGCTATTGTTGCAACACAAGGTACTCAGTGCGCCCAGGCCGCGGTGGGTTCATGCCCGGTTGGTGATTCCGAAACTTTCACCTCAAACATTGTCGTAAATGACGACGGTGATGACGCTGACACCCGGATCGAAGGTGATACAGACCCAAATCTTTTCTATCTCGATGCATCCAATGACCGTATCGGGATCGGCACAGATGCGCCTACGGCGAAATTCGACGTGAACGGCGGTGCAGTATTCAAAAACGGCGGAGTCACGATGAATGACACTGCTGGTGATTACGATTTCAACGTTAAAACCGATTCAACGGCTGCCGCCTTAAATGTTGATTCCGGAGTCAATGCCGGTGCTGGTTCAGTTACTCTGGGTTTTACAGCGAACCCTAATCCCAGCCGCCGAGCATGGTTCAAGGTCTACGGCCCACCTTTAACAACCGCGGTAAATATCCGAACATTTTGGGCCTCGATCGAAGGTGGCTACCCGATGACGATGTCGGGAACTGTCCCGGTCGCCGCAACTCTCGGTCTCATCGAGCCGAACATCTCCGGGAGTCCGACTGATGCAGCAACACTTTATATCGAAAACGCGCCATCCGAAGGTACGAACGGAAATTACGCACTCTTTGTAGATGCCGGTGACATTCGGGCTGACGGAGATATCCTGTTTGGAACTGATGGCGTCTCAGATATTGGAAAAACTGGGACTCGTGCCGCCAACGTTTGGGCCGACTTAATCAACGGTGCTGATTATGGTTTCGAGAACGGTTGGAGAGCGATTGAGGCTGATACCTACAGCGGATACGGGCCCGGTATAGCGTTCGATTACGGCCCTTACTTCCAACCTGGAAAAGCGCTTGCCGTCGAGCGCTTCGATACTGGTCGGACAGAGTTAATCGAAGTAGGTGAAAATCCGGATGGGAGCCAGCGGTTTGAGCAACGACCAGTTATAGAGCGGCGGCGCGTAACAAATGTCGCCCAAACGCCAGTCTTCGCAGTCACGGCCGATTTTATCGAGTTTAACGGAATTCGCATCACGACATCGCAATGGGCAGCATTGGCGGCGTTGGTTAACTAAGGCTGCCAACACAGTGCTTGCAAAAAAATAAAGGTAATAGTAATGAGAACCAAATCGTTTTTAGCGAGGGTTGAGGCTAATAGTCGGATGATGATCCCGCTCTCCCGCAGGTCTCCCACAGGCTCAGAACCACCGACGAGCGATAAGGTAAGTTTATGACGAGCGACAACATGGAAGGCGGCGGACAGCCGCTAGTGAGAATCACCGCCGACACCGCTGCTCGTCAGTCGCAAGCTCGAAAGCGGGCTCGGAAAACTACAGCGGAGGCGAAAGCCAGGGCGAAGAAGCGGAAGCGAGATGTGGTAAGCAAGCCCCAAACAAGCTCAGCACCTGCACCCCTCGCCGGTAAAAATAAATCTCCAAAACCGGTCGCTGTAAAACCGTCTGCTGCAAAGTACACCACACGTAAAAAGTTAAACGACAGCCTAAAAGCGATTAAAGTGCTAAGTCAACTCATATCACCTGCTGGGGGTGGTCGAACTGTGACGAAAGCTGTTGTTAAACCTCTCTTAAAAAAAGTGGTTAAAAAATCAGTAAGTAAGAACGTTCGAGTCGCTGTTAAGCCGCGACCGGCAAAACCGCCAGCACCCAGTAAACCTAAACGGCCAGCAGGCACACGCAGGGTGCCGAGAGGCCCAAGCGCAGCCGATAGTGCTCGCCTGAAAAAAACCCTGCAGCAGATAAATAAGAATACCCTCAGCCGCGAAATTCAGGAACTGAGGGTTTTGAGACAAAAAGCTTTACAAAAGCGAGCTGACGCACTGCGAAAAGCGAGCCTACTTCGCCGTCGGGCGAGACTTATGAAACAACAAGGCGACGCACTGCGAAGAGCGAGCCTACTTCGTCGAGCGAAAATCAAGAAGCAACGAGCGGTCAATCAGCAGAAACAGGCTCTAGCGAAGAACATAAAGAAACAGGAGGCCCTGGCTAAAAAAGCTCTTGACCGCCAAGCAGAAATCAACCGGAAGTTACGTGCCGCTGGTCAACGCCAAAAGCAGGCCAGATTAGCAGCAGCCGCTGTTGCTGCTGCTGCAGTGGCGGTCGGTGCGAATAATGAGGATCCCAGGCCGGAATCGACTACTGATACCAAAGCTGACGTAGGTTTAAAGGGTAATATCAAGCCAAACATTGGTGCCAGCGACGAAGAACGAGATGCCCCCGATCTCAAGCCGCCAACCGATCCTGAGCCGGTTCCGGATCCGAAGCCGCCAACCGATCCTAAGCCGGTTCCGGATCCGAAGCCGACACCCGATCCTAACCCGGTTCCTGGCCCGATGCCAACACCTCCACCGCCTCCAAAGCCGGTTCCTGGCCCGATACCAACACCTCCACCGCCT